>JAILEP010000099.1 GCA_024697825.1 Acholeplasmatales bacterium
AAAGCTTGGTGTATATTTATTTAATAAATCTAAATTTTTTCTAATTGATAAAGCCGATGTAATTAAATCATCACTTGGCTTTTGATCTAAATAATCACTATTGATTCTTTTAATTGTATATAGATTGATATTTAAATTGTAATCCTTTATTGCCTTATAATATGAATAACCTAATATATCATTAGATTTTAATTCGATATTTGTTTTATTTTTATAGGATGTAGAATAATCATCCTTATTATTTATATTATTTTGTTCTAAATAATATTTTTCATAAATTGAGGTATCATTTTCTTCAGAGCCTATCCAGATTTCATTTACTCCTGCAAGGTTTAAAAGAAGTACAGCATTTTTTGCAAAGATATCAGCTCGCTCAATTGCATAAATTAGAGGTAGCTCAATTACAATATCAGTACCTGCCTTTAATGCTTGAATGGTTTTAGTGAATTTATCAAATAAGGATAAATCACCTCTCATAGTAAATGATGATGACATGACAGTTATTAAAATATCTGCCTTAGATAATCTTTTAACCTCGTTTATATGATGGATATGACCATTATGTAAAGGATTATATTCAGTTATTAAGCCTACTACCTTCATAAATATCACCATAACTATTATACAATTTTTATTTATATTAACCAAATGTAATATTTTATTTAATTTATTAAATAAGAAATAGTAATTTTATACTTAAAGTGTTATAATTGTTTTAAATTGAGTTTATAGAGGAGTAAAGAGATGTACTTGAGATTTAAAGAGGATATCTATAAGGATATTTATACCTTTATTCTAACTGAATATAAGAATAAGGATAAGATTAAATCTGATACGATTTTAATTTACCCAGGTCTTGGAAATGATATATTATATTTTTCTAAGGCAGCTCATGAATTAAATTTAAAGGCTATTTTAGTTTCATATGATGATATTGATCCTAAAATAACAGAAGAGATATATAAGAATGGGCACGAGCTTGTAAGAACTCCTAAAATATTAGGTCTTGAGTCACTTATTGATATGGCAAGTGATATGAAGCTTGAAATTGAGGATGGGTTACTTATTAATCCATTTAAGGAAAAACTTGGTGTAAGCTATTTTTATAAAGCATTAAAGGATATCTTAAAGGACTATCTAGATTATGATAATGTCATAATCGGCTTAGGCTATGGATATTTGACAGGAGTTGCCAAATATTTAAAGTCTAAGAATGACGATGTTGTTATTACCGGTGTTAAGGAATATGAATATGAATCATCAATAATTGATGAGGATTATTTTGATAATATCACCGATGATATAAATTTAATTAATGATGATACGAATGATTCATTAATTATTGTTATATAAATATTTATATTATTTATAGGCTTTCACCCTTGCAAGAAAAAAACTTTGTGGTATAATGTACGGGAAAAAGCTTTAAGATAGTCCAGTGAGGCTAACAAGATTACTGATAATGTATGATAAGATTTTTATGTTATTGCTAGTTTTCTAGTCTTTTGGACTGGGAAACTATTTTCTTTTATAAGAGAGGTTAATATGAGAGGATTACTTACATTAAAGGATTTATCAACAGAAAAGATACTTGAGCTTATTAAGTACGCAGAGAAGCTAAAGAAGGGATTTAGAATTCAGTATCCTGATAAGAAGATTGCGACACTATTCTTCGAGAATTCAACTCGTACTCAGTATTCATTCCAGTGTGCATTGATGAATCTTGGTGTCAAGGTTGTAGACTTTGATACACAGTTATCTAGTATAGCAAAGGGCGAATCACTTTACGATACTGTAAGAACCTTTGAAGCACTTGGTGTTGATGGTGTTGTCATCAGACATTCTAAGGATGAGTACTTTAAGGAGCTAGAGGGAATTAAGATTCCAATCTTCAATGGTGGAGATGGTAAGGCCAACCACCCAACACAGTCTTTACTTGACCTAATGACTATTCATGAGGAATTCGGTAAGTTTGAAGGATTAAAGTGCTGTATTGTAGGAGATATTTCCCACTCTCGTGTTGCACATACAAATATTGAGATTATGAGACGATTAGGAATGGATGTTTATATTTCAGGTCCTGAGGAGTTCAATGATCATTCAGCTCCATATCTAGACTTAGATGAGGCAATTAGAACTATGGATGTAATTATGTTACTTCGTGTTCAGTTTGAGCGTCATCAGGAGAAGATGCAGATTACTGTTGAGGAATATCATAAGAGATATGGTATGACAGTAGAAAGAATGGAAGCAATGAAGGATAATGCAATCATTATGCATCCAGCACCAATTAATAGAGGTGTTGAAATTGCCAGTGAGGTTGCAGAATGTCCAAAGTCAAGAATTTATAAGCAGATGACTAATGGTGTTTATATTAGAATGGCAGTAATTTCAGATAGCTTGGATGGTAACCTATAATGATTTTATTAAAGAATGGTCGAGTAATCGAGAATAATCAGCTAGTAAAGAAGGATGTATTAGTTGATGGAGATAAGATAAAGAAGATTGCAGAAAATATTGAAGCAAATGGTGCTGATGTTATCGACTGCAATAACAATTTAATTATGCCTGGTATTGTCGATGTCCATGTTCATTTTAGAGAGCCTGGCTTTGAATACAAGGAAACAATTAAGTCTGGTACAATGGCAGCTGCCAAGGGTGGTATTACAACATGTATGCCAATGCCAAATTTAAATCCAGTTCCAGATAATAGAGAGCATGTATTAAAGGAGCTTGAAATTATTGAGCGTGATGCAATCGTTAATTGCTTCCCATATGGTTCAGTAACAATGGGTGAGCAGGGTAAGGAAGCATCTAAGCTTGATGAATTCCATGATTTAGTTAAGGCTATTTCTGATGATGGTATGGGTTTCCATAACATCCCTATTTTAGAGGAGCAGATGAAGCTTGCTAAAAAGTATGGAACAATCGTTGCCTCACATTCAGAGGATTTCAAGTATTTAAAGACTAAGGAGCCTGAGGGCGAATATATCGCAGTAGATAGAGAAATTGAGCTAGCTAAGAAGATTGGCTGTAAGTATCATTTCTGTCATTTATCTACAAGACAGTCAATTGAATTAGTAAGAGCTGCTAAGAAGGCAGGATATACTAATATCACTTGTGAGATTGCCCCTCACCACCTAGATTTAAATAAGAGCCTAGTAAATTTAAATGCTAACTTTAAGATGAATCCTCCTCTTAGAGCAGAGGATGATAGACTTGCCTGTGTTGAGGCATTAATCGATGGTGCTTGTGATGTTATCGCAACTGACCATGCCCCTCATACAGAGGCTGAGAAGGCGCTTGAATTCCTAAAGGCTCCAAATGGAATCTTAGGTCTTGAAACAGCCCTTCCAATTATTTATACAGATTTTGTTAAGACTGGTATGATTTCATATGAAAGATTATTAGACTTAATGGTATATAATCCAATCAAAATCTTTGGTCTTCCAGAAAGAAGATTTGAAGAGGGTGCGATTGCAGATTTAATTGTAGTTGATATTGATCATGAACATACATATTCATATGGTGAGATTGAATCATTATCAAAGAATAGTCCGTTTATCGGAAGAAAGCTTTATGGCTTTAATACTCTTACACTTGTAAGCGGTAATATAGTATATAAAAGAAAGTAGGTATTTTGGATGAAAAGAAAATTAGTACTTCAGGATGGCCACGTATTTGAGGGTGAGGGCTTCGGTTCATTAGATGAGAAGCTAGCTGAAATCGTGTTCAACACTTCAATGGTTGGTTACCAGGAAATTTTATCTGACCCATCATATTGTGATCAGATGATTGTTATGACTTACCCATTAATCGGTAATTATGGCTTAGCTGATGAGGATTATGAATCTAAGTCAATCGCTATGTCAGGATTTATTGTTGGTGAGTATAATGATCAGCCTTCAAACTTCCGTTACACTAGAACTTTAGCTGAGGTTATGGAAGAAAACCATGTAGTAGGCTTAACTGGTGTAGATACAAGAGAGATTGTAAGAATCATTAGAGATTATGGTTCAATGAAGGCATTAGTTACTGATGCAGATACTCCAATTGAGGAATGTATGGCTAAACTTAATGCATTTGAATATGCTAAGGATCAGGTTGCAAGAGTAACTAGTAAGAAGGTATGGTATTCTAGAACTCCAAATCCACAATATACAGTAGTTGCAGTAGACTGTGGTTGCAAGTTAAATATTATTAGAAAGCTTAACCACCTAGGCTGTAATGTTGTTGTAGTTCCTTATAACACACCAAAGGAACAGATTTTAAAATATAAGCCAAATGGTTTATTTATCTCTAACGGTCCTGGTGACCCAGAGAATGTTACCCCAGTTATTAATCTAATTAGAGAAATGAAGGGTGTATTACCTATCTTAGGTATTTGCTTAGGACATCAGATGATTGGTCTTGCCTATGGTGCTAAGACTCATAAGATGAAGTTCGGTCATAGAGGTGGTAACCACCCTGTTAAGAATTTAAGCAGAGATAAGATTGAAATTACAAGCCAGAATCACTCATTCGAAATCAATGTTGACTCACTTGAGGGTACAGGTTTAAAGCTTACTCATATCAACCTAATTGATGGTGGATGTGAAGGTATGGAAGATGTAGAAAACAAGGTTATCGCAGTTCAGTATCATCCAGAATCTGCAGCAGGTCCAGAGGACTCTGAATACCTATTTGATAAGTTTGTTGAAAACATGAAGAATTTCGGAGGTGCAAGATAATGCCAAGAAGAGAAGATATAAAGAAGATTATGGTAATTGGTTCTGGTCCAATCGTAATTGGTCAGGCAGCCGAATTCGACTATGCAGGTACACAGGCATGCTTAGCACTTAAGGAAGAGGGCTATGAGGTAATCCTTGTTAACTCTAACCCAGCTACAATCATGACTGATACTAAGATTGCAGATAAGGTTTATATGGAACCACTTGATCTTGAGCATGTTGCAAAGATCATTAGATATGAAAGACCAGATGGATTATTATGCTCTATCGGTGGTCAGACAGGTTTAAATTTAGGTATGCAGCTTGCAAAGAAGGGTATCCTAGATGAGTGTCAGGTAGAAATGCTTGGTACTACAGCTGAGGCTATCGCAAATGCAGAAGACCGTGAATTATTCAAGGAGCTTTGTGAAAAGATTGGTGAGCCAATTCTAGATTCTATCACAGCTACAAACCTTGAAGAGGTTAGACAGGCTGCAATTAAGGTTGGCTACCCAGTAATTTTAAGACCAGCCTTCACATTAGGTGGTACTGGTGGTGGTTTCGCAGACAATGAAGAGGAATTAATTCCACTTGCAAAGAATGCGTTAAAGCTTTCTCCAGTTTCACAGGTATTAGTTGAAAAGTCTATTAAGGGCTTTAAGGAAATTGAATATGAAGTATTAAGAGATGCAAACGATACAGCAATTACAGTTTGTTGTATGGAAAATGTTGACCCAGTTGGTATTCATACTGGTGACTCAATCGTTGTAGCACCTTCTCAGACTTTAACAAATAAGGAATATCAGATGCTAAGAAATTCAGCACTTAAGATTATTCGTGCATTAAAGATTGAGGGTGGATGTAACGTACAGTTCTCACTTGACCCATATTCATTCCAGTATTATGTAATCGAGGTTAACCCAAGAGTTTCTCGTTCATCAGCTTTAGCATCTAAGGCATCTGGTTATCCAATTGCTAGAGTATCTGCTAAGATTGCTTGTGGTTTAAGACTAGATGAAATTAGAATTGCAAATACATTTGCATCATTTGAGCCAACTCTTGACTACGTTGTAGCTAAGGTTCCAAGATTCCCATTTGATAAGTTCGCAGATGCTAATAGAAGCCTATCTACTCAGATGAAGGCTACAGGTGAGGTAATGTCAATTGGTAGAAATATCGAGGAGGCATTATTAAAGGCTATTAGATCTCTAGAAAATAAGGTTGACCATATTGAGCTTGCAAAGTTCAAGAATATGTCTGTTGAAGACATTATGGCATTTATCGCTCAGCATAATGACGAAAGAATTTATGCAATTGGTGAGGCACTTCGTAAGGGTGTTACAGTTGAAGAATTATATGACTTAACTAAGATTGATAGATTCTTCTTAGATAAGTTCTTACACATTGTTGAAATGGAAGAGGAAGTTAAGGCTAAGCCATTTGATTTAGAAACATTAAAGTATGCTAAGAAGTATGGCTTTGCAGATAGCTATTTAGCTAAGCTATGGAAGTCTACTCCAGTTGAGGTTTATAACTTCAGAAAGAAGAATAATATTTATCCAGTTTATAAGATGATTGATACTTGTGCTTCAGAGTTCAAGTCATATATTCCATATTTCTATTCTACTTATGAGCATGAAAATGAATCAATCAGAAGTGATAAGAAGAAGATTGTAGTATTAGGCTCTGGTCCTATCAGAATTGGTCAGGGTGTAGAATTCGACTATACTACAGTTCATGCAATTTGGGGTATTCAGGAGGCTGGATATGAGGCTATTATCATCAATAATAACCCAGAAACAGTTTCAACTGATTACACAGTATCAGATAAGCTATATTTCGAACCATTAACATTTGAGGATGTTATGAATATTATCGATTTCGAAAAGCCAGAGGGTGTAGTTGTTGCACTTGGTGGTCAGACAGCTATCAACCTTGCAGATAAGCTAGACGCTGCAGGTGTTAAGATTTTCGGTTCATCAGCTAAGGCAATTGATACAGCTGAGGATAGAGAGCTTTTCGAGGTTGCAATGCAGGAAATCGGTATCCCAATGCCAAAGGGCTTTGGTGTATTCTCAGTTGAAGAGGCTGTTAAGGCTGCAAATGAGATTGGTTATCCAGTATTAGTTCGTCCATCATTCGTACTTGGTGGTAGAATGATGCACATCGTATATGATGAAAAGGTATTAAGAGCTAAGGTTGCTGAGGCTGTTGAATTTGATAACGAGCACCCAATCCTAGTTGATAAGTATGTATCAGGTCAGGAGTGCGAGGTAGACGCAATCTGTGATGGTACTGATGTATTCATCCCTGGTATTATGGAGCATATTGAGCGTACAGGTGTACACTCAGGTGACTCTATGTCAGTTTACCCTCCTTATTCATTAAGTGAGGAAGTAAAGAAGACAATCGTTGATTTTACTGTAAGAATCGGCTTAAAGCTAAAGATGGTTGGTTTATTCAATATCCAGTTCATTGTTGATAAGAATAACAATGTATCAATTATTGAGGTTAACCCTCGTTCAAGCCGTACTGTACCATTCCTAGCTAAGTCAACTAACATTCCAGTTGCAAATATCGCAACTAAGGTAATGCTTGGTGCTAAGCTAAAGGATTTAGGATATGTTGGTCTTGCTCCAAAGCGTAAGAGATGGTATGTTAAGACTCCAACATTCTCATTCACTAAGCTTGCTGGTCTAGATGCAGTATTATCACCAGAAATGAAGTCTACAGGTGAGGCTATCGGTTATGATTATTCATTAAACCGTGCTTTATATAAGTCATTAAAGGCCTCTGGTACAAGAGTTGCAAACTACGGTACAATTCTTGCTACAATTGCAGATGCAGATAAGGAAGCAGCACTTCCATTAATTAAGAGATTCTATAATTTAGGCTTCAATATCGAGGCTACATCAGGAACTGCTAAGTTCTTAAAGGAGCATGATATTAAGACTAGAATTAGAAAGAAGATTTCTCAGGGTAGTGAGGAAATCCTTGAGTCAATCAAGAAGGGTTATGTAACATATGTTCTAAATACATCTACAGAGGGTGTAACACAGAACATCGATGGTAAGATTATCCGTCGTGCTGCAATTGATAACAATGTTGCAGTATTCACTTGTCTTGATACAGTTAAGGTATTACTTGACGTACTAGAAGAAATAACAATGGGTATTTCTGTAATAGATAAGGAGTAGGAATTAATGAAAGACGTAAAGTTAACAATTACACTAAATGAAAAAGTATCTAAGGATATCTTCCTTATGAAGCTTGAAGGGGATGTTAGTGAGGTTAAGAATTGTGGTGAATTCATTAACATAACTTTACCTCCTCATTATTTAAGAAGACCAATTTCAGTTTCGAATTTTGGTCCAGGTTATATTGAAATTCTTTATAAGGTTTTAGGTCAAGGAACAAAGGAAATGTCTTTAATGACTGCTGGTCAGTCATTAAAGTGCCTTGTTGGCTTAGGTAATGGCTTTAATTTAAGAACTGATATTAAGCCTACATTAATTGCAGGTGGTATTGGTGTAGCCCCATTCTTTGCAGTACTTAAGTACTATAATGAAAAGGGTATTAAGCCACAGATGATTTATGGTGCAAGATCTAAGGACGATTTAGTATTATTAGATAAGCTTGCTGAAATGTCTGATTTACATTTATGTACTGATGATGGCTCTTGTGGAGTTAAGGGTACAGTATTAGATCTTATTAAAGAAGAAAATTTAAGTGTTGATTATTATTATGCATGTGGACCATATAGAATGCTTGAAAACCTAGCTAAGAGCTATCCTAATGGTGAGGTATCACTAGAGGCTAGAATGGGTTGTGGCTTTGGTGCATGTATGGGCTGCTCAATTAAGACAACTAAGGGACCTAAGAGAGTATGTAAGGAAGGTCCAGTATTTGCTGCAAGTGAGGTGGAATTCTAATGGATACTAAAATCAAATTTTTAGGAAAAGAATTTAAAAATCCAATTATTCCAGCATCTGGCACATTCGGATTTGGTTATGAATTCGCAGATTTATATGATATTAACATTTTAGGTAGTATTTCTATTAAGGGTACAACTTTAGAGCCAAGATATGGTAATCCCCTTCCAAGAATTGCTGAATGTCCTTCAGGATTAATTAATTCCATCGGTCTTCAGAATCCTGGTGTTGATAAGGTTGTAAGCGAGGAATTACCTAAGCTTGATAAGGTTTATAAGGATCAGATTATCGCAAATGTTGGTGGTCATTCCTTATATGAATATGTTGAAACTGTTAAGAGAGTAATTAAGAGTGACAAGGTATTCGCAGTAGAATTAAATATTTCTTGCCCTAATGTTCAGGGTGGAGGTATGGCTTTTGGTGTTGACCCTGATACTGCACATGATTTAGTAAAGGCAGTAAAAGAGGTTTGTACAAAGCCATTAATCGTTAAGCTTTCACCTAATGTAACTGATATTGTAAAGATGGCTAAGGCTGTTGAGGCTGCTGGTGCAGATGCAATCAGCTTAATCAATACTTTAGTTGGTATGAGAATCAATCTAAAGACTGGTCAGCCAATTATTGCAGTAAAGAAGGGTGGATACTCAGGACCTGGTATTTTACCAGTTGCCATTAGAATGGTTTATGAGGTATCACACGCTGTAAATGTACCAGTAATTGGTATGGGTGGTATTTCAAATGCATATGAGGTTATCGAAATGATGATGGCAGGTGCATCACTTGTCATGGTTGGTGCAGAAAACCTAGTTAACCCATACGCATGTCGTGATATTATTGAAGATTTACCTAGAGTAATGAAAGAGCTTCAGATTGAAAATTTAAGTGATATTATCGGAAAGGCAAAGTAAAATGAGAGACGTAATTATTGCATGTGATTTTAAGAATAAGGAAGATTTATATATTTTCTTAAAGCCATTTGAAGGAATGAATCCATATTTAAAGATCGGTATGGAAATCTTCTATAAGGAAGGACCAGAATTAGTAAAGGATTTACACGCTAAGGGTTTTAGAATTTTCTTAGACCTAAAGCTTCATGATATTCCTAACACAGTTGAATCAGCTATGAGAAATTTAGGTGAATTAGGTGTTGAAATCACTAACGTTCACGCAGCTGGTGGTATTAAGATGATGGAGGCTGCAAGACGTGGTCTTGACGCAACTGAGGCAGGTAAGAAGACTAAGCTTATCGCAGTTACTCAGCTTACATCTATTTCTCAGGAAACTCTTGAGAATGAGCTATTAATCAAGGAACCATTAAATTATGTTGTTAGAACATATGCATTAAATGCTAAGCAGGCAGGTCTTGATGGTGTTGTTTGTTCAGCACTAGAGGCTCCAATTATTAAGGAGCTAGGCTTAATTTCTGTAACTCCTGGTATTAGATTTGCAGATAATTCTGTAGATGACCAGAAGAGAGTTGCAACACCTGCAATGGCAAAGGAAAACGGCTCAACTTATATTGTAGTTGGTAGAAGTATTACTAAGGCAGAGGATCCAGTTACTGCCTATAAGAGATGTGTAAAGGAGTTTTGTTAAAATGAACGAGAAGGAATTAGCAGTAGAGGTTGCAAAGAACCTATTAAAGATTAAGGCAGTATTCTTAAAGCCAAATGATCCATTTACTTGGGCATCTGGTATTAAGTCACCAATTTATTGTGACAATAGACTTACTTTATCTTACCCAGAGGTAAGAAAGGTAGTTGAGGATGGCTTAGCAGAAACAGTTAAGCATTTCTATCCTGAGTGTGAGGTAATTGAAGGTACTTCAACTGCAGGTATCGCTCATGCTGCTATGGTAGCTGAGAGATTAGGCTTACCTATGGGCTATGTACGTGGTAAGGCTAAGGATCATGGTCGTGGTAACCAGATTGAAGGTATGCCAGTTGCTGGTAAGAAGGTTGTAGTTATTGAGGATTTAATTTCTACAGCTGGTTCATCTTTAGAGGTTGTTGATGTATTAAAGGAAGAGGGCGCTATCGTTTTAGGTATCGTTTCAATCTTCACATATAACCTAAAGAAGGGCTTAGATAGACTTGCTGAGGCTAAGGTTGAAAATCATTCACTTTCTAACTTCGAAACATTAGTAGAGGTTGCTGCGGCTGAAAAGTATATTAGTGATAAGGATATCGCTAAGGTATTAAGGTTCCAGTCTAATACTAGTGACCCATCTTGGATGGATTTATAAGATTTGTAAATTAAGCACCTTTATGGTGCTTTTTTTTAATATTGGTTAGCTATAAAGCTTACGAATTATTGAAAATATAATTTTATTATTGTATAATAATTCGGAGTGAAGTGTGGGTGATTTGTATGTTCGATCTTTTAGAAATTAAAGATCCATCATTTATCAAAAAACTCAATATGAAAGAGCTTAAGGAGCTATGTAAGGATATCCGTACATTCCTTATTGAAAATATATCTAAGACAGGTGGACATCTATCAAGTAATCTTGGTATTGTTGAAATAACTGTCGCAATGTATTATGTATTCGATCCTGAAAAGGATAAGTTCTTATTTGATGTAGGTCATCAGTCATATGTCCATAAGATTTTAACTGGACGTGCTAAGGATTTCGTTAAATTAAGACAATATGGTGGAATGAGCGGCTATATCAATCGTGCTGAATCTAAATATGATGTTTGGGAATCAGGTCATTCATCAACATCAATTTCAGCTATGGCTGGTATTTTAAATGCAACTGATGATAAGAATTTTGTCATTACCCTAATTGGTGATTCATCAATTACAAATGGTGTTGCCCTAGAGGGCTTAAATTATTTAGGTCAAAAGAAGGAAAATAGAGCAATCATTATTTTTAATGACAATAAGATGGGTATTTCTAAATCTGTAGGTGCCTTATCTAAATCATTTGCTAAGCTAAGAGGAAATTCTTTTATAAATGGCTTGAAAACATTTATGACAAAGATTTCTATTAAGCCAGTAAGAAGATTATTCCATAAGATAAAAAGAAGTATTAAGGGCTTTATTCAGACTGATAATATTTTTGAGGATATGGGCTTTGATTATTTTGGTCCTTATAATGGAAATGATTTAAAGTCTGTTATTAGATTATTTACAACTGTTAAGAAGCATCCTAAGGAGCCTTTAATCCTACACCTTAATACAGTTAAGGGTAAGGGCTATGAATTTGCGGAGCATGACTGGGATGGTTCATTCCATGGTGTACCACCATTCAATCCAGAAACTGGTAAGCCGTTAAAATCATGTGATGATAAAATGGACTATAGTGAGCTTGTCGCAAATTTCTTATTAAATAAGAGAGAAAAGGAAGATTTTACTGTAATTACACCTGCAATGATTAAGGGTGCTAAGCTTACATCATTCCAAGCTAAATACCCAGATTCATTAATTGATGTAGGTATTGCAGAGGAGCACGCTGCAGTAATGGCTGCAGGTTCTGTTTTAGCAGGTAAAAAATCTGTACTTTTAATGTATTCAACATTTGCTCAAAGAGCATTTGACCAATTCCTAAATGATATTGCAAGACAAAATTTACCAGTAATTATTGGTATTGATAGAGCTGGTATTGTAGGTGAGGATGGTGTTACACATCAGGGATTATATGATGTATCAATGTTTTCACTAATGCCTAATATCATGATTACAATGCCTAGAAATTTACAGGAAACTATTGGTTTATTTAATTATGCATTTACTGTTAATAAGCCAATTGTTATTAGATATCCAAGAAATGCAGAAGAAAGACATGATTTAGATTATACCTATATTGCAAATCCTTCTTGGGAATATATTAATAAGGGCAATAAGGTAAATATTTTAGGATATGGCGCTGATATTGAAAGAATTAATAAGCTTGTTAAGAATAATAATATTGACGCTAATGTAATTGATACAAAGATTATTAAGCCTATTGATAGTGATGCCTTAAGAGTAATATTTGAAAATGAGGCTCCAATCATTGTATTTGAGCAGGTAGTATCAAGTGGTACTCTTTATTCAAAAATCCTTGAATTTAAGGAAAATAATGGCTTTAAATCAAAGGTTTATAGCCATTCCTATAATCCAGATACATTAATACCTCATGGTTCTCTTAAGGATATTTATGAGCATTATGGACTATCTTATAATGATATTTTAAAATCTATTGAGGAGGCTTCAAAATGATAAAAAGAGCTACTCTTAATGATTTAGATCGTGCAATGGAAATAATCGAAGACGCAAGATTATTCCTAAAGGAATCAGGCTCAACCCAGTGGAATGAGTCTGGCTATCCATTTAAGTCTACTCTAGAAGAGGATATAAGGCTTGGAAGGCTTTATGCATTATGGCTTAGGGGTGATATTGCGGCGATAGGTGTTATTGCAGGCTTAGAGGAGGTCTATCCTAAAATCCAAGGCAAATGGATTACAAATGATGATAATTATTTAACTATTCATCGTTTAGCTGTTGCTAAGGAATATAGGGGCTTAGGCCTTGCTAAAAGATTCATGGGCTATGTTGAGGATTTTGCAATTGATAATAATAAAACATCAATTAGAATTGATACTCATGAGGTTAATGAAATTGTTAACCATATAGCTAAAAAGCTAAATTATAAATACTGTGGTATTGTTGATTATACTTTTGAGCCTCATGGAAAGCGTCTAGCTTATGAAAGAATAATAAGAAAATAATGAAAAAATCTCCAGAAAATTCTGGAGATTATTTTTTATTTAGATAATCAATTATTTCATCTACTAAATAAGGAGGAGTAGAAGCTCCACTTGAAATGTTAACTGTATTAACATTATCAAGAATACTCTTATCTAGCATATTTAAATCTTCTACAAAAACTGTATTTTTGCCGGCAATTTCCTTGGATACCTTATAAAGCTTTTTAGTATTAGAGCTTTTAGGGTCACCAACAATGATACATAAATCACAATCTGGCTGATTATACATTGCAGTTTGTCTAGCGGTTGTTGCATCACAAATCTTATCATCAATTTCGATATTTGGATATTTTTTCTTTAATTCATCAAAGATTAGCTTGATATCATACATTGAAAGAGTAGTTTGATTTGTAACATAGATTTTATCTGAATTAATATTTAAATTTAATACATCATTTGTAGATCCAACAAAATGGATTTTATCTGATATACCAAGGACACCCTCACATTCAGGATGCCTATCTGTACCAATATAAATACATTCATAGCCATCCTCTAAATGCTTAAGCATTCTTTTATGAACAGTTAAAACCATTGGACATGTCGCATCAATTATTGTAAGACCCTTATTTTTAGCCTTTTCATAAACAAGAGGTGAAACACCATGGGCTGAAAAAATAACTGTTCCTTCATCAATTTTATCTAATAGCTCAAGCCTAGATAGACCCTTATCCTCAATTGTAATAATTCCAAGGTCTGTATAATGGTCTATAACATGACTATTATGAATAACTGACCCAAGACAATATATAGGCTTTGGAAGAGAAGAATCAGCTAATGTTTTATCCATTATCTTAAGTGCTCTTACAACACCACCACAATATCCTTGAGGCTCAATTTTATTTATTTTCATTCTTAATACCACCAAACCTTCTATCACGCTTCTGGTAGTCGGCAATTGCCTTAATTAGTTCATTATTATCAAAGTCTGGCCATAATGTGTCTGTAAAATATAGCTCTGCATATCCTAGCTGCCATAAAAGGAAATTAGAAATACGGCATTCACCTGATGTTCTAATTAATAAATCTAGCTTAGGTAAATCCTTAGTAAATAAATTTCCTTCAATTAAAGCTGGAGTGATATCATCTAATGTAATATTTCCATCCTTATATTCACTTGCAATCTTTTTAACTGCAGTAGTGATTTCATCATATGAGCCATAATCAATACATAAATTACAAATAATACCTGTATGATCCTTAGTTTTTTCTTCAACCTCATTGATAACATCCATAAAAATCTTTGGAAGTCTATCTCTACGTCCAAGCATTCTAATTCTTGCGTTAGTACTAGCTAAATCCTTCATATATCTCTTTAAGAATTTAGCTGGTGCAGTCATTAGATACTTAACCTCATCTTCTGGTCTATTCCAATTTTCTGTTGAAAAGCAGAAGAATGTAACTGCCTTAATACCAAGCTTTGCGGCATTTTGAACTGTATCTCTAATTACAAATCCACCCTTACGATGACCGTATGTTCTTGGCATACCTCTTTTTTTAGCCCAACGTCCATTACCATCACAAATTAAGGCAACATGAGCTGGGATTCTATTCTTATCTAATTCCTGCATATTATTTAACCTCGTTTTCTTTCCTTATGATTATATCATAAACATTATTAAAAAAGAAAGTCTAGACTATAATAGTATGTAATAATTTCAAAATAAAATAATAAAAGAGTCGCATTTCTGCGACTCCCTATATTAATAGCAATCAAGTCAAATTTTTGTGTGTAAGGGATAAAATTATTCCGACTGCTATAATAAACTAAAGATGGTGACCCGTACGGGGTTCGAACCCATAAGTGCATGCGTGAAAGGCATGTGTGTTAACCGTTTCACCAACGGGCCATAATTAGTGTAATTTGATTATATCATACAATGGTTCGTTGTCAACAAATTTCGATTTTGTAGATTTTCCTAGTAATTTATATTTATTAAAGATATATAATTATATGATTTTGGTTTTTGTACTTAAGATAAAAATAAGACGGATTTAATGAATGTGACAAATTCCCCCTTTTGTGAAAAACTAATATATGGTATAATCTTTAGTACAAGAAAGGACGATGATTTATATGAAGTACATTATTACTATTGGCCGTGAATACGGAAGCGGTGGAAGATTTATTGGTAAGCTAGTTGCAGAAAAGCTTGGTATTCCTTTTTATGATAACGAGCTTATTACTGAGGCATGCAAGGATTCTGGCTTATCTCCAGCTATTTTAGAAACATTTGATGAGAAGACAGATGGCTTCTTTAGCGCAGCTGGAATGTATAGCTATGATATGAGCTTATCTCAGAAGGTATTCCTAGCTCAGTTTGAGGCAATTAAGAAGATCGCTTCACTTGGTTCAGCTGTTATAGTTGGTAGATGCGCTGATTATGTTCTTAAGGACGAGCCTAATCTATGCTCAATTTTTATTTGCGCTCCTATGGACCAGAAGATTGAAAGAGCAGTAGAGCACTATGGATTAAAGAAGGAAAAGGCTGAGAATGCTATTATCAAGAAGGATAAGAAGAGAAAGGGCTATTATAACTTCTATACAGATAAGGATTGGGGTAAGGCTTCTAATTACGATATGTGCATCAACTCTAAGCTTGGTGTTGATAATTGTGTAAATCTTATCGTTCAGTATGTAAAGGAAAGATTCGGAAATGAGTAGTTCTTTAGATTATGCTGACTTTGTAATCAGAGCGGCTAATCTAAGATTTGGTCAAACAGTAGAGATTGTTTCACCAAAGGAATGCAGTGAGATCGTTAAGCTTTTAACTGATTTACTTTTAAAGCAGCGAATTAAGGTTGTAACTACATATACTAATGAGGAGGACGAATATTACGCTCATAGGTCTGATTCCTTTTATGATGACCTAATTGATGAAAATTTCGCAAGAATAACTGTAATATCATCCTTTATAGAGCCTAGAAGCCCTAAATATATTTCTCATCAAACACCTAAGCTAAAAAATTATTTTCACGAAAATATTAGTCAAAGGGTTATTATGGCTTATCCTAATGAGAAATGGGCAAATATGATTGGTATAAGCTATTTAGAATTAAAAAATAGAATTATTGATTTATCACTTAGAGATAATTTATTATCAGCCTATATTGATTCCTTAGCAGAATTAGATATAGTAAAGGCTCATATTAAAAATGATTTAGGTACAGATTTAAAATTAGAATTTACCTATGGCTTTAGATTTTCTGATGCTTATTTAAGAACAAGCAATGGTGTGCCATTTAAGGCTAATGTACCATCACTTGAAATCTTTGCGGCACCGGATAAATATTCTTTAAATGGTATTATTGTTGGTAGTAAGCCTGTTTATGTTAATAATAGGGTTATAACTGGCTTTAGTGCAACCTTTAAGGATGGAAGAATAATTTCATCTAAGGGTCTTGAATCATTACTTAATGTTGATGAATCACTTAGATATGTTGGTGAGCTTGGTATTGCATTCTATTCTGATTTTGTATTTTATAATACATTATTAGATGAAAATCTATCTACCCATATCGCTCTTGGCAATGCCTATAAGATGGGTGTTAGAAAAAAAGAATTTAGTAAAATTAATGAATCCTTATATCATATAGATTTACCAATAGGTGATAAAAGCCTTATTATAGAATTTATGGATAAGGATAATAATATAGTTGCTATATTTAAAAATGAGAAGATGGAGATTTTATAATGTATAAGCTTGATATACATTCAAATAAAGAAACTGTAGACCAAGCCTTATACCAGCTAGATGTTGCAATAAAGCTTGCTAAAAAGGAAAAGGATAAAATCTTAGAGCTTGTTGTTGGATATGGCTCTAGTGGCGGTACTCATAAGATAAGGACTGCAGTTATAGAAAAATTAGATGAATATAAGGAAAAGAAGAAAATAAAGGGTTATATTTCTGGTAGTGATATTGATTTTGGTGCTAAGCACATAGAATTTTTAAAAATCGCACCTGAGTTTTATAACTTAGAAAAATCGGCTAACAAAGGCGTAATTTACGTTAAATGCTAAAAGATTTTGAAATAAAACGTTTTCAAGAAAATGAATTATATTTTGTATAAAATAAAATGGTATGTTTGTAAACGAATAAAAATTCGAGGAATTGAAGAATTTCTCGAATTTTATTTTCTAATATTGAAATTTATCTAAAATGTTATACAAAAAGAGACCATTCTTTCGTTGACAATTATTTTATAAATGTTATAATTGTAAGCGAAATTCGTTAGAAAATCCCTATATAATATATTATATAGGCGTGTAAGAAGGGGTGATTAATTAATGGCAAAACACACATTATCTGTATTAGTTAATAATCACATGGGTGTTCTTTCAAGAGTTACTGGTCTATTCTCAAGAAGAGGCTTTAACATCGAGAGCTTATCCGTTGGTGAAACAGAGAACCCACAGTTCTCAAGAATGACAATTGTTGTTGAGGTTGATGATGATACATATGCACAGATCAAGACACAGTTATCTAAGCTAATGGATGTAATTAAGATTCTTGAATTTGATGATGATGCATCTGTAAAGAGAGAATTAGCTTTAATCAAGATTGATTCTAAGAATGAAAAGAGAAGTCAGATTCTTGAAATTGCTAACATCTTCAGAGCACACGTTATCGATGTTACAAGTGAGACACTTATCATTGAAATAACAGGTGATTCATCTAAGGTATCAGCTATCATTTCAATGTTAGAGGAGTTCGGTATTAAAGAGGTAATCCGAACTGGTGTAACTGCTATCGCTAGAGGCTCAAGCGAATTAAAAAAATAGCTTAAAAAATTTTTTATAGGAAAAAGGAGAAAGACAAAAATGGCAGAAGCTAGAATTTTTTATGAAAAGGATTGCGATTTAAATTATTTAAAAGGTAAGACAGTAGCAATCATCGGTTATGGTTCACAGGGACATGCACATGCATTAAACCTTAAGGAATCAGGCGTTAATGTTATCGTAGGTTTATATGAAGGCTCAAAGTCTAAGGCTAAGGCTGAGGCTCAGGGCTTAACAGTTTATACAACTGCTGAAGCAGCTAAGATGGCTGATATCATCATGATCTTAATCAATGATGAAAAGCAGAAGGCAATGTATGAGAAGGATATCGCACCTAACCTAAAGCCAGGTAAGATGTTAATGTTCGCTCATGGTTTCAATATTCATTTCGGTTTAATCAACCCACCTGCAGGTGTAGATGTTGCAATGATCGCACCTAAGGCTCCAGGTCATACAGTTAGATCTGAGTATTTAGCTGGTAAGGGTACTCCATGTTTAGTTGCAGTTGAAAGAAACGAAACTGGTAAGGCTCTTGAAATTGCATTAGCATACGGTGCTGGTATCGGTGGTGCTCGTGCTGCAATTCTTGAAACTACATTCAAGACTGAAACTGAAACTGACTTATTCGGTGAGCAGGCAGTATTATGTGGTGGTGTTTGTGCTTTAATGCAGGCTGGTTTCGAAACATTAGTTGAAGCTGGTTATGACCCTCGTAATGCATATTTCGAGTGTATCCATGAAATGAAGTTAATCGTAGACTTAATCTACCAGTCAGGCTTCAAGGGTATGAGATACTCTATTTCTAATACAGCTGAGTATGGTGATTATATCACTGGTCCAAAGATCATTACTGAAGACACTAAGAAGGCTATGAAGAAGGTATTATCTGATATTCAGGATGGTACATTCGCTAAGGACTTCTTATTAGACATGTCTACAGCATCTGGTCAGGTTCATTTCAACGCTTTACGTATGAAGGCGGCTTCTCATCAGTCTGAAAAGGTTGGCGAGGAAATCCGTTCATTCTATGCTTGGAATAACGAAGCTGACAAGTTCATCAATAACTAATTTATTGATACTAAATTAAAATTAACTACAACTGTAGGAAGTGTCCGAAAAGGGCGCTTCCGACTTTGTTGTATATTAAGGGGTTGTTTTGTGTGAGCAAAATCCAGATATTTGATTCAACCCTTCGTGATGGTGCGCAGGCTGAAGGCATCAGCTTCTCAGTCAGCGACAAAATCAAAATCGCTAAGGCTTTAGATGAGCTTGGTATCGATTTTGTAGAGGCAGGTAATCCTGGTTCAAATCAGAAGGACCTTGAATTTTTTAAGGAAGCTAAAAATATAAAATTTAATAATACAAAGCTTGTAGCATTTGGTAGTACAAGAAGACATAACATTAAGGCTTGTGATGATGCAAATCTTAATGCCTTACTTGAGGCTGAAACAGAATATGTATGTATTTTTGGTAAGTCATCAAGATTCCATGTTGAAAAGATTATCAATACTACACTTGAGGAAAATCTTGAAATGATCAAAGACAGTATTGAGTTCTTAGTTTCTAAGGGCAAGAAGGTATTCTTCGATGCTGAGCATTTCTTTGATGGTTACAAGTGTGACGCCGATTATGCTAAAAAGGTACTTAAGTGTGCAGCTGATGCTGGTGCATTATGTGCTATTTTATGTGATACAAACGGTGGTATTTTCCCAGATGAGCTTATCGATATTATTGAGGATGTTAAGAAGAATGTTAACATACCTTTAGGTATACATGCCCACAATGATGGTGGCATGGCTGTTTCACTTTCAGTAATCTCTGTACTTCATGGAATCGAACAGGTTCAGGGTACATATTTAGGATTTGGTGAAAGATGCGGCAATGCAAATCTATCAGCGATTATACCTAACTTAGAGCTAAAGCGTGGCTATACATGCTTACCTAAGGGTAATATTTCTATGCTTACTGATGTTGCAAGAAGAATTGCAGAAATATCTAATGTGAAGCTTAACTATCAATTACCTTATGTAGGATCAAGTGCATTTGCTCACAAGGCAGGTATGCATATTGATGGTGTTGTTAAAAATCCTCTTTCATTTGAGCATGTTGAACCAACAAGCGTAGGAAACGAAAGAAGATTCTTAATAAGCGAGGTTGCAGGTAAGTCTACAGTGCTTGCAAAAATCGCTAAGATTTATCCTGAGGTTGAAAAGAGCGATCCAAGAATTGCAAACATTATTGAAACTATCAAGGAGCTTGAATATGGTGGATATCAGTTTGAGGGTGCCGATGCATCATTTGAATTGATTGTTCATAAGGCTTTTGGTAAATTCAAATCATTCTTTGAGGTTCAGGATTTCAAGACAATAGGCGAAGGACCATCTGATTTAGAGGAATACTCAGCTTCAGCAATTATTAAGGTAAAGGTTGGAGATTCAACTGAGGTTACCGCTGCAAATGGTGATGGACCTGTTGATGCATTAAATGAAGCATTAAGAAAGGCTATCGGTAGATTCTACCCAGTTCTTAATGATGTTCATTTAGCAGATTATAAAGTTAGAATACTTGATGGTAAGGAATCTGCAACTGCAGCCCTTACTAGAGTAATTATTGAATCTACTGACGGGGTAAGGTCTTGGTCTACAGTTGGTGTTTCAAGAGATATCATCGAAGCATCTTTTGAGGCTTTAATAGATTCAATAGAATATAAATTATTAAAGGAGACAGATTAATTATGGGAATGACAATGAGTCAGAAGATCTTAGCAGCTCATGCTGGCTTAGATCACGTAGAAGCAGGACAGCTAATTGAAGCTAACCTTGATTTAGTTCATGGTAACGATATTACAACTCCTGTTGCAATCAAGGAATTTAACAAGATTGGTGTAGATAAGGTTTTCGATAAGGATAAGGTAGTTATCGTTCCAGACCACTTCACACCAAATAAGGATATTAAGTCTGCAGAGCAGTGCAAGTTCATCAGAGAATTCGCACATGGTCAGGATTTAACTAACTATATGGAAGTTGGTCAGATGGGTATTGAGCATGCAATTATTCCTGAAAAGGGTTTAGTTGTTGCTGGTGATTTAACTATCGGTGCTGACTCTCATACTTGTACATATGGTGCTTTAGGTGCTTTCTCTACAGGTGTAGGTTCAACAGACTTAGCTTGTGGTATGGCAACTGGTAAGGCATGGTTCAAGGTTCCAACTGCATTAAAGTTCAACCTAATCGGAAAGCCTGCGTTCGGTATTTCTGGTAAGGATGTAATCCTACACATTATCGGTATGATTGGTGTAGATGGTGCTTTATATAAGTCTATGGAATTCTCTGGCGATGGCTTAAAGTATCTATCTATGGATTCTAGATTCTCTATGGCTAACATGGCTATCGAGGCTGGTGCTAAGAATGGTATCTTCGCAGTAGATGATTTAACATTAGCTTACTGCAAGGAGCATTCATTAAAGACTCCTAGAGTTTACGCAGCAGACGCTGATGCTAAGTATGACAAGGTATATGACATTGACTTATCACAGATTAAGCCAACTGTTGCATTCCCTCATTTACCTGAAAATGCACATACAGTTGATGATCCAGTTTGTAAGACAATCGCAATCGATCAGGTTGTAATTGGTTCTTGTACAAATGGTCGTATCGAGGACTTAAGAGTTGCTCGTGATATCTTAAAGGGTAAGAAGGTTAATAAGAACGTACGTTGTATTATTTTACCTGGTACTCAGAAGATTTACTTACAGGCAATTATGGAAAACATCGTTCAGGATTTAGTTGAAGCTGGTTGTGCAGTATCAACTCCTACATGTGGTCCATGCTTAGGTGGTCATATGGGTATTTTAGCTAAGGGTGAAAGATGTGTATCTACAACTAACAGAAACTTCGTTGGTCGTATGGGACACGTTGATAGTGAGGTTTATTTAGCTTCACCTGCTACAGCAGCTGCATCTGCAATTGCTGGTTACATTGCAGACCCAAGAGATTATATGGAGGAAAAGTAAGATGAACGCAAAGGGAACAGTTTTAAAGTATGGTAGCGATATTGATACAGATGTTATCATTCCTGCTAGATATTTAAATACATCAGATCCAAAGGAGTTAGCTTCTCATTGTATGGAAGACTCAAAGGAAGATATTAATGCAGGCAAGAAGCCATTTGCACAGCGTGTTGTTGCAGGTGACATCATTGTTGCAGATAAGAACTTCGGTTGTGGTTCTTCAAGAGAGCATGCACCTTTAGCAATTAAGACTTGTGGGGTATCTTGTGTTATTGCAAAGACATTTGCAAGAATTTTCTATCGTAACTCTATTAACATCGGTCTTCCTATTATGGAATGCCCTGAAGCAGTAGAGGATATTAAGGATGGAGACATTGTATCAGTTAACTTTGATACAGGTGTTATTACAAATGAATCAACTGGTCACAGCTTCCAGGCTGCACCATTCCCACCATTTATGCAGAACATCATTGCAAAGGGTGGATTAATTAATAAGATTAAAGGAGAATTAAATAAGTAATATGGCAACATTTAATATTGTTACTTTACCTGGCGATGGTATTGGTCCAGATATCGTAAGAGAAGCAGTTAAGGTTATGAACAAGATCGGTGAATTATACGGTCATAAGTTCAACATTATTGAAAAGAGAATGGGTGGTATCGCTATTGATATGGATGGTACTTCACTTCCTCAGGATACAATTGATGCAGCACTTGCATCTGATGCAGTACTTTTAGGTGCTGTAGGTGGTCCAAAGTGGGATCATTTAACTAACGGTGACCGTCCTGAAAAGGGTCTTTTAGGTATCCGTGGTGCTTTAAAGCTATATGCTAACTTAAGACCAGCAGTACTTTATAAGCAGTTACAGCATACTTCACCTTTAAAGCCTGAAATCATTGGTGAAGGCTTAGATATCCTAGTTGTACGTGAGTTAACTGGTGGTATGTATTTCGGTGAAAAGGCTAATTCACCTGCATATGATCCAACAAAGCCTGATTGCTGGGCATCTGACCTAGAAAAGTATTCAGTATTTGAAATTGAAAGAATCCTAAGAACAGGTTTCGAAGCTGCACAGAAGAGAGATCATAGACTTTGCTGTGTACATAAGGCAAACGTATTAGAGTCTTCAAGATTATGGAGAGCTGTATTCGAAAGAATTAAGGGTGACTATCCAGATGTTCAGACTTCTGATATGTATGTAGATAACGCTGCAATGCAGCTAGTTAGAAATCCAAGACAGTTCGATGTTATCGTTACATCAAACATCTTTGGTGATATTTTAACAGATGAAGCAAGCCAGGTTGCTGGTTCAATCGGTATGCTAGCTTCAGCATCTCTTGGTGCTGGTAAGCTAGGCTTATATGAGCCAATCCATGGTTCTGCACCAGATATCGCTGGTAAGAATCTTGCAAACCCACTTGCTACAATCCTTTCTGTACCTATGATGTTCAGATATTCATTAGGTTTAATGAAAGAAGCAGATGCAATCGATGCTGCAGTTAACGCAGTATTAGATGCAGGTTGGAGAACTGGTGATATTAAGTCTAAGGATACTCCAGCTGATAAGATCGTTGGTACAAAGGAAATGGGCGACTTAGTAGTTGCTGCTTTAAAGAAGTAATTTAAGTTTTAAAATTTATTATAGAAGTTAGGGGTGTGTCAATATGAGAAGTGATGCAGTAAAAAAGGGTGTTGAAAGAGTACCTAATAGAAGCTTATTCAAGGCTTTAGGTATGACAGATGAGGAAATTGAAAGACCATTAATCGGTGTTGTATGTGCCAAGTCAGAAATCGTACCAGGTCATATGTGGCTTGATAAGGTTGCTGAAGCAGTTAAGAGAGGTATCTTAATGAATGGTGGTACACCAATCGAGATTCCAGCAATCGGTGTTTGTGATGGTATCGCAATGGGCCATGTTGGTATGAAGTATTCATTAGTAACAAGAGAACTAATTGCTGACTCAGTAGAGTGTATGGCATTAGCTCATGCTTTAGATGGTTTAGTCTTAATTCCTAACTGTGACAAGATTGTTCCAGGTATGCTTATGGGTGCCTGCAGAATTAACCTTCCTACAGTAGTCTGCTCAGGTGGACCAATGCTTGCTGGTCGTATGAACGGTCACAAGACTTCATTATCATCAACTTTTGAGGCAGTTGGTAAGTTCAATGCTGGTAAGATTGATGAGGCTGAATTAAAGGAATGGGAGAATAAGTCATGCCCAAGCTGTGGCTCATGCTCAGGTATGTATACAGCTAATTCAATGAACTGTATGTGTGAGGTTTTAGGTATTGCACTTCCAGGTAATGGTACTATCCCAGCAGTTTATGCTGAAAGAATCCGTAATGCAAAGTACTCAGGTATGAAGATTATGGATTTAGTTAGAAATGATGTAAAGATCCGTGATATCTTAACTGAAAAGGCATTTATCAATGCTTTAACAATGGATATGGCTTTAGGTTGTTCAACTAATACAATGTTACATTTACCTGCAATTGCTCATGAGGCTGGTGTTAATATCAACCTAGAAATTGCTAATAACATTTCTAACCACACTCCAAATCTATGTCACTTAGCTCCAGCAGGTCCTACATATATGGAAGACCTTAATGAAGCAGGTGGTGTTCCTGCTGTAATGAAGGAATTATCTAAGATCAATGCTTTAGACTTAGATTTACCTACAGTTACAGGTAAGACAATCAGAGAAAATATTGAATTTGCATTCAACAAGAATCCTGAAATCATCAGACCTATTGATAATCCATATTCTAAGATCGGTGGTATCGCCGTATTAAAGGGTAACTTAGCATTAAATGGCTGCGTTGTAAAGCGTGGTGCTGTTGCTCCTGAAATGTTAAAGCATACAGGTCCAGCTAAGTGCTTCAATAGTGAGGAAGAGGCAATCGCTGCTATCGATGGTGGTAAGATTGTTAAGGGTGATGTTGTTGTAATTCGTTATGAAGGTCCTAAGGGCGGTCCTGGTATGAGAGAAATGCTTGCTCCTACATCAAGAATCGCTGGTATGGGTCTTGATAAGGATTGTGCATTAATCACAGATGGTAGATTCTCAGGTGCTACACGTGGTGCATCAATTGGTCACGTTTCACCAGAGGCTGCTGAAGGTGGTTTAATTGGTTTAGTTGAGGATGGAGATTTAATCCAGATTGATATCGTCGGCTGTACAATCAATCTTTTAGTAAGTGAAGAAGAAATTGCTAAGAGAAAGGCTAAATTTGTTATGCCTAAGAGAGAAGTAACTGGTTACTTAAAGCGTTATGCTCATTTAGTTACTTCAGCTTCAACAGGCGCAGTATTTAAGGATGAATTTTAAAAGAAAAGGGTGATTTGATATGAAACTTAGTGGTTCACAAATCATCGTAGAATGTTTAGTAGAACAAGGTGTAGATACTATCTTTGGTTATCCAGGTGGTGCAGTTTTAAATATCTACGATGAATTATATAAAAATTCAGATAGAATTAGACATATTCTTACAAGCCATGAGCAGGGTGCATCTCACGCAGCTGATGGTTATGCAAGATCAACAGGTAAGGTAGGAGTCTGCCTTGCTACATCAGGTCCAGGTGCTACAAACCTAGTTACAGGTATTGCAACTGCATATATGGATTCAGTTCCAATGGTTGCCATTACTGGTAATGTTTCTAACGCTCTATTTGGTAGAGATTCATTCCAGGAGGTTGATATCACTGGTATCACAATGCCTATCACAAAGCACAATTATATCGTTAAAGATGTAAGGGATTTAGCTAAGACTTTTAGAGAAGCATTTAGAATTGCAAGATCAGGAAGACCTGGTCCAGTTCTAATTGATATTCTAAAGGATGTAACTGATCCAAAGAATATTACAGACTACGAGCCTGAGAAGATTGATATTAATTTAAAGACAAGCATTAAGCCTATGCCAAAGGTTTCTGATGAGGAAATCCAGAAGGTTGCAGACTTAATTAATAATGCCAAGAAGCCATTCATCTATGCAGGTGGTGGTGTAATTCGTGGTAACGCATCAGAAGGCTTAAAGAAGATGGCTGATATGATGGATATTCCAACATCAACATCTTTAATGGGTATCGGTGCATTTGACCAGACTGATAGATTATCAACTGGTTTAATCGGTATGCATGGTACAGTTGCATCAAATAGATGTGTAGTTGACTGTGATTTATTACTTGCAATTGGTGTTAGATTCTCTGATAGAGTTTATTCTAACCATAAGCATTTTGCTGAGAATGCTCCAATTGTTCAGGTTGATATCGATTTAGCAGAAATCAACAAGAATATTACTGTTGATTATCCACTAGTTATGGATACTAAGGAATTCTTTGATAGAATTATTCCATTATTAAAGCCAAAGAAGAACCCAATTTGGTTATCTTTAGTTGATTCATGGAAGAATACATTTGCAGAAAATCAGATTTCATCTTCATTAAAGCCAAGATACTTTATGGAAGAAATCTATGAAGCTACAAATGGTGATTGCTATATTTGTACAGAGGTTGGTCAGCACCAGATGTGGGCTGCTCAGTACTTCAAGTATAAGTATCCAAATAGATTAATCACTTCAGGTGGTTTAGGTACAATGGGTTATGGTATGGGTGCATCAATTGGTACTCAGATTGGTCATCCAGATGCAATCGTATTTAATATTTCAGGTGATGGTTCATTCCGTATGAACTTCAATGAATTATTAACTGCATCTAAGTACAACCTACCTATTATTGTAGTTGTTGCAAACAATGGTGTACTTGGTATGGTACGTCAGTGGCAGACTGCATTCTATCAGAAGAGATATTCTCAGACTATTCTTGATACAGTATTAGATTATGAAGCATTAGCTAAGGCTGTTGGTGTAGATTATTACTACGCTGATACTAGGGAATCTTATAAGAACGCTGTTGAATCAGCTATTAAGAACAGAAAGCCAGCTATTATTAATGCCATCGTTGAAACTAACGAAAAGGTATTACCAATGGTTGCTCCTGGTAAGCCAATTGATGAAATGCTACTTAAGTAAAAATGAAATGGACCTTCGGGTCCATTTATTTTTTATAGAAGAGGATAAAAAGAAAAAGGCTCTAGCTAGAGCCTTTTTTAGATTTTACTTTTCGTCATCCTTATGATTGAAATAGTTGTTAATTGCAGATACTAATGCATAAATAGATGCACAGATGATATCCTCATGAATACCTGTACCCCAGTATTCCTTTTCGCCAAATTTAACTGAGACATAAGCTGCTGCCTCACTCTTAGAAGAAGCTTCTAAAGAATGCTCAGTATAATTTGTTAAAATATAATCTAGATTATATGCCTTCTTAAGTGCATTACTTACAGCATCAAGTCTACCTGATCCTTCAGCAAGGTTGTTGTTTTCCTTGTCATTGAACTTAGTAGAAATCATTACCTTGAATGTTGCACCTTCTCTAATGAAATGATATTCAAGCATTTCAAGAGGAGTCTTTAAGTTAACGAAGTGAGTTAAGAAGATATCATTAACATCACCAGGTGTTAATTCTCTATGCTCCTTATCAGAAACATCCTTAACTAAATAACCAACTGTTTCTCTCATCTTTGTAGGAATATCTAAGCCGAAGTTTGTTTCAAGAATGTAACAAATACCACCCTTACCTGACTGAGAATTAATTCTAATTACATCGGCAGAATATTCTCTTGAGATATCCTTAGGGTCAAGTGGAAGATATGGAACACTCCATGTCTCAAGCTTATTAGTCTTATGATACTTAATACCCTTAGAAATAGCATCCTGATGTGAACCAGAGAATGCTGCGAAAACGAACTTTCCTGAATATGGCTGACGGTCATAAACCTTCATTTCAGTTACTGATTCGTAAAGCTTCTGAATATCTGGTAAATTGCTGAAGTCTAGCTCTGGATCAACACCATGTACATACATGTTCATTGCAAGAGTAATAACATCAACGTTACCTGTGCGCTCACCATTACCAAATAATGTACCTTCAACTCTATCAGCGCCAGCTAGCTGTGCAAGCTCTGCACATGCAACGGCAGTACCACGGTCATTATGTGGATGTGTAGAAATTATTACATTTTCTCTATTCTTTAAGAACTTATGGAAGTATTCAATCTGCTGAGCATATACATGAGGTAAGCTCATTTCAACTGTAACTGGTAAGTTAATAATTAGCTTCTTATCAGGAGTTGGCTTGAATACATCGATAACTGCATTACATACCTCAAGTGCATAATCCATTTCAGTACCTGTGAATGATTCAGGAGAATATTCAAATCTGAAATTGCCATCTGTATCCTTAGCTAAATCTACTAAAAGCTTTGCACCTTCAACTGCGATATCTAATACCTCTTCCTTAGACTTCTTAAATACCTGCTCACGCTGAGCCTTAGAAGTAGAATTATATAAATGCACGATTGCCTGCTTGCAGCCTTCAAGTGCCTTAAATGTCTTCTTAATAATATGAGGTCTAGCCTGTGTTAGAACCTGAATTGTAACATCATCAGGAATCATATCACCATCAATTAGTGTTCTTAAGAACTCATATTCAGTTTCAGATGCTGCTGGGAAACCAACCTCGATTTCCTTAAAACCAATCTGAACTAAAAGCTTGAAGAACTCAACCTTCTGGTCTAAACTCATTGGCTTGATGAGTGACTGGTTACCATCTCTTAAATCTACTGAACACCAAATAGGTGCATGATCAATATAATCCTTCTTAACCCAGTCATTACATTCAACTGGTGGTAAAAAGTAACCTCTGAAATACTTTTCGTAACCTTTCATCGTATTGCCTCCATTTCAAAAATCAATAATATAAAATATTATAACAAAAACCCATACCTGTGTCAATTTATTTAAGGGCTAGATAAAGCGTTTTTAAGTTTTTATTCTTTTAAAAAGAATAGATTTATGTTATAGTATATCGGAGATTATTGAAAGAGGTTAAAGGTATGAGTGTATTAAAGTGTACTGACGTGTCATTCTCATTTGGTAATAGAACTATCCTTGAGGATGCATCATTTGTTATGCAAAAGGGTGAACACATTGGCTTAATTGGTTTTAATGGTGAGGGTAAGACTACATTTATTAAATTAATTACAGGTGAGCTTACACCAGATCAGGGTAAAATTGAATGGGCAAGAAGAATAACTACAGGTTATTTAGATCAGTATACAAACCTTACTAAGGGTAAGACTATTCGTGAGGTTTTAAGAGAAGCCTTCTCATATATGTTTGATTTAGAGGCTGAAATGAATGCACTTTATGAAAAGATGGCTGATTGTACTGAGGAAGAAATGAATCAGTATATGGAGGATGCTGGTGAAATCGCATCTGAGCTTGACGCAGCTGGCTTCTATTCAATCGATTCAACAATCGAAGAGGTAGCTAATGGCTTAGGTCTTGGTGATATTGGTCTTGATAGAGATGTAACGGATTTATCTGGTGGTCAAAGATCTAAGGTATTATTAACAAAGCTTATTTTACAAAAGCCTATGATTCTAATTCTAGATGAGCCTACAAACTTCTTAGATGAGGAACAGGTTAATTGGTTAAAGAATTATTTAGTTAATTATGAAAATGCCTTCCTTTTAGTATCTCATGATGTTGATTTCTTAAATACAGTAGTTAATGTAATCTATCATATGGAGGATGGCTCATTAACTAGATATAAGGGTAATTATGATCAGTACATGCAGATGTATGAAATCGAAAGAAGAAATCAAAATATTGCCTATGAGAAGCAACAGAAGGAAATTAAGGATTTACAGGAATTTATCAATAAAAATAAGGCAAGAGTCGCAACTACAGATTTAGCTAAATCAAGACAAAGAAGACTAGATAAAATGGAAATTATTGATAAGGCTAAGGAGCTAGTTAAGCCAAATTTCAAGTTCAAGGAATGCGGTGCATCTGGTAAATTTGTCTTTACTTGTGAAAATTTAGTTATTGGTTATAATGAGCCTCTTTCTAAGCCAATTACATTAACTATTGAGCGTGGCGAAAGAGTCTTATTTAGAGGAGCCAATGGTATTGGTAAATCTACATTACTTAAAACATTATTAAATATCATTCCACCACTTTCTGGTGAATGTAAAATGGATTATAATATACATTATGGATATTTTGCTCAGGAAGAGGAATATTCAAAGAATACTGCTCATGAGGAAATCTGGCAGATGTATCCATCTATGACAAATGCTGAGGTTCGTGGTGCCTTAGCTGCTTGTGGCTTAACTAAGGATAAGATTGAATCATTAATGGTTGTTTTATCAGGTGGTGAGGCTGCTAAGGTTAGACTATGCAAGATTATGCTTACAGAATGTAATACATTAATTCTAGATGAGCCTACTAACCATTTAGATGTCCTTGCAAAGGAATCACTTAAGGAAGCTATTAAAGCATTTAAGGGTACTGTTATATTAGTATGCCATGAAAATGAATTCTATACTGATTTAGTAACTAGAATTGAAGATTGTGAGAAGTGGACTACTAAGGTTTTATAATTTAGAAGGAGGTCATTATGAAGGATCCTATTTTTGAAAATATCAAGGTTGGCTATATCCCTGATACAAAGGTTGAAATTAATAATAAAAGCTTTTTAATTCATAATGTAATTGAAGGTGAAACAATCTCTGTTGATACTACAAAAAAGTATCCTGAGCTTAAGGAGGTCTTAAAGAAGAGCCCTTATCGTATTGACTATCATCCTGATGAATGTGGTGGCTGTAATTTTATGCATGTCACTTATGAATATGAACAAAAGCTTAAGAAAAATTATTTAAATGATTTATTCAAGGTGTTTAAGGTAGAAGTACCTTTTACTCCAATGGAGAATTATTTAAATTATCGTAATAAGTCTATTATGACCTATAAAATGAGTAAATCTCATAAGATCACATGTGGTTTATATGAGGAATATTCTCATAATATTGTCGCTGCTAATAATAATATTTTACAGGCTAAAAAGACTAATCAAATTATTCTTGCCTTAAACAAGATTTTAACTAAGCATAAGATTGAAATCTATGATGAAAAGACAAGAACTGGTGTATTAAGACATGTCTATATTAGATATGGCTTTAATTCAGATGAAATCATGATTACATTTGTTACTAATGGTGAAATCTTCCCAGGTAGAAATAATGTAGTTACAGATATTAAAAAGGCTGATTTAGGTATCACTACAATTGTTCAGAATTTTAATTCTAGAGAAACAAGTGTTGTCCTTGGAGATAAGGAAAAAGTACTTTATGGACCAGGATTTATTTATGAAAAGGTCGATAAATATAAATTTAAGATCTCACCTCAATCATTCTTCCAGGTAAATACTAAGGGTATGGAAATCTTATACAATAAGGCACTTAAGGCAGCTGAAATTAAGAAAACTGATATCGTAATTGATGCATACTGTGGTGTAGGTACAATCTCCATTTTTGCAAGTGAGTATGCTAAGCATGTTTATGGTGTTGAATTAAATAAGAATGCTATCTTAGATGCTAAAATTAATCAAAAGATTAATAATATAAATAACATCACATTTATCGCAGATGATGCCACTAATTATATGACTAAGCTTGCCCGTGTTCGTGAGCATGTCGATGTTGTATTAATGGACCCACCAAGAGATGGATCAACTAAGGCCTTTATTGATGCCATTAAATATTTAGGTGCTCGTAAGGTAGTATATGTATCTTGTAATCCAGATACATTAAAAAGAGATTTATATATCTTCTTAGATAATGGTTATGAAATTAAATCTATTGAAGGTGTAGATATGTTCCCAAGAACACTTCATGTAGAATGTGTTGCTGTTTTAGAGCTATATAATAATCCTAAAAAAACACCAAAGAAGAGCCGCGTCTTTGATGACGACGATGACGATGATGAGCTTCGTGTATTACAGGAAATGGTAAAGAAATATGGTAGCTCTGAAAATAAAAAGAAAGATAATAATTCTAAGAATTATTATCAATTCCATAAGAATAAGAAGAATAAAAAATAAAGCAGGCTTAATGCCTGCTTTTGCTTTAATTTAGTAATGCTTCACTTCTAGTATAATTATTATATTCTCTAATCATCAATATGCCAATTATAGGATTACAAATTATAGTTGTCTCAACTGCTAGTGCAAATGATGGTTTCTTTTTTGGAAAGTAAAATATAATATTTATTAATGTTATAGCCCCAAGAATCATGAAGCATACGCCGATTATTCCAAATACTATAAAATGTCCCATTTTAATACCTGAAGGTGATGTATTAGCATTTTTTGCTGCCGCTTCTCCAGTAACTTTTCCAATAATTGGTAAAACAACTATTAATATTAAACATATTATAAGTTGTACTACTAATAAAACCTTAATAATCTTTCTTGAATTTTTCATTTGTAAAACGCTCCCTTTAGATGATTTTATAACAAATTTGGTTTAAATTCAATAAACAAACCATACCTTATTTAAAAAAATGTATGATATAATAACAAGTAATTTATTATATAATGGTAATGGTGACAATATGGGATACAAAGAGTTATATGATATTGCATTAAATAAAATAAATAGTGATCATATTAAATCAATTCATGGAATTAAAGAACCAATGATTATGATATCAAATGCCTATCCTGGTGTATGGCTTGAGCATGTATATGATTCTATTATTTATGGTGATTTATTTAATGATTATAGTCTTGCAGTAAATACAATTAATAATTTTATAGATTTACAAAATGATAAGGGTGCCTATCCATGCTTCATTAAGGATTTAGAGGGTGCTGGCTATTCTCAAATTCAGGAATGTGTATCATTTATTTCCTTAGGGTTATACGTATATAAGAAGATATTAGATAAGGAATTTTTAATTAAATTATATTTATCTGGAAAGAAATATATAGATTTTTTATATAAATATAGAATGACTAGAGGCTTAGGATTACCTGAGGCCTTTGTTGGTTATGATACTGGTCATGATAATTCCGCAAGGCTTGATAATTACAAATATCAGGGCTGTTATAGAATAAATGGTGAAAGAGTTAATTCTGATATTTTACCTGATAAGGCTTATATTACAGTCGATATGTCAGCTAATCTTTATGGTAATTTAAATTCAATGGCTAAAATTGCCGAAATTTTGAATTTAAATAACGATATGGATAAATACTCTAAAATGGCAAAAGAAGTGAAGGAAGGTATCTTTAAATATCTATATGATGATAAAACAGATTACTTTTATGATTTAAATTATGATAATACATTTATTTATGTTAAATCATCCTCAATATTTCATTTATTCTTAGAGCATGTATTAACTGATAAGGATATGATTAATAATATTTATCATAAGTATTTAATGAATGAAAATGAATTTAATTCTAAATATCCAATCCCTGCAGTATCACTATCTGATAAATCAAGATTAACGCATAAAATGCCTAATTCTTGGGGCTATTATAGCCAGGCATTAATTGCTTTAAGATGTAATTTATGGATGGATGATTATGGCTTTAATAAGGAATATGATCATATACTTTCTATGTGGGCAGAAGGATTTTTGAAAAATTTTAATGATAATCCTTTTTCTCAGGAGCTAGACCCAAAAGATGGAATATCTAGTGGGGCATCGCTATGGTATTCATCAGCTATGCTATTATATATGCTTGCATATAAAAGATTAAATTTACAATGATGTAAAATAATATTAAAGTTAGTTTTTTTAAACTGACTTTTTTATTTATTATGATATAATAAACCTAGTTATTACTATGGAGAAGAATCTTATGAAAAAATTAAAGCTTAATTATAAAAGAACTCTAATTATTGGTTTTGCGTTCTTTTCAATTTTAATGGTATGGCAAGGATATAATTTTTATTGTCCATTATTTTTAAGGCATTTATTAAGTGATATTTTAGAGAAGAATAACGCAACAGAATACTCAGAATTTATTGTTGGTGTTATTATGGCACTTGATAATGTGCTTGCCTTATTTATGTTACCTATTTTTGGTAAGCTATCAGATAGGACTAATACTAAATATGGTAAGAGAATGCCATTTATTATATTGGGTATGATTGCGACTATGATTGCTTATCCATTTATGGCATTATGCTATTTATGGAATAGCTTAGTAGGCTTAATTATTACAATGCTTATTGTATTAATAATTATGAATATTTATAGATCTCCTGCAGTAGCCCTAATGCCTGATGTGACACCTAAGCCTTTAAGATCAACTGCGAATGGCTTAATTAATTTAGTTGGCTATTTTGGACCTATTTTAATTACTGTTGTCAATATGATTCCATTTATTACATTCTCTCAAGGAGATAAGGGCTTAGTGCATTTATTAATTCCTGTTTTAGTAGTAGAGGTATCTCTTTTAATTGCAATTATTGTCCTTGTATTAAAGATAAAGGAAAATAAGATTTTAGATGAAATGCAGGAAGATTTAAAGCTTGGTGAGGAGCTATCCTTAACTGAAGAAAAGGTAGAAGAGGATAAGCCATTATCAAAGCGTGATAAGCGTAATATGATTATTTTACTTATTGCGGTATGCTTTTGGTTTATGTCTTTTAATGCAATTGAGACATTTAATTCAACATATTTTGATGAATATTATACTGAAATGTCAATTAATGAAGAAGAATATAATAGTGATGAAACATATTATATAATTAGTGATGATGATAATCCTGACTATACAATTGATGGAAATAGCTATCATGAAATTTCTTTTAGTGAAGCCGATTTTTATAATTATAGTGGTGATATTTATATTAAGTCTTATAAGGGCTCATCTATCGCAAGCCTTGCGACTATAATCCTTACAGTTTCAGCTGTTGTAACCTTTGCAGTTGCAGGATTTTTTGCAGTGAAATTTGGTAGAAAGCCTAATATAATTGTAGGTATTTTATGCTTAATTATAGGCTTCTTTGTCATCAATTTTATTAAGTCTAATAGCTTCATAATTTATATAATGTTCTTCCTTGTTGGAACTGGCTGGGCATTAATAAATGTCAATAGCTACCCTATGATGGTTGAGATGTCATCAAGCAAAAATATAGGTAAATTTACTGGTATGTATTATACGGCATCAATGATTGCTCAATCAGTAACTCCGATTTTACTTGGGGGTATTATTGCCTTTATTCCAAGTGTTACCTTAAGGCATTTATTTATCTATGCAGCTATTATGGCTTTAATAGCTTTAATATTAATTATTTTCTTTAAAGAAAATAGAGATAAGGTTAAAGAAATAAAGAAGGGCTTAAGTGCTTTTGATCAAGATTAAATACCATTATGGTATTTTTTCTTTTTTTGTGGTATCATAGTTAGGTATCTTTATTTTTTGGAGGTATAGATTATGAAGGTAGATTTACATTCACATACATATTATTCTGATGGTTGTTTTTCACCAAGAGAGCTAGTAGAGCATGCAAAAGAAAATGGGGTAGAGGTTTTTGCCCTAACTGACCATGATACATGCTATGGTGATGATGAGATTTTTGAGATTGCCAAGGAATATGGCATTTATGTTATTAAGGGTATCGAATTTTCTACAAGATGTAATGGTGAGCCAATTCATATTGTAGGCTTATGTAAGGGTAATAAAATATCTGATGCCTTAAGAGAATATTCAGCTGCATTTTCTGATGTAAGAGTTAAAAGAGCTCGTAAGATGATGACTGATATTTCTAATTATTACAATGTTAAAATTAATTTTGATACTTTATTTGTTTCTAAAAGTGTTACAAGAAAGAATATGCTTGATAATTTAAAGGCAAATAATCCAGATAGACCTTTCCCTGAGCTAAAGAAGATGGTTGGAAATCATAGCCCATGCTATATTCCTGCTAGTGAATTAACTGTTAAAGAGGGACTTGAGCTTTTAGATTCATTTGGTTGTATTAAAATCCTTGCTCATCCATGCTTAATTGAAAAGCAGGAGACACTAGATGAAATTATTGGACTAGGCTTTGATGGAATTGAATGCTATTATCCATCTATGGGTGATAGATCAGATTATTTTAAGGGCTTAGCTAAAAAATATAATCTATTTATTTCAGGTGGTTCTGATTGTCATGGTGATGATGATTCAAGTGATCATGCAATGATTGGTACTTCAACAATCAATGAGGAAGAATTTGAGGTTATTAGAAAAAGATTAGGTATTGAGATTAAATAAT
>JAILEP010000053.1 GCA_024697825.1 Acholeplasmatales bacterium
TATCAATAATCTTATTATTAAGGTATTAAATTTTTTATATAATTCATATTCAGTATATTTCCTTATTGCATGGTCTAAGCGTTCCTTTTCAGTTGAATCAGGATGTCTTAAAATAAATCTCTTCTTCGCTCTATCTATGCTTTCATTTACAGATGTTCGCATAATAATAATTTTTCCCTTTAAAATAGAAAAATCATCTAAATGCCTAAACTGTCCTGAATCTATAACAAGAGGCTTTTGAACCTTATCCTTATTTTCAATAATAATCCTTAATACATCATTAAAATGTCTAATATTTATCCATAAATTATGCTTATTAGGATTATATTCATCACTGAATTTATCATATATTATTTTTCTTAAATCATTTTGAAAATTAGATACCTCTACTGTATTACTAAATAGAGAATCAGTCTCAATGATTTCGTATTCTAGTGGTGAGAAATGCTTCCTAGAATAGGTAGATTTACCAGAACCAGATGGTCCTGTAATATTGATTACATTATCATCTGTTATATCCATTATTAATGGAGCCTTAGTTTCATAAATATCTAAAAAATTTCTTTCTATTTCCTTAAAGAATTTATATAATTCTATATCATTTTCCTTTAAGAAATTAATAAAAGGCTCAAAATTAGTTATATTAATATTATCGATAATATTCTTTTTTAGCTTATTCTTATCCTTTTCATTAATAATATCTAGATACCGCATTATATCACCTACCTATTTTGTAAAGGGGAGTCATATTTATGACTCCCCATTCATTTTTAAATAACAGTTCTGTTTTTACCATTTAGCTTGCCATCATAAAGCTTTTTATCAGCTCTTTTAATCCAAGCCTCAAGTGTTTCATCATTATTATATTCTGCAACACCAATCGTAACAGATGATTTTAATTTTCTTGTATTATATTCAAAGGTATATTCATCAATAGATGATCTTATTCTATCAATCTTTTCTATTGTTTTGTCCATATTATCTTCGATTTTAGAAATGATAACAAATTCCTCGCCACCCCATCTTGAAACAAAATCATCAGCTGAATTTTCAGTTGCGATTCTTGCGATTTCCTTTAATACATAATCACCACATAAATGACCATTTCGGTCATTAAATTTCTTGAAGTCATCAATATCAAAAATTGATACTACATAATTATCTCTTTGACCGTCAATACGATTATAATAATTTAATAAGCCATTTCGATTAGGAACATTAGTAAGCCTATCAGTTTCAGATTCCTTAATTATTGTTCTTTCAAGGCTTACTGTAAAGCGAGTAAGAATGGCTAAGAAAGTAATTACAAATCCAAATACAATAATTGTATGAGTTACGAATAATATGATTTCATATTTATTTTCAATTGGGTGAATTGGATCATTAAATTGTAGCCATAAATATGTAAATAGGAATAACAATCCATAAAATATGCTAAAATATAATGGCTTGATTCTATTCTTGCCAAAGCTTGAAAAATAGCCTGCAAAATAGATTAATGTACACATACCAATTAAGCAAATATAAAAGCCTGCATTAGTACCTACAACCATTGTACCAAAAGACATATAAATTGCTATTTCTAGCCCTGTAAGTATTACATAGGCGCTATAGAATTTATACCTAATTAATAAATACATTATTACATAAAAGCAAATGCTACCAATATTAAAGAATATTAATGGCTTAACTCCTATTAATAAAAAGAATAGAAAATATACAATATGCGCAGCAAAGAAAATTAAGCATGAAATCACGCTAATTGAGCTTATAAGCTTTTGATTATTAATAGAACCCATCATATTCTATCACCACCCATTTATCTCAAAAATAGTTAAAACATTAATCCCAAACTGTACCAATTCTTTGCATCATAGCCTCAAACTCAAGCTTAGGTACAGGCTTACTATATAAATAGCCTTGCGCATGATTACATCCTAAGCCAATTAGGAATTCTGCCTGAGCTTTTGTTTCTACACCCTCACAAATGACATCAATATTTAATCTCTTAGCCATATCAATTATTGAACCAATAATGATTTCATCAGAATCATTTAATTCCTCACGATTAATAAATGATCTATCAATTTTAATTTCACTAACCTTAAAATCTCTTAATACTGATAGAGATGAATAACCAGTTCCAAAATCATCAATTGAGGTTAAAATACCATTTTCATTCATAGTATTAATAAATCTAGCAAGTCTTTCCTTTTCCTCTAAATTAGTCGTTTCAGTTACCTCTATTACAATGTCTTCAGTTCTGACATTATAATTTTTAATAATATTGATAACCTTCTCCTCTAAATTAGGATCCTCAAAATCTCTTCTTGATAAATTACAAGATGCAGGAACAATTCTAAAGCCTTGATTTCTATAATTATGAATATCACTACATAAATTATTTAAAACAAATAAATCTAGATTTACTATTTCACCATTTCTCTCTAATATAGGAACAAATACTCCAGGTGGAACAACATTACCCTTACTAATCCATCTAGATAATGCCTCAACACCTATAATCTTACCTGATTTTATATCAAATTTAGGTTGGTAATAAACCACAAAATTACCCTTTTCTAGCTCTTCCTTAAATGTATTTTCAATCTTTTTAGCAGATATTAGCATTTCTGATATTTCAGGAGTAAGCTTTACAATAATCTTTTTATTACTTCTAGCGTATTGGCAAGCCATAGACGCATTTGAAATTAAATCACCATAATCAGGTTTTTGCATCTCAATTTCATAATAACCAAGAACACCAATTAGATTAACAGTCTTTTTTAGACCATCATTTTCAATCTTAATAGGACACATTGTAACTATATCAACAAATTTTTTATGTCTGTCTCTTTTAATTAATGCAATAAAATTATCGCCACCTAAATGACCAATAATCTCATCATCATTTGCAAAAGCCTCAAGCCTATTTGCATATTGGATAATCGCCTTATCAGCCTGTTCTGTTCCGAAAAGATTATTAACTAAGCCAAAGCCTTTGATATTAATAAAATATGAATTATATTTCTTAAAATCAATCCTACCAGTTAACTCATTAACCTTTTTCATAAAGCCATGAATATTAGGCAGCTTTGTATTAGCACTAATAAACTGACCCTTTTCCGCATTCGCATTCATCATAGAAATATAATTATGAATTCCTAAATATCTAAGGACATATAATACTTCCTTCTTTTCTCTTTCAGTAAAATTATAATTATCATTCTTTTTATAAAAGAGATAATCATAATTACTATGAGAGAATGTCATATATGGTTCTTCTATTAAATTATCATCAAATACATAAGTATAATTTTCTAAATCTTCTTGGGATTTTATTACTATTTTTCCAATATGAAAATAATCCTCCAACTTAGCAATTGCAGGCTTAATGTCCTCCATCTTTGGATATTTAACTAAATCCTCTATAAAATTCATGAAATCGTACATAGCATCAACCCCTATGTTATTTATTAATTAATTTTACCATAGTTTTTTTATAAATCATACTGGTTGAATTTATAATAATGTCTTATATTTCACTTTTGTCACAAATGTAACATTTGATTTCGTACTCTTTTGGAAAAACAAGCTAAAAAAAGGAGCTTTTTTTATAGCTCCTTATAATTAATCAACAAGACACATGTCTAATTTTTTTAGAATTTCCGTTTTATTTAAGTCTCTACCAATAAAAACAATTTGGTTTATTCTATCCTGATAAACTGGGTCCCAATCATCTAATACCTCAGGATAATTCTTGAAGACCTCCTCCTGCTCCTCCTTAGAAAATGAACCAAGCCAAGAGCCTGTCTTAGTGATAGTCATCTCACCACCTGCATATTCTAATAGACCAACATTTGAAGGAGCCTCCTTAAACCAAATATAGCCTTTAGCTCTGATAATAGTATCAGGGAAATCCTTATCTAAATATTCCTCAAATTTATTTCTATCAAGTGGCCTTCTGTTTTCAAATACAAATGATGTAATACCATAATCAGGATTTACCTCATCCTGAGCTTCCTCACGCGTTAAAGCCTTTTGAATTTCAGATGATTCCATCATCTTATCAAAATCTAATCTCTTACCAGATAGGATTTCATTCATAGAAACATTTGAATTTACAGATTTAATAATCTTAGCCTCACTCTGAAGCTTTCTAATTAAATCATAAACCATATCCTGCTTATCACTATCTAATAAATCACATTTATTCATGATAATTACATTACAAAATTCAATCTGATCCATAATTAAATTAATGATATCAGGATCACTATTTTCATCATATTCTAAGATATCATTATAATACTTATTATAGATATAATTAGAATCTACTACAGTAATAATATCTGATAAATAGCATTTAGTTTTAATAAATTCTTGATATTGTAAAAATCCATTCGCAATATTAGCTGGATTAGATATTCCAGATGATTCAACTAATATTCTTTCAATGTTCTTGTTCTTACTAAGCTCTTCAATTTGAGTCATAAACTCATTTTGAAGTGTACAACAGATACAGCCATTAGATAGCTCTACCATCTTCATATCTTCCTTTTTTAAATTGTCCTTATTCTTTAAAAGTGAGGCATCAATATTAACACTACCTAAATCATTAACAATTAAGGCTGTCTTACAATTATCCTCTCTTAAAATATTATTTAGAAGGGTAGTTTTACCACTTCCTAAATATCCTGTTATTAAATATACTGGTACTCTTTTCATATTCTCTCCTATTGATTTGCAAATCATTCGCAATTTATTATATAAGAGAATATTTAATCCGTCAATAAAAAAAGACGGAATTTTCATCCGTCTTATGCTTTATATTCTGCAAATTTATTTACTAAATCTGAATCAAGCTTACCTTCATTAACCATTTCCTTAAGAATTGATAATGCTTTACTATTTTCAATAGGCTTCTTATAAGGTCTATCCTTAGATACTAATGAATCATAAATATCTGCAATAGTAATCATTCTAACATACTTAGATAAGCTATCAGCCTTTAAGCCATTAGGGTAGCCTGTACCATTTAAATATTCATGGTGTGCAGCTGCAATTTCCTTTACATGGCTATACTTCTTACCGAATTTTAATTCATTAAGAATTTCATTTGTATAAACAACATGCTTCTCGATTTCTTTTCTTTCATTATCAGTAAGAGTACCTCTTCTAATCATTGCATCCGCAAGCTCATCCTCATCTAATAATACATATTTATTACCATTAAATTCATATGATTTATCTTTCATTGAATTAATGAATTCAATATCCTCATCAGGTAAATATGTTTGCTTATCAAGTCTAACAATAAATTCCTTAGCCTTATTAATATAATCTAATTCATTCTTATAATTATCTTCGTCTATTCTCTTAGCTAAATAATTATTTTCAATACCCATCTTAATTAGATCATATCTTAGTAGCATATTATCTATCTTTCCCTCAAATCTAGTTGCCTTATTTAAGGTATTTTCAGATACAATAATCTTACCTACATCATGTAGCATTGCAGCCATGACAAGCTCATCCTTATCCTCTTTTGAGATTTGATCATATCCCTTTGCATTTAAATAATCAACAAAGCCACCACATAAGGATGCGACATTTACAGTATGAGTTGCATTATATGGAGTACGAGATTCAATAGCCTTTACCATACCTGATACAAAAGAATCTAATAATTCCTTTAAATTATCATAAAGAGTAATATTATCTAATAAAACACCACAAAGTGATGATAATGAATATAAAATCTTTTCAACATCATATGAGAATGGGACAACCTTTTTAAATAATACTGCATTAATTAGCTGCATTACACCAAGGACATTCTTATCCTTATCAAATAAAGGTAATACTAATACTGATTCAGTATGATATCCTGTTAGCTCATCATATTTCTTAGGACCACTCCAGTTAAATTTCTTATCACTATATACATCACCTACATTGATAGTCTTCTTAGTCTTTGCACATAGTGCCGCAACCGCAGGTGAATTAATATCTACTGGAGGCAAATCAATCTTCTTATCCTTACCACCATCTCTGATATGCATTGATTTTGTAATCATAAAGAAGAATTCTAGCTTATCGCCATTTAATAAATATAGAGTACCACCATCACAATTAGATATTTGCATACCTATTTCTAGAATTTCTTCCATTAATTTATAGTAATTTTCTTCTCTAGACATTGAAGTGATAACACTTAATATCTTTTCTATATCCTTACTTAAAATCACTATAGCCACCATCCTTTAAATATTTAATAGAATTATAAACCTTATCGAAATTACTTATTTCAATTAGAATTGATGTATTATCATCAAGCATATTTATATATTTATACGCTTTCTTATAATCAATTAGACCCTTGCCTAATTCCTCATGCATATCAATTATCTTATCATTATCATTAATATGTAAATGACCAATATATTTACCTAATTCCTTAAACCAATCCTTTATTTCTACCTTAGATATAGATGCGTGAGCTATATCTAAACAAACCTTAATTCTTGGATTATTTGTATATTCCATAAGCCTTCTTAAAAGGATAGGGTCTAAATCAAACATATTTTCAACATAGATTTCAATATCACTATATTTATTAACCATTGATAAATAAAAATCACCATTCATTTTTACCCATCTAGCCTTATATGCCTCATCCTTCATCCAGGTAATATAATTAGTATGGAATACTACTCCCTTACAATTTAAGCTCTTTGCGATTTTAATTGATTCTTCTACTCTATCCTCTGATATTTTTCTAATTTTTTCATCTCTTGAATCTAAAACAATATCAAAGAATACACCATGCATTGTATCATTTATTCTATTTAAGCTCTTATATGATTCTAATGTCTTATTTAATAGTTCATAATCATCTAAGATATTAGGCATAAAAAATTCATTATATTCAAATCCTAAATTAAATTTTTTGGCAAGATCTAGATATTTATCTAAATCCTTAAGTGTTGGAATTACATAATATTTCACTATCTCACTCCCTCGATTTTAAAAAAGAAAACATTTATTATATTTTACCTTTTTTAAAGGGATATTACAATATAATTGTAAGAGTAAAAATTTTTATTAACTTTATATTTTTAATAATTGCTAAATATGATAAAATTGTATTAGGTTTTACTTTACATTATTGAGGTGTCGAATATGCATTTTAAGGTTGATGAGGTTTTATTAATCGAAAATTTAACTTATCTAGAGGATATACCTCCTCTTACTACCCCACTAGCCCATACAGGACATACAGTTGAGCAGATGCTTGATTCAATTGATATGGAGCTAATTGATATGGACCGTGAATATGCATCATTTGTTAATGGTGCTCACTGGGAAAAGATGTTTAATGCCATTAGAAAAAATAAGGATTTACTTGAGACTAAAATTATTGATGCACATTTAGATACTGCCTTTGGTGGTGGCTTAGGTCTTTCAATGGTTTTAATAAATGAGAAAAAGGGTGAGGCTGTAGTTGCCTTCCGTGGTACTGCCTTAAATGAATGGACTGATGATTTCTTAGGAGCAAACCAAATTGATTCACTTCAACAGATCAATGCCCTAGAATGGTATAGAAAGGTCTATAGAGAATATGATTTGGATAGATATTATATTACTATTACAGGTCATTCTAAGGGCGGTAATAAGGCTAAATATATCACTATTTTAAATGATACGATTGATAGATGTGTATCATTTGATGGTCAGGGCTTTTCTGATAAATTCATGGATTATTATAAAAAGGAAATTCTTGCCAACCAGCATAAGATTCATAACCATAATATCGACTTCGATTATGTAAATATTTTAATGAATGATATTGGTGAAAGAACATATTATATTGGCTTTGATTATGGAAAGGGTGGCTTTGCAGAAGCGCACTGTCCAAATAAGTTCTTTAATTTTAGAGAGGATTGTTCTTATACTATCGAGCCTAATCCAGATGGACAAAGACCTGAGATGCAAATTCTTAGATCATTCATCCATAGTATGATTAGATCAGCCGTTACTGATAAGGACCGTTCTAAGAATAATTATTTAGTAGGCTCTATTGTTGAAAAGGCCTTTGGTATTGGCTCAGAAATGTCTACTCCTGAATTCATATCATATTTATGCGATAAGATAAGTGATGAGGAATATGCAGATAATACAGCCTATTTAATGGCATTTGTAATTAAATATTCTAAGGAAAACGATAAATTCTTAAGTTCTATTAAAAATATAATGACCTTCTTTAAGATGGATGCCGTTGCGGGAACTATCGATATTATTGAGGATTTATTAAATTCAAAGAAGCTTGGTCTTCTTCTTGGTGTATCTAATTTCTTAATTACTCACGTCAATAAGGTTGTCGTTAAAAAGATTCAATCAATGGCTAAAAAGAAATATGATATTGATTTAAGCAAAGAACAGATTTCAAGAGTATTAAATCTAGTATCAATAGTCAGAGATATGCTAAATACCCTAGAGCTTGATTTCAATGGCTCAAGCATCGAGGTTGATGAAAAGGATTTAGTTGTAAATGATGAGGATTTATTAAAGGATTTAAATATTGTCATTTTAGTAGGCGGCCTATCTTTAGAAAGAAACATTTCTCTTCATACTGGCTATATGATTTATAATGAGCTTAAAAAACAAGGAGAAAATGTTATTCTACTTGATGCCTATATGGGCTATTCTGATGAGGAATTAAAGATTAAGGATGCGTTTAAGAATCCAGAAAAATACACAATGGATTTTAATGAAATCGAGGATGATATTCCTGATTTATGGGCTATTAAAAAGCGTCGTATTTTCCAATCTAATTCTTATTTTGGTCCTAATGTACTTGAAATTTGTAAACAAAGTGATTTAGTATTCCTTGCCTTGAATGGATCAGATGGAGAAAATGGTAAGATTCAATCTACATTTGATTTACTTGGAATTGATTATACAGGTAATGATTATTCATCCTCTGCTAGGTCATCAGATAAAACATTATCTAGACTTTTATTTAAGGAAAATAATATCAATTCTCCAATTGGCTATTCTATTAAAAAGGATAATGAAATTAAATATCCAAGGGATTATAATTTATCATACCCTGTAATATTAAAGCCTAACGCAATTGGAATTGGTATTGGTACTACAGCTGTAATTGATGATAATGGCTTTAATAAGGCTTTAAGTGAAGCCTTTAAATGGGATGATGAAATTATTGTTGAAGAATATATAACAGGAAGAGAATTTTCTGTATCTACTATCAATTATGAGCCATCACCTGTTTTAGAGGTTTTACCTCTTAATACTAGAGATGAGGGTGTTGGTGTATCTCTTAAAGGAATTAAGGCTAAGAGATGTCCTGCGGTAATTGATGATAATCTTTCAAATAAGCTTAAGAATTTAGCTATTCAGGTATCTAAGCTATTTAATTTAACAGTATATTCTCAGGTAGATTTCATAGTTACAGAAAACAATGAAATTTATTGCTTAGAATGTAATTCAATGCCTAAGCTTAGTCCATATTCTCACTTCTCTCAAGCCTTACTTGAGGGTAATATAGATTATTCAGAGCTATGTAAAAGAATTATGCTATCAAGCTTAAAAAAACAAATAAAATGAAAAAAAGGGGCTGTTAAGAAACTCAAATAGTTTCTAGCAGCCTTTTTTCATTGTTTTTTTATTAAATATTACCTTTTTTATATAATTATTAGTAAGCATATAGTCTCAATTAATATTGCCGCAGTGAAATATAG
>JAILEP010000116.1 GCA_024697825.1 Acholeplasmatales bacterium
GAAAACTTTAATTAATTATGGAATACCTGAAAATGAAATTGTATATATTCATGACGCTACTACAGATAAGAAGCGCGACGAATTATTTAAAGCAATGAATGATGGTAAGGTCAGAATCCTAATTGGTTCAACTATGAAGCTTGGAACTGGAGTTAACGTTCAGGATAAGTTATGTGCTATTCATCATTTAGATATTCCTTGGAGGCCATCTGATATGGTCCAAAGAGAAGGAAGAATCCTAAGAATGGGTAATAAATGTGATGAGGTATTTATATTTAGATATATTACTGAAGGATCATTTGATGCTTATTCTTGGCAAATATTAGAAAATAAGCAAAAGTTCATTGGAGAATTATTAAATAATTCTTTAAATGAAAGAACTAGAGAGGATATCCAAGACAGTGTATTAAATTATGGTGAAATTAAAGCACTAGCTATTGGTCATCCAAAATTACAGGAGCATGTAAAGCTTAAAAATAAAATAGCTAAAACTAGAATGCTTCAAAAGAAATATAATGACACTCGCGCATTATATAAAAGAGAATTATTAGAAATTCCAAATCAAATTAAGAATTCAAATATTACAATTGAACAAATTAGTAATGACATTGAATTCTTAAAAGCAAATCTTAGTGAGTATAGTAAGGAAGATAAGCAAAGAATTAGAAAGCTAATTTGGGATACTTTAATGGACAATTTAGGTAATGAAAATGAGCTTGATATTATTACCTATAATGGATTTAAGGTTAAAGCACCAGCTAATTTAATTGCTAATAGCTTATATCTAATAATTGAAAATGAACATAGATATGTAATTGAGCTAGGAACAAGTGAGCTTGGTATCATAACTAGAATCGATAATTTATTAGAAAAGCTACCTACTATATTAAGTGAAAATATCGATAAGAGAGATAAATTAATCATTAAGCAAGAATCTATTTCTAAGGAATTAGAAAATGAAATAGATTTTGCATCTCAAATTATCGATTTAAATCAACAATTAGAATTATTAAATAAGGAGCTTGATATCAATGAGTAATATCGGAAATTTACCTACTTTAAGTATTAACAAAAGTGTAGATTTATTAACTACAATGTATTCAAATGTCATTAATAATGGCATTGAATTAAAGAAGATGCCAGCAGTGATACTTCACGGACAGCCAGGTGTTGGTAAAAGCCAATCTATTAGACAATTAGCAAATAACTTAGAGTACAACACTCATAAAAAGGTTGTTATTACAGATGTTAGACTAATATTATTTAACCCTGTAGATTTAAGAGGTATTCCTACCTCTAATCAAGATAAGACTTTAGCCATTTGGCTAAAGCCTAAAATCTTCGATATGGATTCTAGTGATGAAGTAATCAATATATTATTTCTAGATGAAATATCAAGTGCATCACCGTCAGTTCAGGCCGCGGCTTATCAAATTACCTTAGATAGAACAGTTGGTGAGCATAAACTACCAGATAACTGCATAGTAATCGCAGCTGGTAATAGAATTACTGATAAGGCAGTAGCTTATCAAATGCCATCTCCTTTAGCAAATAGATTCATGCATTTTGAAATCGAATCAGATTTCGAAAGCTGGAATGCTTGGGCTATCTTAAATGGTATAAATCCTAAAGTATTAGGATTCTTAAAATTTAAGCCCAATTATCTAAATACATTTGATAACAGAAATACTAGTTTAGCATTCGCTACCGGAAGAACATGGGAAATGGTATCAAATATATTAAATAACGTATCTGATGATGTATCAGCTGTATTTGAGATGATTGCTGGTTTAGTTGGAACTGGTATCGCAACTGAATTTAGAGGTTGGGTACGAGTATTTAAAGACCTACCTGACATTAAAGCAATATTTGAAGGTAAAGAAACTACAATACCTACAAATACAGATACAATTTATGCCTTAACATCCGCTATGGTTAATTATGCCAAAAAGCATAAGGATGAGATGAATCTAATTGAAAATAGCATTAAATATGCTATGCAATTACCACCTGACTTTTCCTTATTATTACTAAAGGATTATATGTATTTAGATAAGGATTATAAGGTTAAATTACTAAGAATCCCTGAA
>JAILEP010000125.1 GCA_024697825.1 Acholeplasmatales bacterium
CAAGCTCTTGAAACTGTTTGGTTGCTGACAAAGAGGTAATAAAAAAGCCTTTAGTTAAGGGATTTACCTTTATCTATGGGCTTTTTTCGTTATTATAAGCAATGCCAAAAATGGTCGAAAATGACTAAAATCTTTAGTTTCGAGGTAGGGCTCTGACTACAATCCCTTCGGTTCTGGAAAACATATCTCGTTGCTGACGGAGGGTATTTATGGTGTTTTTTTGAGTGTTTTGTTTTTTTAAAGATGTACATATATTAATACGTGCACAAAAAATGATAAAATTTGTGCAAGAGGCGATAATGTGCACAAATTGCCATTCGATTACAATTATGATGGCATTGATATTTTAAAAGCACTTAATAAGGCCAATTCTAAATTAGGCGAGTTAAATGGTATTAATACAATGACAAATCCTAATATAATTTTAAATGCTGTTATTTTGGTGAAGCAAAAGAATCAAGTGAGATTGAAAATATTGTAAATACATTTGATGAAGTTTTTAAAGAAATTACATTGAATAATCAAAATTCAGCATCTAAAGAGGTTGTTAATTATAGACAAGCAGTTTTACATAAAATGGCACTAATATGGACTTTTATCATAATTTTATTTATAATATTATAAATTACTAATGGAAGTAATTTAATTGTCAAATAGTCCATTGTCAGGACGGAAAGAGTGAAAAAATGGGTAATATGGAATTCAAGCGTAAGGTTGATCTTCCAAAGGAGATTAGAGAAAGATATCCTTTAGATGATAATCTTAGAAAGATTAAGGAGGAAAATGACTTAGTCTTAAGAAAAATCTTCACAGGAGAGGATGATAGATTATTATTAATCATTGGTCCTTGTAGTGCAGATAGAGAGGATGCAGTTTTAGACTATTGTAAGAGATTAAGAAAGCTATACGAGGAAGTTAAGGATGTTTTATTCTTTGTTCCAAGAGTATATACAAATAAGCCTAGAACTACAGGCGAAGGTTATAAGGGTATGCTACACCAGCCAGATCCAAATGCCGATGTAGATATGGTTAAGGGTGTAATTGCTGTAAGAAAGCTACATATTAATGTATTAAAGGAAACAGGCTTTTCAACAGCTGATGAAATGCTATATCCAGATAATTTTAGATATTTATATGATGTTTTATCATATCAGGCAGTTGGCGCTAGATCTGTTGAAAACCAGGAGCATAGATTAGTTGCATCTGGTATTGAAGGCCCTGTTGGTATGAAGAATCCAACATCAGGTGATTATAAGGTTATGCTAAATTCAGTTAATGCGGCTCAGCATCCACATAAATTTATTTATCGTGGCTGGGAGGTAGAAACTAGTGGTAATGAGCTAGCTCATTGTATTTTAAGAGGATACACTAATAAGCATGGTGAATCTAATCCAAATTATCATTATGAGGATATTTTAAGATTAATTAATATGTATCCTGCTGATAAATATCATAATCCAGCAATTATTGTTGATTGTAACCACAATAATTCAGGTAAGCAGTATTTAGAGCAGATTAGAATTGCCAAAGAGGTATTACATTCAACTAGACATAGTGAGCTTATTAATAAATATGTTAAGGGCTTAATGATTGAGTCATATATTGAGGATGGTTGCCAGAAGGTTGATGGTGGTGTTTATGGTAAGTCTATTACTGATCCATGTCTTGGCTGGGAAAAGACAGAAAAGCTAGTTAGAGAAATAGCTGAATTACGTCGTCGTCACAAGAATGGTGAAAATATTTAATTAAAAATATAGGGATGATTTTGTTTAAAAGAAATCATCCCTTTTTTACTATTTTGTAAAAGATTTTAAAAAATATAATTGAATAAAATATACCAATATGGTATATTATTTTTGTATTGTATTAATCATAAGAAGAGGTAGATTATGGAAGCTTTATCATTAAAAAGAAAAATTACTTCCTATGCTTTAAAGGCTGTTGTCTTTATTTCAGCCTTAGTAGGAACTATTTTAAGTTCTGTAGCGAGCTCAGATGCGTTTATGGGTGGTGAGACAGTATTTATGTATTTCACTATTCAATCTAATATTGCGATTGCAATTATTTGCTTAATTGGTGCTATTTTATTAATTAGAAATAAAGAAGTACATTATGCTTGGTATGTTGTTAAGCTTGTTGGAACTGTTGCGATTACTTTAACAGGTGTAGTATTCTGCTTTGTATTAGCTCCAACTATGGGTGCTGATGCTTGGGGGCCAGCTAATGTTTTAACTCATGTTATTGTACCTGTATGCTCAATTGTTGATTTTTTCTTTGTAGTAGTTGGTTGCAAATATAGAAGAATTGATATTCTATTTGTAATTATTCCGCCACTTTTATATGCAATTTATGCCGGTATTGGATTTGTTGCTAATTGGAACTTTGGTGCTGGAAATAATTATCCTTATTTTTTCCTAAACTGGGGAAGTGAGGCTGGTGCCTTTGGCTTCTCTAGTGATTTACCATTTATTGGTACTATGTGGTGGATTCTATTATTATTAGCATTCCTAATTGGTATTGGCTTCTTATACACTTCATTAAATAACGTATTTAGAAAGAAGCTTAATAGAACTGAATAATATATGTATGCAGGATTTAATAATTCTGCATATTTTTATTTTTATATGATATAATTGAGTAAATTTATTTTTAATTGGTGGTAGTATTATGATTAAAACAGATAGATTAGTATTAAGAAATTGGATAATAGAAGATGCAGAATCAATGTTTAAATATGCTAAGAATCCAGAAATTGGTCCTATGGCAGGCTGGCCTGTCCATGAATCAATTGAGACAAGTAAAATGATTATTAATAGCTTTATTAACCATCCATATTGTTTTGCGATATGCTTAAAAGAGGATTTAGACCATCCCATTGGCTGTTGTGAATTAAAAACGGATTCTGATATGACAAATAGAAGTGATGAGCTAGAACTTGGCTATTGGCTTGGACAGGAATTCTGGGGCCAGGGTATTATGCCTGAGGCATGTAAGGCTTTAATAGATTACGGATTTAATGATCTTAAGCTTAATGCTATATGGTGTGGATATTATGATGGGAATAATAAATCTAAACGAGTTCAAGAAAAGCTTGGATTTATATATCATCATACTACAGAGGGAATTAAGCTACCTTTATTAAATGAAGTTAGAACAGGCCATGTAAGCTTAATGACCAGGGAAACATGGCTTAAAATAAATAATACTATGAAATATAATGAAAACAAAATTAAATATATTCCTAAAGCAGATGTTGAAATGATGCGTGAAGATATATATGAACGCTCTGGTAATAAGAATCACAAAAAATATAGATATTAATTACTCCATAAGACTTATGGAGTTTTTAAACTTTTATAGTATAAATGTTAATTATTAGTCATTATGTGTTATAATGTATAATACAAAGATGAGCAAAGGGGTGAAGAGAATGAGTGATGTTTTAATTGTTGCTGATATTGTTTCAGTGCTATTTCTTTTAGTAGTCCTTTGCGGTATTTTTTTTACAACAAGGAATCCATCTATAAAAACTAGATGGTATGAAAGAGCTGTTTTAATATGTATCTTTGGTTTAACTATGAATGCAGTTTCTTATATGTTGGATGATAGATTGAAAGTATCATTCCTATTAATGACATTTAATTATTTATCATTCGTTTCTTTCGATTTATTGTTAATATCATTTGCTTTTTATTTATATTATTTTATAGATGATAAGAGTAAAACTTTGCATTATTATCTAGTAATTCATATAATCTTTTTGCTAATTGATTTTACGTTTATTACAATTGGAACAATTTCAGATGGATTATTTGAAATTGTAGATTATAAATATGCTCAAGGCCCATTAATTGACTTTATTGCAATAATGCCTACAGCTTGCATTATAAGTACATTTGTTTTATTAATATTAAAGCGTAAGATTTTAGGAAGTGGAACATTCTGGGCTTTATTAAGCTATTTGATTATAGGAATTTCTATTGCAATAGTTCAAATATTCGCTCCTGAATTTGAATTTGGATATATTGGGGCCGCTTTATCATTTGTAATTATTTATGTTATCATTCAATCTAAGACAATTGCTGAGACAAAACTTAGAGCTGAAATATATAATACTCTTTCAACTCAGGATGTTCTTACAGGACTACTTAATAGAAGAGGCTATGATAACTTTTTATCTAAAGTGAGTGATAATGATACTCTAAACGCAGTTTTCTGTGATTTAAATGGCTTAAAAAATATAAATGATACAATTGGTCATGAAGCAGGAGATGAATTTATTAAAGACTTTGCAAAATTATTAAATGAATCATTTGGTGATGGTAATATCTTTAGAATTAGTGGTGATGAATTCGTAGTTATATATCTAGAAATGACAGAGAATGTCTTTTTAGATAGAATGAATCTATTTAAAGATAAGCTTTATTCAAATGGTCGTGTTGCAGCATTTGGCTATTCTTGTGGAACTGGTAAAAATGCTATTACAACTGTTAACGCTGCAGAAAAGATGATGTATGCTGATAAAGAGGATTATTATAAAGCAACAGGAGATTCAAGAAGATAATTAATAGAAACAGTTATATAAAAATTCATTATTAAAGAAATAAAACCAATCATATTATAATGTGGTTGGTTTTTTTCATTGATTTAAATTGCTTAAAATTATATAATTTTAATAGAGTTTTAATTTGGAGATTTGTATATGGATAAGAAAAAACTTAAGGTTAGTAAAAAGAAATTTACTAAAATCAGACTTTGGCCATCTATAGTATCCTTTATAGTATTCACAGGCTTATTCCTTTCAATGATTATGTTTGTTTTAATATTTTATGTAGACAACATGCTATCATTTAATATCACTGAAAGTGCCGGTGAGGTAGAGGTTTGTATTAATGCAGTTTTTGATGGCTCTAATACAACTGAAGAGGCTAGAAAAATTGAATATGAAAATGTTAGTAAATATATTGTAAATATTCAGGATATGGCAGTATATGATTCAAATGGTAATTTAATTGAGCATTATACAGATAATAAGCTAATTGAATTTAAGTATGATACGGTTTTATATACAGACCCTGATACTGGCTATATTGTTTATTCTGAAAGTGATGTATTCAAATCTACTAATGAGGATAATGTTGTAACTATTGATAGAGTTAATGCAATTGAAGCTATTTTCCATTCTCTTGAAAGAGATGGCTCATTAAGCTTTGAATATTGGTATTCATTTAATATAGATGGTAACAATGTAGTAGTCAGATATGATAAGGTATTCTATGGCTCAACATTCAATTATTTTATTGGTATGGTTGTAATTTTAGTTATTTTATTATTACTAATCACTGGATATCATATTTATACTCTATTCTCATCAGTTGCAAAGAATAGAACAATGGTTTACTTACTATATACTGATGATGTAACTAATGGTAATAACTGGTTATATTTTACAAAGAAAGCTGAAAAGCTAATTAAGAAAAATCATAAGAATAATAAGGCTCAATATTCTTATTGTATGATTAATCTTCGTATGGAAAAATATAGAAGCTTTACTACAACCTATGGAATTGAAGAAGGCGAAAAGCTATTAGAGGCTTTTGATTCTAAGATTAATAGTTTAATTGATAAAAAGGAAGTAGTAGCTCATTATGAAAAGGCTGATTTTGCAATTCTTATGAAGTTTGATAAGAAGGCTAAGGTCGAAAAGCGAATTAATAATATTTTATTAGAGCTAGATAGTGCGATGCCAGATGAGAAATTCTATTTCTCTATCGGTGTTGCAAGAGTAGGTAAAAAGGAAACAGATCCATTAATGCTTCATAATCATGCAGCGCTTGCCAGAAATCAGGTAAGTGAGGGCGATGAAAAGAGAATCTCTTGGTTTAGTGAGGAGCAGCAGGATGATGTCTTATGGGAAAGAATTGTTGAAAATGACATGGAGCGTGCTTTAGAGGCTAAGGAATTTGTAGTATATTTACAGCCTAAATATTCACCTCGTGGAGTATTAGGCGGAGCAGAGGCCTTAATTAGATGGATTCATCCTGAAAAAGGATTTATCTCACCTGGTAAATTTATTCCTATTTTTGAAAGAAATGGATTCATTATTAAAATTGATGATTTCATGATAAGCGAAACTGCAAAGCTTCAGGCTAAATGGTTAGCTGAGGGTAAAAGGGTAGTACCAGTATCAGTAAATGTATCTAGGGCTCATTTTGCAAAGAGTAATTTAGCTGAGCATATTGCAAAGCTAGTTGACAAGGCTAAATGTCCTCATGAATATATTGAAATAGAATTAACTGAATCTGCATTCTTCGATGATAAGAACGCTCTTGTAAATACAGTAAAGAAGCTACAGGAATTAGGATTCAAATGCTCAATGGATGATTTTGGAGCTGGTTATGCATCTTTAAATTCTTTAAGGGAATTACCACTTGATGTAATTAAAATTGATGCAGAATTCTTTAGAAATGTTTCTGATTTAGAGCGTGCTAATCTAATCGTATCTCAGACCATTAGCTTAGCCAAAAAGCTTGGTATGAAGACAGTTGCAGAAGGTGTAGAGGTTAAGTCTCAGGTTGAATTCCTTGCTCAAAAGGGTTGTGATTTAATCCAGGGTTTCTATTTTTCTAAGCCACTTCCAGTTGATGAATATGATGTTAGATTAACTGAAGGCAGAATTAAGCCAAAGGAAGAAGAAACAAAAGAGTAGAATTAGTTACAAATGATGGAACACTTAGGTGTTCCGTCTTTTTTGTTATCTCAAATTTTGCTATAATTTAAATAGAGGTGTTCAGTATGAAAAAGGTAATTGTAATTGGTGGCGGCATTTCTGGTCTTACCTGCGCAATCTATTTAAAGCTTAATGATTATGATGTAGAAATATATGAAAAAAATCATTATGCGGGAGGCTTTTTAACAAGCTGGAGTCGTAAGGGATCTATTATTGATGGCTGCCTACACTGGCTATTAGGCACTAAGAAGGGAACTAAAATCAATAAGATTTGGGATACTGTTGGCGATATTAATAGTACAGAAATTATAACAACTGAATCATTCTATGATACTTATTATGATGGAGAGGTTTTCCATTTATATAATGATATAGATAAATTTGAGAAGGAATTATATAAATTTAGCAAAAATGATGACGATGAAATCAAAGCCTTAATTGAGGCTATTAAAGCATTAGGCTCTCCTGAAATCCCATCAGATTTACCTTATGAGCTTGTCAATCCTCGTGATTTAGCTATGGATAAGCAAATATTAAGAAAAACAATTGCATATATGAAAATATCTGTTCATGATTTAGCAATGAGATTTAATTCTCCAATCATTAGATATTCATTTTTAAATTCATTAGTTAATGAGAAATTTAATGCATTTTATTTTTTAACAACACTTGCAAATCTAATGACAGGTAATGCATCACTTCCTAAGGGTGGCTCTCATACCCTAAGGGATAGAATGGTTAATAAATTTATAAATCTTGGTGGTAAGATTTTTTATAATAGTGATGTGTCTGAAATTATTATAGAAGAAAATAAGGCTAAGGGAATCATTGTAAATAATGAGAAGCATTATGCCGATTATGTGGTTGGAGCTTGTGACGTTCATTATACATATAATGTTTTACTTAAGAATCAGTATCCAATGGATCCTTATGTAGAAATGAATAATGATAAGGTTAAATATCCTGATTATAGCTTTATTATTGCATCATATAGAACAAAGCATGATTTTAAGGGTGAAATCTGTCAGCTAATTAAGGTAGAACCATATCATATATTAGGTAAGGAATATGATTATTTAAGTGTTAGAGCTTATGATTATGATGAGACATTAATGAATGGTGATTATAGAACTGTTCAGGTGATGCTTACAACATATGATGAGGAATATGATTATATTAATAAGCTAAGTGATGCTGAATATGAAAATATGAAGAAGGAGGTAGGCAAGCTTTATCAAGAAATGCTTGAAAAGCAGTATAATGATTCATTTGAATTGTTAGATGTTTTAACTCCTAAAACATATGAAAGATACAATCATTCCTTCAGAGGTACATTTATGACATACGCGCTTACTCCTAAGACTCAGCAAATGGTTAGAAGTATGCTAATTGATGGCCTAGATAACTTTGTTATGAGCAATCAGTGGCTATATTTGCCAGGTGGTACACCAGCTGCGGTAGTCAATGGAAAATTTGCTTGTCAGATCATTCTTTATAAGGATGAAAGGGATTACAAAATATAATTGATTTATAATTTAAAAAATTGTATAATTAATTTATATTGAGGAAGTAAAGAGGTTTTTATTTATGGCACAGGAAGTAACACTTTCATTATTTGAAAGAAACGCAAAAAATGCAAACAAGTCAGGTCTAGCTAGAGCTTATAATACTATTCCTGATCATATTACAGAATATATTCCATATCCTGCATTATCAACTACATCAAAGTTAACTTTAGAGGTTACTGTTGATAAGGATTCAGCTGATGCATTAGTTAAGTTCATTAAGGATAAGGGATTTGAATTCTATGGAGACAAGGGAACTCTATATTTAGAAGAAGCAGTTAAGCAGTATGAGGCTGACCCTAGAAAGTATCCAGGTGTAAAGCCTGAGATGATTGAGGCAATTAAGAAGGATTTAGCACAGATGGAGCATACAGATTATAAGGATGCACCAGATGATGATAAGGTATTCTATTTTGCACCATATAACGAGGGAGTAACTACTTTATATGAATTCATTAAGTCAACTAAGGATGACTTATTAAAGTTCGCTAAGGACAATGATATTACTATTATGGTTAAGATCACAGGCTTCAATAGCCAGATCAGTGGTTTCATCGGCTTCAATTTCTTTGATGCAGATAAGCCAGAAGAGGATATCGTTATTGATTATGCAGCAAGAGTAACTGTTGGTGTTGATTTCTCTAACAGATTATCTGTTTACAATGCAGCATTATTCTTAAATGCAGTTGGTGAGAATGAGGCAGAATTAACTGATGAGGATGTTAATACTCATATCGTAACTGAAAAGGCTACAAACGTTAAGTAATTAAAAATATAAATCCGGGCAACCGGATTTTTATTTTTAACTAAATTAAGACAAAGAAAAAGGATGGCATAGCCATCCGAATTTTACTTTACGACTGCACCAGAAGTTTCTGTTGTCATGTAGTCCTTATATGTATATTTGATGATATACTGTTTTTGTTTTTGCTTTGTAGTATTATAAACAAGATATAAATAAATATCTGGTGTTTCAACTGTTTTATAGAAAGGCCCCCACATTTGGGCTTTTGCTGGATAAGAAACAGTAGAAGTTACTGATGGATATTTTGCAGTACCATTAGTTAAATTAGATGGAGTGAATGATGCATAGTTTGAATCAGCATAATCTCCAATCCAATCCTGTGCAATACAAACAGCTGCATATGCAAAATACGTTGTACCACTGAATGTTGCAAAACCATCAGCTGAATCACTTGATAATGTTAATGAGAATGTCAATTCATCACCACTTGCTAATGTAGTACCCTTTTTATAGGTTGCATCATATTTATCTTCATATTGTGTTGCATAGAATGTTAAATCGAAATCCTCGAATTCACCTGCATTAAGCCATGTGATTTCATCCTCATTATAATAAGTTGAAACATTTGAGATGTTTGCGTAATCCTGGAAGACACTAACATCACCTGCTTTCTTATTAGAAATAATATCAGATGGAATCCATATTGCAAAAAACACAATTGCAACTATTAAAACAAGAAGAATGAATGTAAGTGGATTTCTACCAGGTCGCCATCCCTTTTTCTTGTCAGCATTATCAAAATTTTTATTAGACATATCTCTTTACCTCGAATATTATTATACCAAATATTTAACAAAAATAAATATTATGTTTTTAAATTGCCATATAGGTGGCATAATAATTGAAATTATGAGGTTTTTTAAATTGACTAAAAACGCTTTAATTGTTATAATAGAAATAGAGTTTTTTGAAACTTGAAAAAAATAATATAGGGAGGCATTTATGCTATTAGCAGGATTAAGTACTTTAGAATTAGTACTAATTATTGCCCTTGTTATTTTGTTTATTGTAGGTATCGCTGTCGGATATTTTGTACGTGTGAAGACACATGAGAAAAGTATGTCAGCTGCCAAGGCAGAGGCAGAAAAAATTATTGCCGATGCAAACTCTGAAGCAGAGAAGATTAAAAAGCAGTCAATTAATGAAACTAAAAACGAGATTGCACAACTTAAGACTAACGCTGATTTAGATATTAAAGAAAGAAAAAGCGTTGTTGTTGAGTTAGAAAACAAGCTAAATTCACGTGAAGATATGTTAGATAGACGTTCTTCTAATCTAGATAGACGTGAAGAGCTTTTAAACGTAAAAGAAACAAAGATTGATGAGAGAAAAGCAGAATTAGAAAAACAAAATAGCAAGGTCGAAGCTTTACTTAAGGAGCAGGAGCAGAAACTTATCGAGGTCGCTGAAATGGACCGCGAGGAAGCACGTAAGATTATTATGGAAATGGTTCATGAATCTATGCGTGATGAAATCGCAGCTTACATTAAGGATGAAGAGGATAAGGCTAAGGCTACAGTAAAGAATAAGGCAAAGAACATTCTTGCAATTTCTATTCAGAAATATGCAGGTGAGGTTGCCGGAGAGAACACTGTTACTACAGTTTCACTTCCAGTAGAGGAAATGAAGGGTAGAATTATCGGACGTGAAGGTAGAAATATCCGTGCGTTTGAATCATTAACTGGTGTTGACTTAATTATTGATGATACACCTGAAGCAGTTGTATTATCAGGATTCGATCCAATCCGCCGTGAGGTTGCAAAGCGTGCTCTTGAAATTCTAGTTACAGATGGTAGAATTCATCCAGGTAGAATTGAAGAGGTTGTTGAGCGTTGCCGTGGTGAGGTTGAGATGACTATGCGTGAAATGGGTGAGGATGCTGTATTCAAGACAGGTATCGGTAAGATTCATCCAGATTTAGTAAGACTAATTGGTAGACTTAACTTCCGTACAAGTTATGGTCAGAATGTTTTAAAGCATTCAATTGAAACAGCTATGATTGCTGGTAAGCTAGCAGCTGAAATTGGTGAAAATGAAATTATGGCAAGACGTGCCGGTTTACTTCACGATATCGGTAAGGCTGTTGACCATGAAATCGAAGGAAGCCATGTTGATATTGGTGTTGAAATTGCAACTAAGTATCACGAGCCACGTGATGTTATTGATGCAATCGCATCACATCATGAGGACGTTGCACCTAAGGGAATCATCGCAGTATTAGTTGCTGCAGCTGATGCACTTTCAAGTGCTAGACCAGGTGCTAGATCAGATAGCTTAGAAAATTATGCTAAGAGACTTGAAAACCTAGAAGCTATTTCTAATAGTATTAAGGGTGTTCAATCATCATTTGCTATCCAGGCTGGTCGTGAGGTAAGAGTTATCGTTAACCCTGAGCAGGTTGATGATTTACAAACTATTACAATCGCAAGACAGATCAAGGAAGAAATTGAAAACAAGCTTAATTACCCTGGTACTATTAAGGTTACAGTTATCAGAGAAACAAGAGCTACTGATGTTGCAAAGTAAAATATTTAGAGAGTGGAGTATTTCACTCTCTTTTATTTAGGAGGACAAAATATGAGAATTCTATATTTAGGAGATATAGTTGGTGAGGAAACTATTAAGGTATTAAAGAATAATCTTGATACTATAAAGAAGGATTATAAAATTAATATGGTATTAGCTAATGCTGAAAATGTAACATCTGGTAAGGGCTTATCAGAAAAGCATTATAAGGAACTAAAGTCCCTAGGCATTGCTGGTATGTCGATGGGCAATCATACCTTCTCTAAATCTGAAATAAAGAATTATATTGATGATGCGACTATTTGTAGACCAGCTAATTTAGGTTCTAAATATGGTAAGGATGTCTTATATGTTAAATATAATGATAAGACTATCGCGATTGTTAATTTATTAGGTAGAGTTTATACTAATACTCCACTTGATTGTCCTTTTAAAACTATGGATAGATTATTGCCTACTATTAAGGCTGATCATATTATTGTTGATTTTCATGGTGATGCGACTAGTGAGAAGAAGGCTTTCTTCTATGATTTTGCTGGTAAGGTTGATGCAGTAGTTGGAAGTCACACTCATACTCAAACTGCTGATGAGGAGGTATATAATAATACCTGCTTTATATCAGATATGGGTATGAATGGTCCTTATGATTCTATTTTAGGTGATGACATTAATGAGGTAATAGAAAGATTTAGATCAGGTATGTTTGAAAAGCTATCTGTTGCTAAATGTGAATACTATAAAATTAATGGAGTTATTTTAGATTTAGGAATTAATAATAAAATCACTAGATTAAATCTAAAAATTAAGGTATAATGTCTAGCGTTTATATAGAGGGGTGCGAAGTATGGCAAGAGATCTAGATAAAGAATTAGAGAATATGGTATTACCATCTCTAACTAAGGCAAGATTAAGAAGAAAAGCTAACATTGAAACAATCCACTATAAGGTTGAGGATCTTTATAGAGGATTAGGTAATGGTAGAACATATTATATTTATACTTATGGCTGTCAGGGCAATGAGGCTGACAGTGAAATTATGGCAGGTATTTTAGAGTCAGTTGGTTTTACTCATAGTGAGGAGCCACTTAAGGCTGATGTTGTGTTATTAAATACTTGTGCAGTAAGAGAAAATGCCGAACAGAGAATCTGGGGTGTTTTAGGTCAGTTAAAGGGTCGTAAGAGAAATAATCCAGATATGCTAATTGGTATTTGTGGATGTATGCCACAGGAAGAAAAGGCTACAAATAGATTACTTGAATCTTATCCATTTGTAGATTTAGTATTTGGTACTCATAATAGAGGTAATTTACCAAAGCTAATTTACCAGGCATATTTTACTAAATCAAAGGTTGTAGAGGTATTATCTAATGAAGGTAATATTTTAGAGAATGCACCAAAGGTAAGAGAATCTAATTTCAAGGCTTGGGTTCATATTATGTATGGATGTGATGAATTCTGTACATATTGTATAGTTCCATACACAAGAGGAAAAGAAAGATCAAGAGCCAAAGAAGATATAATTAATGAAGTTAATGATCTTGTTAAAGAAGGCTATATTGAAGTAACTTTATTAGGTCAAAATGTAAATGCTTATGGTAAAGATTTAGGAAATGGTGAATATACATTTGGAGATTTATTATTTGATATAGATAAAACTGGAATCCAAAGAGTAAGATTTACATCTCCTCATCCAAGAGATATGGATGATAGAGCTATGGAAGCTATGGCTAAATGTAAAAGTGTTATGCCAAATCTACATTTCCCTGTTCAATCAGGCAATGATAAAGTACTTAAAATAAAGAATAGAAAATATACTAGAGAAATCTATTTAGAAAAGATTAAGAAATTAAAAGAATTAGTCCCTGGTATTTCTATCACAACAGATATTATTGTTGGTTATCCAGGTGAAACATATGAAGAATTTAAAGATACTGTTTCTTTAGTTGAAGAAGCAAAGTTTGAAGGAGCTTTCACATTCATATTCTCACCAAGAGAAGGAACACCAGCATTTTCTATGGAAGATCCAATATCTTTAGAAGATAAACATAAATGGTTTGATGAATTAGTAGAACATACTAATAAGGGATATCTAAATGGCCATGAAAAGTTCATTGGTAAAACTGTAAAGGTATTAGTTGATGGTGAATCAAAATCA
>JAILEP010000005.1 GCA_024697825.1 Acholeplasmatales bacterium
TTTCAAAGAAATAGTCTGGTGGCGATAGCAAGATGGTCACACCTGTTCCCATCCCGAACACAGAAGTTAAGCATCTTTACGCCGATGGTAGTAAGTTAAATCTTGCGAGAGTAGGTAGTTGCCAGGCTTTCTCTTTGAGTATTTTGGAGGACTAGCTCAGTTGGGAGAGCATCTGCCTTACAAGCAGAGGGTCAGCGGTTCGAGCCCGTTGTCCTCCACCATGCCGACTTAGCTCAATTGGTAGAGCAACTGACTTGTAATCAGTAGGTTGTGGGTTCGATTCCTATAGTCGGCACCATTTACTTTTATTCAATTGCATGTCTCGTTAGCTCAGCTGGTAGAGCACTTGACTTTTAATCAAGGGGTCAGGGATTCGAATTCCCTACGAGACACCATGAATAAAGTCGATGAGTCATTATAATAAGTTTATATTTAATTAACAACATGCCTCGGTGGTGGAATAGGTAGACACGTGGGACTTAAAATCCCATGCCCCTTAAAGGCGTGCGGGTTCAAGTCCCGCCCGAGGTACCACTTAAATGGTGATTTACTACATGATGGGGTTATAGCTCAGCTGGGAGAGCGCCTGTTTTGCACGCAGGAGGTCAGCGGTTCGATCCCGCTTAGCTCCACCATTTTATTATTTGATCTTTATTATGTTAATATTTGTTTAAGTGTAGGACAAAATGGCTCTGTAGCTCAGTTGGCTAGAGCGATCGGTTCATACCCGATAGGTCGTGGGTTCGAATCCCTCCGGAGCCACCACTATTAAATTCGACTGGACCCATAGCTCAGTTGGTTAGAGCTACCGGCTCATAACCGGTTGGTCACAGGTTCGAGTCCTGTTGGGTCCACCATTAAACAATTTATTATATCGTCACGGAGAAATACCCAAGTGGCTGAAGGGTTCGGTCTTGAAAACCGATAGGGGGAGCAATCCCCGCGGGGGTTCAAATCCCTCTTTCTCCGCCATTTTTTTATCGCGGGATGGAGCAGTCTGGTAGCTCGCCGGGCTCATAACCCGGAGGTCGTTGGTTCAAATCCTTCTCCCGCAACCAAGTTTTTGGTCCGGTAGTTCAGTTGGTTAGAATGCCTGCCTGTCACGCAGGAGGTCGCGAGTTCGAGTCTCGTCCGGACCGCCATTTAAATAAGTAGATGCCTCGGTAGCTCAGTCGGTAGAGCAAAGGACTGAAAATCCTTGTGTCGGCGGTTCGATTCCGCCCTGAGGCACCACTTTTATGGATGAAGCTTTAAGTACTGTTTTTCAGTACTTTTTTTATTATATTTTTAATTTAATTATGAGCCTTATTAGTGTATAATATATCTAGTGGTATTTTGTATTTTGATAGGAGTGATATCTGTGATATACGCTGTATTTATTGATAACATACGTGAATTTTTTTCAGAAAACAAAATAGCATCGATTATCATTGATGCATATTTGTTATTATTTCTAGTAACTTTTATCGTATATTTTTGTATCAAATTCAAGAAAGCATTATTCTTAACAATAATCGGTGCCCTAATTATCATATTTATGTGGTTTTCCGATATTGCTGGAGCAAATATATCAAATGGCATTTATTCTTATGTCTTTGCTGGATATTTTATTATCTATGTAGTATTACTTGCCCCAGAGCTAAGAAGAGTAATGGAGTTACATAAGGGTGATACAACAGCAACAAGATCAGCCAATCTATCTACACAGGCTACTATCGAAGCAATCGCAGATGCAATCTTTGATATGAGTGCTATGAAGGTTGGTGCCCTAATTACATTTGAGCAGCAGATTTCTCTTGCACAGTATTCTGAAAGAGCTATTCCTTTAAATTCTGATATTTCTAAGGAATTACTTGAACAGATTTTTATTAAGGATTCACCTTTACATGATGGTGGTGTTATCATTCGTGGTAATAAGATTGTTTGTGCAGCAGCTTACTATACATTAACTCAGGATACATCACTTGATAAGACAGTCGGTTCTAGACATAGAGCTGGTGTTGGTATTTCCGAGGTTACAGATTCAATTACAATCATTGTTTCAGAGGAGACAGGTCATGTTCATCTTGCAATGCAGGGCTTCATGAGACCTATCAATACTAAGAATGACTTAATTGAAGATTTAAATAACTATTTAATCAAGGGTTAGGAGGGTAATGTATGAAGAAGTTAAAAAAGGTTTTAAATGTAATTGTAATGGCCTTATTTGCACCATTTGTACTATTGATTCAATCTAATTCAACAGCTAATCCTAATAAAAGAGTTAGCGCTTGGTTAGTAGTTTTAATTTCTGCTATTATTGTAGCGATAATTATATTCTTTTATTATTTTGCAGGAGAGGTCTTTAAATGGTAGTTCTAGCTGATATATTTTCATATATAGAGCAGTCACCATTTATTCCAGTTTTATTTTCAGGATTTATTTTAATTATTATCATTCTTGAATCATTAATTAAAAGAAAATTCCTATTAACTAGATTTTTGGTTACTGCATTCCTTACATTTGCTTCAGTATTTATGCTTATATTCCATAGTGAAATACTTAAGCAAAAGGAATTAGTTGTAAATCTTTCCTATATTGGAATGATTGCAATAGAGGTAGTATTGTTCTGTATTTTATTTACAATTGTTGATTTATCATTCTCTAATGAAACATTCCAGAAGGATTTAAAGAAAACAATTAATGATACTAAGCTATATGTTGTTTTAAATAACAAGGATAAGATTAAAGAGATTTCTGATTTCTTCCTTAATGATTTAGGTATTGAGGATAGTGAGGCAATCGGTAAGAATTTCTTTGATGTTATCGAAAACAAATATCGTATTGTTGGTCTTAATGGTGCTGGCTGCTTAAAGGCAGAGGTTAAGAAGTATTACAATAAATATGGTAAGAAAATTCAAGAGGGTGAAAGATATACAATGGAATTAAATCTTCAGCTATCTGATGGTAGAGAGGATGCATTCTATTTTACTGAAACACCTAATTTCTCTAATGGTAGATATCGTGGTCGTGTTCTATTTGGAGAAAAGAAAACAGAAGAAAATCTAATGGCACTTGAAAAGAGTGAATTAGAGGCAAAGAAGGAGCTAGAGCTTATCAAGGAAAGATTTATTACAATCATTGGTAAGACAACTGATGGTATTTATTTTAATACCTTCAATGATGGCACTATTTGGTTTAATGATGTATTAGTTAAGAAGCTATTCTTAAATGGTAATTATATTAATGCAGATGAATTCTTTAAGAATGTAAATCCTGATGACTTTAATGTTTATAAGGAAAAGGTAAGAGAGCTTAAGGAAGGCGATTATCATCTTTCATATAGATATAATACAGGTAATTATTATGTTTATGTTAAAGAGGATGGAAAGAAGATTGTAAGCGGTGATACAGTAGAGCTATCTGGTGTTATGACTGTTGTAGATGATTATAGCTTTGAAAAGACAGGCACAATCCTTGATCAAATTGGAACTGAGGAGCAGATGCTTAATAAGCTTAGAGAGCTTTATAGCCGTCAAAGAGATTACGAGATTGTTCATTTCAAGGTAACATCTATTCCTGAAATCAATCAAAGATATGGCAGAGCACTTGGTAATATGTGCTTAAGCCAATATGTAGAAAACTTTAAGAATGAATTCGTAGATGAAAATTTAATCTATAGAGTTGGAGGCTTAGAGTTTGTTGCAATTATCATTTCATATAATAGAATTGAAACATTAAGAACTTCGCTTAGAAATGACGAAAAGATTCTTCATGCTCAATTATCTTATGTAAATGAAAAGATTAAAATTGATGTCAATATGGGCCTTGCAATGAGTAATGAGGCTGGAGCCCCTGCAGATGTATTAAAGGCTGCAAAGGCTGCTCTTAATTATTCATTAAACCCTAAGTATACATCATCATATGTATATTATAAGGATATGAAGGCTTATGAATAAAAATGAAGAAAGAGCTAAGGCTCTTAAGCTTAGAAGAAATGAAGATGTTAAGTCTTCATCTTCTATTGTATTAGGACAATTAAAGAATTCTAATATTCTTGATAAATATAATAACATTGGTATTTATTATCCTTTAGGTAAGGAAATAGATATTATGGATATTATGAATATCTATCCAGATAAGAATTATTATCTTCCTATTACTAGGGACGAGATATCATTCATAAAATATAATAAGAATGATTTACTTGTTGATGGTGCCTTTAAAACTAAGGAGCCAGTTGGAGAGATAGTATCAAGAGATATGATTGAATGCTTTATTATTCCTTGTGTTGCTATAACTAAGGACAACAAAAGAATTGGTTATGGTAAAGGATATTATGATAGATATTTAGAAGGTTATAACGGCTTAAAAATAGGTGTTTGCTATAAGTCAGCAGATTGTGTTGATTTAGAAGGAGATAGCTATGATATTAAGCTTGATTATAAAATATTAGGATAGTGAAAATATGATTAGTGTTATTTTACTTATGGCAGGTAAAGGCACCAGAATGGGTGCTGATAAAAATAAAATACTTTTACCATTAGGTGATAAGCCAGTCTTTATGCATTCACTTGAAACATTTAAAAGCTTCGGTTTTGAAATTGTTTGTGTAATTAGTGAAGAGGATAAGGATGAGATATTAAAGTATTTACCTAATGATGTAAAATACACTATTGGTGGAAAAGAACGTGGTGATTCTGTTTATAACGGAATTAAGGCTGTCACTGGTGATTATGTATTAATTCATGATGCGGCTAGACCTTTTATTGCACGAGAGGTAATTGAAGAGATTGTAGCTAAGAAGGATAACAATCGTGCTATTCTTACTTATCTTCCTGTAAAGGATACAATTAAGATTAAGGGTGATTTCTTAAAGACATTAAAGAGATCTGAATTAATCGCTGCAGTTACACCTCAATGTGGTTCTAGAATGCTAATGCTTAATGCCTATAGTAAGGCTTTAATTGAAAAGAAATCATTCACAGATGATATTTCTATTGTTGAGCACTATTTCCCTAAGGTCAAAATTGATCTTGTTGAAGCAAATGAGGAGGTATTTAAAATTACTACCCCATTTGATCTAAAGGTAGCTAACACTATTTGGAGGGATAAAAATGATTAGAGTAGGACATGCATGGGACACTCATAAGCTTGTAGAAGGTAGAAGATTAGTCCTTGGTGGAGTTGAATTTGAATCAAAGCTAGGCTTGCTTGGACATAGTGATGCAGATGTTGTATTACATGCAGTTGCAGAAAGCCTACTAGGAAGCCTTGCACTTGGTGATTTAGGTACATTTTGGCCAGATAATAGTGATGCAACATTAGATATGGATTCTAAAATTATCCTAAAGGGCTGCTATGACAAGGTGCTAGAGCGTAATTATCACCTAGTTAATTTAGATTTAACAATTTATGCAGAATATGTTAAAATCAATCCGATTCGTGATAGAATCAGAAAATCTATTGCAGCATTATTAAATATTGACGAGGACTTCGTTAGTATTAAAGCCACAACATGGGAAAAAATGGGCTTTGTTGGACGTGGAGAGGCAATGGCATGTGAATGTGTATGCCTAGTTGAAAGTAATGATTAAGGTTTTATTTGTCTGTCATGGTAATATTTGTAGAAGTCCAATGGCAGAATTCTTATTTAAGGATTATGTAAATAAGAAGGGGACAGCAAATAAGTTTCATATCGAGTCACGTGCAACATCGAGTGAAGAAATAGGAAATCCTGTTCATTATGGAACAGCGAAGATTTTAAAGAGATTAAATATCGACTATAGAGGAAAAAGAGCTGAGAGAATCAGCGAGGAAGATTATAATAATTATGATTTTATTATAATAATGGAGGAATATAACCGTTATAATATTGAAAGGCGTATTCCGGATAGAGATAGAAAGATTCATACTCTACTTGAATATACTGATTTAAAGCGTGATATATCTGATCCATGGTACACCGGGGATTTTGAGGGTACATATAATGATATTACGATAGGTCTTGATGGCTTTTATAGCTATTTAAAAAATAATGGGCTTATCTAAGGTTGGTGAATTTGTATGCTAGTTAAATGCGAGAAGGGCTTATACCATCTTGTACATAACTTCAGAAATGCATTCGATGAGGCTGCATTCTGTGATAAATATTTTGAAGAGGTTTTTGATAACGATTCATACATTGTTGGTGATATTGCCGCAGGTATTTTAAGATTAAAGGGATTTAATAATGATCCTAAGGCTAAGAATTATTATGGCTTTATTGAAGATTATCTTGAGGTATCTTGTGTAGTTGGTAGCCCATATTATATTCTTAAGAGATTAACAGAGGATGAATATGATAAGCTTTCAATGGATAAGGAAGCATCTTCAACTGATGAGAGTGGTTTTGTTATTAATCCACTTGTTAAGGAAAATTTTGATAAGGAATCACTTCAGCTTAAGAGCAATCCTAAGCAGAAGCCTAGAATTATTTTAGATATGAATCGTATTAATGCGATTCCTAAGGGTCATATGCCTGAGGATTTAAAGGATGATACTGTATCACAGCCTAATAATAGACGTGATAATAATAAGGCAGCCGAGGAAAAGAAGGCAGCTTTAGAGGCTAATACTCAGACTTATGTTTCTTCAAGCAATGGATTTGATCCATCTAAGGTTCAAAATAGACCTAGAGGCTTCAATAATGACTTTAACAAGAATAATGGTCAGAAGAATAAAAATAAGAGCAAGAATCCTAATCAGAATAATAAGAATAATAATAACAATCAAAACAAAAACAATAATCAAAATAAAAATAATTCCTCTGAAAATAACCCTAATCAGAAGAATGGGAATGGACATCATAATCATAATAAAAACAAAAATAAGAAGAATTTTAAGCCAAATGGCCAAGAAGGTAATAAGGCTCAATAATTCTTTAGGAGGATTAATTTATGGAAGAGAATAAGAAGGTTTATCCTACTTTAGAGGAAAGAAGCCGTGATGAGATTGTAAGTGACATCAATAAGGTTTTAAATAAGCTACGTCCTTATTTAAATAGTGAGGGTGGAGATTTAGAATTTATTGATTTCATCGATGGTATTGTATATGTTCGTATGCTTGGTGCATGTGATGGCTGTGGAGCAGTAGATTATACTTTAAAGGATGGTATTGAAGCATTACTTGTTGAATATGTACCTGAAGTAATCGAGGTTAGACAGGCCGCAGATGCTGATCAAGAGATGGAAGATAATCTAAAGGACGTTTACGGAATGTAAAATAGAGACAGAACTCGTAAAAGAGTTCTTTTTTCTTTGTTACTTTATTTTCATTTTATAACTTTAGTGATATAATGATGAAAAGGAGGTACGATTTTATATGGGAAAGAAATTGACATTAGACGTTTCTAAGGCAGAAACGTTTATTGACGCGAATTTATTAAAGACTTTAGAGAAGGAGGTAATCCAGTCTCATAAGGTATTAAAAGGAAAGACTGGTGCAGGTAATGACTTTTTAGGTTGGTTTGATTTACCTGTTGCCTATGACCATAGAGAATTTTCAAGAATTGAGCAGGCTGCAGATAGAATTAGAAAGCAGTCACAGGTGTTACTTGCAATTGGTATTGGTGGATCTTATTTAGGTGCTAGATCTGCAATTGAAATGCTTAAGAAGTATTTTGGTAATGAGGGATGTGAGGTTATCTTTGTAGGTAATCATATTTCATCTACTTATGTAAAGCAGCTTTTAGATTATTTAAAGGATAAGGATTTCTCTATCAATGTTATTTCTAAGTCAGGAACAACTACAGAGCCTGCAATTGCATTCCGTATTTTTAAGGATGCACTAGAAAAGAAATATGGTAAGGACGAGGCTAGAAAGAGAATTTATGCAACTACAGATAAGGCTAAGGGTGCTTTAAAGACTTTAGCTGACACAGAGGGCTATGAGGAATTTGTAGTACCTGATGATGTAGGTGGAAGATTCTCTGTATTAACTGCAGTAGGCTTATTACCTATCGCTGCAGCTGGTGTAGATATTGAAGAAATGATGGAGGGTGCTAAGGATGCATATTTAGATTATGCAGAAGAGGATCCTAAGAAGAATGATGCATTAAAGTATGCATTAATCCGTCAGGCATTATATAGAAGTGGCAAGAAGATTGAAATGCTTGTTAACTTTGAGCCTAAGCTAAATTATTTCGCTGAATGGTGGAAGCAGCTAATGGGTGAATCAGAGGGTAAGGATGGCAAGGGCTTATGGATTACATCTGCAGCCTTTACTACAGACCTTCATTCATTAGGTCAGATGATTCAGGATGGCGAAAGAACAATATTCGAAACTGTTATCGCAGTTGAAAAGCCAGAGGAGGAGGTTGTCATTGAAGCAACTGAGGACAATCTTGATGGTTTAAACTTCTTAGCTGGTAAGACTATGGATTATGTGAATAAGATGGCTATGGAGGGTACTGCAATCGCTCATGTTGATGGTGGTGTTCCAAACATTAGAGTTACAATTCCAGAAATTTCTGCTTATGAATATGGATATATGGTATATTTCTTTGAGCTAGCTTGTGGTGTATCTGCATATACTGAAGGAGTAAATCCATTCAACCAGCCAGGTGTAGAGCTTTATAAGAAGAATATGTTTGGCTTATTAGGTAAGCCAGGCTATGAGGACCTTAAGGCTGAGCTTGATAAGAAGTTAAAATAAAACTTATTGAAAATAAGATAAATATTATTAAAATTTATAAAAACCAAGGTGAATTTCAAACCTTGGTTTTTTATTTGGCGAATGTCACATTTTTTGACAAATTATTGAAACACAATTATAACTAAAATTTATAGTTATTAAAACTAGATGAACTCAATTCCGAAAACTGCGCACAAAAAACGGGCATTTGTAAAACCTAAACCGACAATTTATGAAAACAACTGAAAATTGAGTCATTTCTTATAAATTTTATTTATGGAAAACTAATTTGCTATTAATCATAATCAAAGAGGAGCTCTTAGGGGTTGATAGAATAATTATAGGGTGTTAAAATTGAAAGTACTTTGGAGAAGGTGTTGATAATATGGAAGAAATTAGAAACGTATCAATTATTAAGAAGGATGGAACAATTGAAGCATTTAATCCTGAAAAGATTAAGAAGGCAGTTTCAAAGTCTGCAGCTAGAGTTTTAATCGACTTTACTGATGAAGATTTAGAGATGATTGTTTCAGATGTAGAAAATGGAATAGATAAGGCTGGAATTGAATCAGTAACAATTCCTCAGATGCATAACTTCGTTGAGGGCGCACTTGATAAGTTCTTCCCACGTGTTGCAAAGAGCTATAGAGACTACCGTAACTATAAGCAGGACTTTGTACATATGCTAGATGAGGTTTATACTAAGTCTCAGTCAATTATGTATATTGGTGACCGCGAGAATTCCAATACCGATAGTGCATTAGTTTCTACACAGAGAAGCTTAATATATAATCAGTTAAATAAAGAATTATACAAGAAGTTCTTCTTAAATACAGAAGAGCTACAGGCTGTTAATGAGGGTTATATTTATATTCATGATATGGTTGCTCGTCGTGATACAATGAACTGCTGTCTTTTTGACGTTCAGCATGTATTAAAGGGTGGCTTCGAAATGGGTAATATTTGGTACAATGAGCCAAAGAGCCTAGATGTTGCATTCGATGTTATCGGAGATATCGTTTTATCTACAGCTGCTCAGCAGTATGGTGGATTTACAGTTCCTCAGATTGACTTAATCTTAGATGAGTTTGCTGAGAAGAGCTTCCAGAGATATTTCCATAAATATGTTGGCTTAGGTCTTTCTAGAAAGGACGCTAATGACCAAGCAATCGAGGATGTTAGATCTGAATTTAAACAGGGCTGGCAGGGTCTTGAATATAAGTTTAATACAGTAGGTTCATCTCGTGGTGACTATCCATTCATCACAGTTACTTTAGGTACTGGTACATCTAGATTTGCTAGAATGTGTACTATGGAATGCTTAAAGGTACGTCGTGGCGGACAGGGTAAGCCAGGTAGAAAGAGACCAGTATTATTCCCTAAGATTGTATTCTTATATGATAAGGAATTACATGGTCCTGGATGTGTAAATGAGGATCTATTTGAGGAAGGCGTAAGATGCTCTTCTAAGACAATGTATCCTGACTGGTTAAGCTTAACTGGTGAAGGCTATATTGCAAGCATGTATAAGAAGTATGGTCGTGTTATTTCTCCTATGGGCTGTCGTGCATTCCTATCACCTTGGTATGAGCGTGGTGGTGCTGATCCTGCAGATGAAGATGATAAGCCAGTATTTGTTGGTAGATTTAACATTGGTGCTGTATCACTTCATTTACCAATGATTTTAGCTAAGGCTAGAGAAGAAAATAAGGATTTCTATGAGGTATTAGATTATTATCTAAATCTAATCAGAAAGCTACATTGTAGAACTTATGATTATTTAGGTGAAATGAGAGCTTCAACAAATCCTCTTGCATATTGTGAGGGTGGCTTCTATGGCGGCAATTTACAGCCAAATGAGAAGATTAAGCCTTTACTTAAGGCTGCAACTGCATCATTCGGTTTCACAGCCTTAAATGAATTACAGGAATTATATAATGGCAAGTCAATTGCTGAGGATGGTCAGTTTGCACTTGATGTTATGAAGTTCATCAATAAGAGAATTGATGATTTCAAGCATGAGGATGGTCATCTATATGCTATCTATGGAACACCAGCAGAAAGCTTATGTGGTCTACAGATTAAGCAGTTTAGAGCAAAGTATGGTGTAATTGAGAACGTATCAGATAGACCTTACGTTTCAAATTCATTCCATTGCCATGTTACAGAGGATTTATCACCAATTGAAAAGCAGGATAAGGAAGCTAGATTCTGGGAGCTTGCTAATGGTGGTAAGATTCAGTATGTTAAGTATCCTATTGATTATAATGTTGATGCTATTAAGTCTTTAATTAGACGTGCAATGGATAAGGGCTTCTATGAAGGAGTTAATTTATCATTAGCATATTGTGAGGACTGTGGTCACCAGGAGCTTGCTATGGATGTATGTCCTAAGTGTGGTTCAAGAAACTTAACTAAGATTGAAAGAATGAATGGTTATCTTTCTTATTCAAGAGTTCATGGTAGTACTCGTCTAAACGATGCCAAGATGGCAGAAATTGCTGAAAGGAAGAGTATGTAATGCGTTATCATAATATCACAAAGGATGATATGCTTAATGGTAGCGGATTAAGAGTAGTATTATGGGTTGCTGGCTGCAATCATCATTGCCCATATTGCCAGAATCCTATTACTCATGACCCTAATGGAGGCATTCCCTTTGACGAAGCTGCAAAGGAAGAATTATTTGCAGAATTAAAGAAGGATTACATATCAGGTATTACATTTAGTGGAGGAGATCCATTATTCCCTGGTCATGTAAATGAAATTGGTGAGCTTGTTGCTGAAATTAATGCTAAGTTCCCAAATAAAACAAAGTGGCTTTATACAGGCTACACATATGAGCAGATTTCAGGATTACCATTTATTGGCATGCTAGATGTCATTTGTGATGGTAGATTTGAAATAGATAAATTCGACCCTAAACTTCACTGGGTTGGTTCAGCCAACCAAAGAGTCATCGACGTAAAGAAGACTAAGCGTGAGGGCAAGGTAGTAATATACGAGGATGGTTCAGTTAACTAATGAGTGAGTTTAAGAGAGTCGGTAGATTTGAAGTGGTATCATATAACCAGTTTAAAGCTGGTTTTGATAATCAGTCTGATGAAGTGTTGAAATCATATTACAACGGCATAAAGCTACCTGCTAGAGCGACACGTGGTTCAGCGGGATATGATTTCTTCGCTCCATTTGATATTACTTTAGCACCAGGTGAAACTGTTAAGGTTCCAACTGGTATTAGAGTATATATTGAGGAGAACTATGTATTAAAGCTATATCCAAGATCTGGTTTAGGCTTTAAATATAGACTTCAGTTAAATAATACGGTTGGTATTATTGACTCAGACTACTATTATTCTGATAATGAAGGACATATTTTTGCAAAGATTACTAATGATTCAAACGAAGGTAAGACATTAGAAATTAAAGCTGGTCAAGGCTTTATGCAGGGTATCTTTGTTGAATATGGAATTACATTTGATGATGATGTACAGTCTATCAGAAATGGTGGATTTGGAAGTACAACAAAGTAGAAGTATGGCTTATGCAATTGCATAAGCCTTTTCTTTTATTTTGATACATTATAATTTGAGTCTTTTTTTCCTTTTTAATATTTTATTATATGCTATAATAATTATGCATTTAGGAGGATTTAATATGAATTTTACAGTAGTTAAACCCGAATTTAAGAACAAGTTTTACAACATTTTAGATTTTGGTGCTAAATCAGATTTTGAATTTAATAATAAGGCTGCAATCCAGGCAGCTATTGATAAATGTAATAAGGAAGGTGGAGGAACAGTAGTAATTCCTTCAGGCTTCTATTTAACAGGTCCAATCGAAATTAAGAGTAATGTTAATCTTAAGGTTGAAGAGGGCGCTTATGTTAAATTTACTAAGAATAAGGAAGAATATCCATTAATCTTTACTGAATATGAAGGTATTAAGAAGATTCGTGCAATCTCACCTATTTCTGCCAAGAATGCCGTAAACATCGCTATCACTGGTACAGGTGCTATGGATGGATCTGGTGATTTATGGAGAGGTATTAAGAAGTTTAAGCTTACTGAGAAGGAATGGGAAAGATGCTTAAAGAAGTCTCCTTATGTATTTAAGACAGGTGAGACTGAAATTTGGTGTCCTACAAAGACTTATTATGATGGTATTTGTGGTAAGGAGCCAGATTATGAAAAGGATGACGCTTTAGAAATTGCGTCACTTAACTGGGATATGTATAGACCAGTATTCGTATCATTCCAAAATTGTGATAAGGTCTTAATTAAGGATGTTACATTACTTAATTCACCAGCTTGGAACGTGCATCCTTTATATTGCACAAACTTCACTATGGATAATGCAATTATTAAGAATAAGTTCTCAGCTCAAAATGGTGATGGTATTGATTTAGAGTCTTGCCAGAACTGTGAAATCTCAAATACTGTATTTGAGGTTGGTGATGATGGTATTTGTATTAAGTCAGGTAAGAATAAGAAGGCAAGAGAGAAGAAGGTTCCAACTAAGAATGTTTGGATTCATGACTGTAAGGTATTTGACGCTCATGGTGGATTTGTAGTTGGCTCAGAAATGTCTCGTGGTGTTTCTAATATCTTAGTTGAAAACTGTACATTCTCTGGTACTGATATTGGTATCCGCTTCAAGTCTGCAATTGGCCGTGGTGGAGTAGTAGAGGATATTACTATTAGAAATATTAGTATGGTTAATATTTTAGGTGAGGCTATGATTTTCACAATGGGCTATGTCCTAGTTAATATTGAGGATACTAATGAAGGCAAGGTTACAGTTGAAAAGGAAGATGTACCTGAATTTAAGAATATCACTATTGATAACATTAAGTGTAATTCATCTAAGATTGCCCTTAAGGTATTAGGTCTACCTGAATTACCAATTCATGATATTACAGTAAAGAATTCTCAGATTGCTGGAGATAAGGATTTTGATCTAAAGCTTTGCAATAATATCACTATTGAAAACACTGATATTGCAACACCTGCTGGTGTAAAGCATTACGATAACGAAGTTTTTAATGCATAATTTCAAAAAAAGTTAATAATATGACATAAAAGTCATATTTGTTATTGTTATTTTCTATTTATTAATGGTAAAATATTAATATAGTTATCTTATAACTAAAATCATTAATAGGAGGAATGAACTATGGAATTTTGTAAGTGGGTTGATGAACAGTCAACAGGTATGAAGGTTTTAATTTTCTTCCCTATCTGGGGTTGGATTTTCGGATTCTTATATCGTTTATTTAAGTTCATCGAGGATACATCAAAGGTTATTAACCTAATTGGTGCTATTCTATTCATTTTAGGACCTTTAGGCTTTATCTTAGAAGTAATTGATTTCATTTTAGTTATTTTAAAGGGCAAGCCAACTTTCCTAGTAGAATAATAAAGAAACCCCATAATTGGGGGTTTTTCTTTGCCATTTTCATACATTAATATTTTACATTGTCCAAAAATGGGCTATAATATAATTACTATATATTTCGAAAGGAGAACTGAATATGGCAGCAAAGGGCGGAAACGATTACTTTGGAATTAACAAGATCATTAGTGCAATTTTAGCTTTCTTCTTAGGTTGGATTATTAGCCCAATCGTTAGAATTCTAGAAGGTAATGCATTAGCAGGTGTCATTCGTTTAGTATTAGTATTCATCGGTGTTGGTTTCATTTTAGGAATCATCGACTGTGTTCTAATTGTATTAAACGGCAAGATTTTAAGAGTTCTTTAATTTACTGTAAGGAGCCTCACCTTTGAGGCTCCTTTGTTTTTTATCGGACAAGAATCCTATTTTTGTATTATATAAATTTGCAATAGATAATTTTGGCTATTTGTTATATAATATACCTAGGTGAAGATAGGAGGAAATTAGCATGGCTCATAAGTTTAACAGCTTACCAAGATTAATTCAGTTCATTTTATTACTTATTCCAGTTGTAAACTGGGTTGTAGAAGTTGTTGTACGTATTTCTGCAGTAATTGAAAGAACTACTTTAGGTAATATTTTAGGTTTAATCTTTGGTTTAATTATTCCAGTATTTGGTTGGTTAGATCTTGTTTGGGTATTATTATTCAAGCATATGATTTTAGCAAACGCTTAATTAAAAGAATTTGTCCCTTTCATAAGGGACTTTCTTTTTTTTAACTTTTACTTGATTTACAAATATTATGTGATATAATATAAGGGCTTGACTACGTCAGGCAAGGCACATTACTCCGCTGGCAATCGGGATTTATTGGCTATGAGTTCTGTTAGAGAAGGAGAAGACACATATGGCAACAAACGCAAAGGGTCAGGCATTAATTGATGAAATTACTGCTGAATACCTACAGGACAGACCAGCATTCAGACCTGGTGATACTGTTAAGGTATATGTTAAGATTGTTGAAGGTGAAACTCATCGTATTCAGGCATTCGAAGGCTTAGTTATTAAGCGTCAGGGTGCTGGTATTTGCGAAACTTTCACTGTAAGAAAGATTTCTTATGGTGTAGGTGTTGAGCGTACATTCCCTGTACATGCACCAGCAATCGACAAGATCGAAGTTATCAGAAAAGGTAAAGTACGTCGTGCTAAGTTACATTACATCCGTACATTATCAGCTAAGGCAGCTCGTATTAAGGAACGTCGATAATCAAAGGACCAGTTTAAAGCTGGTCTTTTTTCTTTGTCTTAATTATTGTATAATTAAAAAGGTGATTATTTATGAAGTTAAATTTTAAGGAAATGGCAGAAGAAATTAAACCACACTTTAATGGTGGTGAAGGAGTGTTCAATGCCAAAATTATTAATGATGGTACTAATAAGATATTAATGGGAAGACTAGAAAAGGGTAATTCAATTGGTCTTCATACACATACAGGAACATCTGAAATTATTTATGTTATTTCAGGTGTTGGCACAATGCTATATGATGGTGGTACTGAAATCTTGACTGCAGGAGATGTACATTATTGCCCTAATGGTAAAGCTCATTCATTCAGAAATGAAAATGATGAGGACTTAATTTTCTTCGCAGTAATTCCAACACATGAAAAGAATTAATGAATATTTATCCTTTTTTGAAGCTAAAGAGGAGCCAATTCTTTCTGCAGAGGCCTATGTAATAAAAGGTAATAGGAATTATTTATTCGATTTTGGAAATGATATTAGTAATATAGATAAAATCAATTCATTAAATATTTATGCAGCCTTTGTTTCACATTTTCATTTGGATCATATTGGTCAAGCTAAAAATATTAAATGTGAGCATATCTATACATCTAAATTTACCTCTAAATATATTGAAGGTTCAGAGATAATTGATAATTTAGAAATAAATGATGGTATTAAAATAGAAGCTATTTCATTTCCATCAGGCCATGCTAAAGGAAGCCTAGTATTAAATATTAATAATGAAATATTATTAGTAGGTGATGGTCTTTATGCCTCAAAGGATGGTTATAATGTTTCGTTATTATATGATAGTATCAGAGTATTAAAGACTATTAATACCAAATATGTTATAATGAGTCATACTAATGGTGAAATGAATAAAATAGAGAATGTTATTTCTGATTTAGAAAATATATATTCTAAAAAGGAGAAGGGAGTGCCTTATATTAAGGTTAATGATTATGGAAATTAATAATATTGAAAAGTCACATGAGCTTTATTATACTGACATAAATCTTAATAAGCTTAAGGAGCATAAAATTAGATATTTAATTTATGGTATTACTCTTTTAGTATTTTCTATTATTATGTTCATTCTTGAATATGGACAGGATGGCATAACAACAGTATTAGATAGTATTTTATCCTTTGCAATGTTTGCAAGCATGGCTCTTGCAATACTTTATATTATTAGAGCATTAACATTAAAGAATTCAATTAAATCTGATTCAGCTGTTATCAATATGGCAAATTATTCATTTAAGGTTGATGAGGATGGGAATATTACTTATAATAAGACATTTTCATTCTTAAGATTTTATGGAATCTTTGTTACAATATTGAATTTAAGCCTTCCAATTGCTTATTTTGCAGGTATGGCTAATAGTAGCTATTATTCAGTAGATATTAATGCTAAATGGATACTAGCAACTATAGTAGCAGTGATAATGGTATCTATTCCATTCTTTTCGATTATTGCACTACCAAATGAAAAAGAGTTATATAATGGTTTTGAATTAAGAAAAAAGGACAATAGTTAAAAAACACACTTTTTCGGAAATGTGTAACAAATTCAAGCGGTTAGGTAAATTTAACTATATAACTGCTTGAATTTTTATTTTTAGGGTATTATAATCGGTTTTGTTAAGGAAAAATATCTTAATTCGGGAAGGTGAAAATATGAAGCCAAATGCATATGGAGCATTTGTTAGAGCTATCAGAAAATCAAATGGGGAAACTTTATCTGATATGGCAGCTAAACTTAGTGTATCAATTGCGTTCTTATCAGCACTTGAAACTGGGCAGAAGATAATTCCACTTGCTTATATTGATAAAATTAGTGATGTTTATAATTTAAGCAATGATGAAAAGGTTGAGCTTGCAAATTCTATTGATATTTCAAACAATAAAATTACAATTCAGTTAAACAATTTAGATTCAGATCGTATCGAGGTTGCATTAAAGCTTGCAAGACAGATAGAGAAAATGTCTGATGAGAAGGTAGAAGAGCTAAAGAAAATTTTAGCATAGTACGGGTGATAATAATCACCCGCTTCTTTTTTATAAAAAACAACCAAAATAGGGTCTAAAACGGCTATTTTTGTAGCTTTATTTATCAATTAAAATGGCTTTACTGAGCCGTTTTTTCGTGATATAATTTAATTATCCCAGGGAAAATAAAGTTTACGAAAGGAGAACCTTTAAATTTAAATAGAAAACTCCAGGCTAAAATTATTCTTTTAGAATAATTGCATATGTGTTATAATAGTTTTAGCTTTTGGTTAGGAGTGATAACATGGCAGATGAAATTAAAAATGTCGAAGAGACGCCTGAAAACGAAGGCGCTTCAGAGACCGAAATAAAGGAAGAAAAAACAGCTGGAAAGAAAAGAGGTATGACTGTACCTAATATTCTTACACTATTTAGAATTTTCTTAATTCCAGTATTTATAATTTGTTATTATATTTTCTTAGAGCATGATAGCTATATCTTCTCATACAATGGTGGAGGTTTAACTGTAGGTGCTTTAGTGCTAGCTATTATTTTTGCAGCAGCTAGTGTTACTGATTTCTTTGATGGAAAGATTGCAAGAAAATATAATTTGGTTACTACATTTGGTAAGTTTGCAGACCCACTTGCAGATAAGATGCTAGTATTTGCAGCAATGACTGTATTTTTAGTTACTAATGTTAATGGCTTACCTAATGGTCCATTAATTCCAGTATGGGTATATGTAGTAATGCTAATTAGAGAATTTATGGTATCAGGTATTAGAATGCTTGCAGCACAGCGTGGTGAGGTTATCGCAGCTGGTATGCTTGGTAAGATTAAGACATTCGTTACTATGATTGCATTATTTATTTGTTTCTTCTTTGGAATTCATAAATCAGTATTATATATTGGACAGATTTTAATTTATATTTCATGTATTTTAACTATTCTTTCAGGTGCTGAATATTTATGGAAGAGTAGAAAGATTGTATTCGAATCTATTTAATAATTTGAGGAATAAAAAATGGCAGATACTAAACAGGCAGCACTAGAGGCTGCGTTAAAGCAAATTGAAAAGGAATTCGGCAAGGGCTCAGTTATGAAGCTTGGCGATAAGGCAGTTGAAAAGATTGAAGCAATTTCATCTGGTTCAATTTCCTTAGATAAGGCTTTAGGAGTTGGTGGATTCCCTAAAGGTAGAATAATTGAAATTTATGGACCTGAATCTTCTGGTAAGACAACATTTGCACTTCATGCAATTGCAAATGCCCAGAAGAGTGGTGGCTATGCAGCATTTATTGATGCCGAGCATGCCTTAGATCCTGTATATGCAAAGAATTTAGGTGTAGATGTTGATAATCTAATCCTTTCTCAGCCAGATTCAGGAGAGCAGGCTTTAGAGATTGCAGAAGCACTTATTAAGTCAGGCTCAGTTGATATCATCGTAATTGACTCAGTTGCAGCATTAGTACCTGAAGCTGAATTAAATGGTGAGATGGGTGATAACCATGTTGGTCTTCATGCTAGACTTATGAGCCAGGCTATGAGAAAGATGGCTGGTTTAATCAGCAAGACTAACTGTGTTGCAATTTTCATCAATCAGATTCGTGAGAAGGTTGGTGTAATGTTTGGTAACCCTGAAACAACTACAGGTGGTAGAGCATTAAAGTTCTTCGCATCAGTAAGACTTGAAATCAGACGTGGTGAGGCTATTAAGGATGGCACAAACGTTGTAGGTAATAGAACTAACATTAAGGTTGTTAAGAACAAGGTTGCACCTCCATTTAAGACTGCAGAATGTGAAATCATCTATGGAGAAGGTATTTCTAAGCTTGGTGAAATCGTTGATATGGCTGTAAATGCTGATATCATTCACAAGGCTGGTGCTTGGTTCTCTTACCAGGATAACAAGATTGGTCAGGGCCGTGAAAACACTAAGGAATTCTTAAGAAATAATCCTGAAATCGCAGCTGAAATTGAAGCTAAGGTTAGAGAATTATAAAAACAAGGGACTTCGTTTGAAGTCCCTTTTATTCGTGATCGATATTGATTATTATTTTGTATTTATCATTTTCTTCAAGGATTCTAGATTTTATTTCATGGATGATTAAATCATCATCCTTAGAATAACCATATGGAATAATAATATCAAATTCCATTGTTGGCTCTATATAGCCCTTTAATATTCTTAAATCGTGTATTTTAAGCTCAGAGTCATAACTATCCATTACCCTAGAAAGAACCTCTTTAAGAGCCAATAAATCATCCGATTCTAAATCGACAGGATCAATATGAATTGTTAAATTGATTCCATATTTTTCCTTGATTTGCATTTCAGTATTATCTATTGCATCATGAGATTCATTAAGAGTCATTCTTGAATCAACCTCTGCATGAGCTGTCATATAGATTTTAGTAGGACCATAATGATGATACATTACATCATGAATATCAATTATAATAGGATTAGATATAATATCAGCTAATATTTCCTTTTCATTAGAAGGCTTTTCATTAGTTCCTAGCAATGGGTTCATAGTTGATTTAAACATCATTATTCCAGAATAAATAATATATAATGATATTAATGCACCTAAAATTCCATCAATTGAAAATGATAAAGGATCATTATTTAATTCAAATGTCATTACTAAAAGAACACCAAGTAGAGCAAGTGTTGTCGATAATACATCATTTCTTGAATCTGTTGCTGTTGCCTTTAAGGCATCAGATTTAATAATTCTACCAAGCTTATAATTAAATAATGCTTGATATATTTTAACTATTATAGATAGAAGTAGAATACCTGCAGTTATTAATGATAATGTAAGAGATATAGGCTTATATTCATAATCTATTATGGCATTAATGCTTGTATATCCCATAATTACACCAGATACAATAATTAAATTAGCAACTATTAATCCTGCAATATATTCAGCTCTTTCATGTCCAAAAGGGTGCTCCTTATCAGCTGGAGCCTTAGCCACATGAAATCCTATTAATACAACTATTGAAGAAGACATATCTGATAGGTTATTAACACTATCTGAAACAATTGATATATTAAAGGTAACAATACCAATTATTAGCTTTATACAAAATAGGAACATATTAGATATAATTCCAAATATCGCAGCTAGCTTACCATGCTCAGATCTCACATTTTCATTAGTTATATCATCATAATTTTTTATAAATTTTTTTCTTAGGTAATTAACCATAATTCACACCAGATTTCGATTTTAATCTAATTTAAATATATATTAAATTAAATGGTTAGTCAATTGTTACTGGTTAGCTAAACATAAATAACTACTAACACATTATATGTGTTAATACATAAAATATAGACATTTTTCCACACTAAGTTTTTATTGACTTTAGATATATCTTAAGGTATAATGAAAAAGCACTTGGTTGTGGAGTAATACTCAAGAGGCTCAAGAGGCTTCCCTGCTAAGGAAGTAGACCGGGTAACTGGTGCGAGGGTTCGAATCCCTCTTGCTCCGCCATGCTTAAGATTATGACAGGTATCTCATATGAGATGCCTTTTTATTTTTATGTTTTGCTTCCTATTTGCGAGATTACTAACAATAAAAATTTAAACTAACAATTTCTAACAATGTCTAACAAAATATTGATTTTCTAACAAAAATGTGAAATAATAATGATGAGGTGAATATAATGAATAATCCGTTCGTATTATCCTTTGGTAGAGAACCAATAAATTTTATTCCAAGAATAAATTTTGTACAGGAAGTTGAAGAAAATTTTTATAGTGAAACAAGACCTAAACAAGTATTTATGATTACTGGTGTAAGAGGTACTGGCAAAACAGTATTTTTGTCTCGTCTTGCTAAGGAATTTGAAAAGAATAAAGATTGGGTTGTTGTAGATTTGAATCCTGAAAGAGATATGTTAAATTCTCTTGCCTCTCAAATTTATAATAATTCAAAAGTAAAACATCTTTTTCTTAAAGCTAAATTTAATTTTTCATTTAATGGTATTGGTTTATCTATAGAAAATAATCAACCATCAAATGATATAGA
>JAILEP010000054.1 GCA_024697825.1 Acholeplasmatales bacterium
ATAGCTTACATCACTATCCTTATCAATTAATGAGAAATTATTTTTACCAAAGATATTAGTTGAATCTGATAATACTACAGAATATATGGAATCAGAATTAAATACTATCTTTGGTAAAAATAATTTCTCATTAATTGATAAGGATAGTGATGTAAGCTATAGTGAATCAAGAGGCGAAATGGATGAAGGAAAGACAATGGGTAATTTCTTACCTATTATCTTTATTGCGATTGCAGTACTTACAATGATTACTACAATGCATAGAGTTACTATTAATGAAAAAATCCAAATTGGTACTCTTAAGGCCTTAGGCTTTAAGAATAGAAGAATTCTTATGCATTACACATCCTATGGATTATTTATTGCAGGTGTTGGTAGTATAATTGGTGTTTTCTTAGGTGTTTTAATTAATTATATTGTTTTAAATCCAAATGGAATGATGGGAACATATTTTGATATTGATAAATGGCCTTATGAAATTCCTTTATATGTAATATTTGTAAGTATAGCCATTATTGCCTTACTAACATTAATTACTTATTTATCTGTTAGAAAGATGCTAAAGGGAACAGCGGCTGAAACACTTCGTCCTTATGTTCCAAAGAAGCATAAGCAGCTTTTAATTGAAAAGACAAAGCATTTTGAAAAGTTATCATTTGAAACCAGATGGAATCTTAGAGATGTCTTTAGAAATAAGGTTAGATCGCTTATGACAATTGTTGGTGTTGCAGGTTCAACATTATTATTAATCGCAACACTTGCCTTTTTATCAACATTTACTAATTATTTAGATGTACTTGAAAATAAATCAATGAAATATGAAACATCAATTGCACTAAATACAGAAATAGACGAGACCAATCCAATTGCGTCTATGTATTTGTTAAACCAAACTGCAAGGGAAAATGCCGAAAAGGTTAATGGTGATTACGCTGCAATGAGTAGTGTTACAATAGATGATGGTACAGAATATATCTCACTTCAGGTTTTAAATAAATCACATGATTTATATGGCGTTTTAGATAAGAAGTGTAATGAAATAAAACTTGAAGATACTGGTGTTTATGTTTCAAGAAGAGTAGTTAGTGAAAATGGTGTTAATAAGGGTGATACAATTAAAATTAATTTCATAAGTGGTGAAACTAAGCTAATTTATGAGGTTAAGGTAATTGGTATTATTACATCATTTAGCTCTAAGTGTATTTTAGCATCTGAGAATTATATTAATTCTATAAAGGATACAACTAATCAGATGACTCTTCCATATGTTATTTCTAACATTTATACAGAGCTAAGTAAAACAGAGGTAGAGGCTTTAAATTTAGATGGTATTGTTTCAATGTCTACTAAATCAGAGCTTATGAAGACTTTTGATGCATTCATGTCTATCTTCTATATTATGATTGTTCTATTTGTAGTCTTTGCAGTATTGCTTGCGATAGTAGTATTATATAACCTTGGTGTTATGAGCTATTTTGAAAGATATCGTCAGCTTGCAACACTTAAGGTTGTTGGCTTTAAGGATAAATATATTTCTAAGATTTTAATATCACAAAATACTTGGTTAACAATTGTAGGTATTATAATTGGTATCCCACTTGGTATTATAGTATTATATGTTTTAGTTGAGTTATTAACTGGAGATTATGAATTAACTATCAAATTTGGCTGGTATTCATTTGTTGGTACAATTCTTGGTGTTTATCTAGCAAGCTTCCTTGTTTCATTCTTTGTTTCAAAGAAGAATAAGAAGATCGATATGGTAGAAGCCCTAAAGGGTATTGAATAAAATAGAATGGTCTGTGGAAACACAGGCCATTTTCTTGTATAATAATATTAGCGGAGGATTGAGCATGAATTTATTAGATATTATTATTCCCCAGTATAATGAAACTGAAGAAATGGTAAAAAGATGTCTTGATTCAATTGAAATTCAGCAGGGAGTTGATTTAAGTAATGTAAATATATATTTAATCAATGATCATTCAAAAAATGAATTAAAGCTAAATTTTAAAGAATTGTATCCAACGCTTAATATCATTTATTCTAGAAATGAAAAAAATTTAGGTCCAGGTCTTACTAGACAAAGAGGATTTAATATGGGTAATTCAAGATATGTTACCTATATTGATTCAGATGATTATTTAAATGATAAATTCTCATTATATATTCCTATTTCTTGTCTTAATGAAACAGAGGTAGATTTTGTTTCAACATCATTTATTTATGAGCTTAAGGATAAGAATGGTGAAATTCATAAATCAATTAAAAAGCCTAATCAGGGAACTGCCTTTTTACATGGTAAGATATTTAGAAGAGATTTCTTAAATGATAATGGTATAGCATTTACTGATAAGCTTAGGGATTATGAGGATTCTTACTTTTTATCTCTTTGTAATCTAACAGGTAAATCCCAAGGAATTGATTATGCTACATATGTATATACCTTAAATGAAGATGGTATTACTAAAAAGAAATATAAGCATAATTATTATGTAGAAACAGTTGAGGATTATTTTAATTGTCCATTATTTGTTATGCAATATTTAAAGCTTACTAATAATAAGGCAATGCCATATTATTTTATAAATTCAGCATTTACCTTATTCAT
>JAILEP010000069.1 GCA_024697825.1 Acholeplasmatales bacterium
AACGAAATTAGATTAGGAGCTATTAATAGAAGAAAAAAAATAAAGAGAGTAATTATTGGTATTATTATCGCGTTAAGTGTAATAGGATTTGTTCTTATTATATATACTATGAGCCTTAAAAATACTGGATTTAAAATTGAAAAGAACGGAAATCAATATGTTGTATGTGAGGACACAAAGTTCTTTGGAGATGGAGTAGTAGAATATATACCAGACGCTGAGGATACTGATATTCAAATGCCTGATACTATCACTAGATGGTCAGGAATTATACCTAAGGTTTATAAGGTTAAATATGTATATGCTTCTGATATTCAGTCTACTGGAGTTAGTATTTCATTGCCTAGATATTTTGAAGGATTCAAATATGAAATTCCTGTTAATTCTTCTGCATATTATTCTAAATCTGGAGATAATGTAGTATTTGAGAATATTTCAGTTTCATCTAAGAATAAGAAATATGATTCTAGAGATAATTGTGGATGCTTAATTGATTCTAAAACAGATACTCTTATAAGGATGTCTGAAAATGGTTTTATACCTGATGGTGTAAAAACAATTCAATTTGATGGTATGTATGATTACTTTAAAAATAATAGAGAATTAGTCATCAACGATTCTATAGAGGTTGTAGAGGATTATGCCTTTGGATATAGTAGAATATGGAATCCAAATGGTTCTTTTTATTCAATTGATTATGTCGATTTTGGTTCTGTTAAGAAAATTGGTGCTAATGTTATTTGCTGTGGTTATATCTCAAAGGACACTAAGATTGTTTTACCTAAGACACTTGAATCTATTTCTTATTATGCATTCAACAGTTGTTCTAGCAATGATGAATATGCAAGTATTTTCTATGAAGGTAGTAAGGATGATTGGAGTTCAGTCGTAAAATATGATTATGTGGCTAATGCAATAAAATATTATGATGATATATATTTAGGTTATCCTGGTGATAGCTTTGTTAGCTATAATTTCTATTATTATTCAGAAACTGAGCCAACAGAGAAGAATGTATATTGGCATTATGGCGAAGATAGTAAGCCAGTAATTTGGAGCTAATTATAAAGGCTATTAGAGTAAAATCTAATAGTCTTTTTTAATTTGACAACAATTCAATAGTTGACAAACTATTCAACTGTTGTATAATAAAGATGTAAAGGGGATGGGGACATGGTAGAAGAAATAAAGGCTAAGATGCCTTCTAAAAGAGAAATTGAAGATGTTTCTAACCTTTTTAAGGTTTTAGGAGATCCTACAAGAGCGAAGATTTTATTTAGCATTGAGGATAATGAGCTTAATGTTACAGATATTTGTAATTGTGTGGATATGAATAAGTCAGCTGTATCATCACAGCTTAGAATATTAAGGGATGCGAAGCTTGTTAAGGCTCGAAGAGATGGTAAAGAGGTTTTCTATTCCTTAGATGATGAGCATGTAACTATAATATTTAAATATGCTCGTGAGCATATTAATGAATAAATGGAGGGAAAAGAATATGAAGAAGGTTTATTCAATTGAGGTTGATTGTGCTGCATGTGCACTAAAATGTGAGAACGCAATTAAGAAGCTAGATGAGGTTAATGATTGTCAAATTAATTTTATGACATTAAAGATGACTTTAGATGCTGAAAATCCTGATGATATTTTAAAGAAGGTATTAAAGACTGCTCGTAAGATTGAGCCAGACTTTGAAATTAATGATTAATTAGATAGTAGAAATACTATTTAATTTTTAAGAAATAGTTGAGTGATTATTCAACTATAAGGAGGATATATATGACTAAAAAGCAGAAGAGAAATCTTAAAAGAATTATCATATCCTTGAGCTTATTTTTAATTGTATTAATTACTAATTTAATATTAAAATATGGATTTAATGATAAATTTGAATATGGTCTAGCCTCAGCTATTCCAAGTGATAGAATTGGTTGGCTATTACCATTTGGCTTATATTTTATAATCTATCTTTATATAGGCCATGATGTTTTAAGAAAATCAGCTATCAATATTTCACATGGACAGATATTTGATGAGAATTTCTTAATGAGTGTTGCGACTATTGGAGCGTTTGGCTTAGGACTTTATATGGGTATCGCTGGTACAAGCGAAAATGGGGTTATTACATATAATAACGCTGAAGGCTTTGATGAGGCCTGCGCTGTATTATTATTTTATCAGGTAGGCGAATGGTTCCAATCATACGCAGCGGGTAAATCTAGAAAAAGCATTACTGCTTTAATGGATATAAGACCAGATTATGCTAATTTAAAGCAGGATGATGGTAGTGTTATTATGGTTGATCCAGTTGATGTAATGGTTGGCTCAATTATTGTTGTAAAGCCAGGAGAGAAGATTCCTCTTGATGGAATTATAAGAATAGGTAAATCAACACTAGATACTAAGGCTTTAACTGGTGAATCATTACCACTTGATGTAGAAGAGGGTATGGATGTAATTTCAGGTACTGTTAATTTAACATCAACAATTGAGATTGAGACAACTAAGGATTTTGGAGAATCTACTGTATCAAAGATTTTAGATTTAGTAGAAAATGCATCAAGTCATAAATCTAAAAGTGAAGCATTTATTTCTAAATTTGCAAAATATTACACACCTGTTGTTGTAATAGCAGCGTTATTACTTGCGGTAATTCCGCCACTTATTATTGGTTTTACTGGCAATTGGAATACTTGGACAATTTGGATTTATCGAGCTTTATCATTCCTTGTTGTATCATGCCCATGTGCACTTGTTATATCAGTTCCAATGTCATTTTTTGCAGGGCTTGGTGGTGCATCTAAGAATGGTATATTAATTAAGGGCTCTATCCACTTAGAAAGATTTAATAATGCCAATGTATTTGTTTTTGATAAGACAGGAACATTGACTAAGGGTAATTTTAATGTTGAAAAGATTTATCCAAGTGATAAAGAGGATGAAATATTAAGGCTTGCGGCAATTGCAGAAAGAGATTCAAGTCACCCAATTGCTAAATCTATTGTAAATAGGTATGGTAAGGAAATAATTAGTGATTATGTGCTAGAAAATATTGCTGGAAAGGGTATTAAGGGAGAACATAATAATGATGTTATTTTAGCAGGAAATGCTAAGCTAATGGAATTATTTAATATTGATTATTTAAAGGCAAATGAGACTGGGACAATTGTTTATGTTGCTCATAATAATAGCTTTATAGGCTATATTGTAATCGCAGATGAAATTAAGAGTGAGGCTTTAACTACAATTGATTATTTAAATTCAATTGGGGCAAGAACTGTTATGCTAACAGGTGATAATGAAAATATCGCAAGGCATGTTGCAGAAAAGCTACATTTAACTGAATTCAAGGCTGGCCTTTTACCAGGAAATAAGGTAGAAGAGGTCGATAAGCTTTTAAATGAAAAGAAGGACAATGAATTATTATGCTTCGTTGGTGATGGTATTAATGATGCCCCTGTAATTATGAAGGCTGATATTGGTATTGCAATGGGTGGTGTTGGAAGTGATGCTGCTATTGAAGCTTCTGATATTGTTTTAATGCATGATAATTTAGATAGCTTAAGAATTGCTAAGAAAATCGCTAGAAAAACAATGAGAATTGTTTATGAAAACATCATTTTTGCCCTTGCTGTTAAAATTATTATTTTAATTTTATCAGCCTTTGGTATTACAAATATGTGGTTTGCAGTATTTGGTGATGTAGGTGTTGCAGTTATTTGTATTTTAAATGCAATGCGTGCAAATGTTAAAAATTATGGCGATAATAGTCAAAATAGTCCTAAAGAGAGTAAGTAAAACACTTACTCTTTTTATTTCTAAATAAAAAGCGTATAATATACAATGTGAAAATGGAGATGATTAATTTGAAGGAATTTTACACAAATAGTGCTGAAGAAACAACAGCCTTAGGCGAAAGAATTGGTAATTTATTAAATGCAGGTGATGTTGTATTACTTGTTGGTGATTTATCTGGTGGAAAGACTACCTTTACTAAGGGTATTGGTCGTGCACTTGGTGTAACTAAGATTATTAATTCTCCAACATTTACAATTGTTAAAACATATAATGGGACAAGAGCCAATTTATACCACCTAGACTTATATAGACTTGATGGATTAAATAATGACTTTGATCTAGAGGAATATATTGAAACTGATGCCGTATGTGTTATTGAATGGCCTCACCAGGTAGATGAATTATTACCTAGTGAATATTTATCATTAGGCTTAGAAATTACAGGCCCATCTTCAAGAAAGATAACAGTAGAGGGTATTGGTAGATATAAGAAGATTGAGGAGGAATTATAATGTATTCATTAATCATTGATTCTGCAACTAAAATTTTATATGTAGGTCTAGTTAAGGATAATAAGGTATTAGGTGAAATCTATGTTGAGGGTCAGCATGATCATGCTAAAAATATTGTCGCAAAGGTAGATGAAATATTAAAGGCTAATAATATTGAAGCCTTTGATTTAGATGAAATTGTAACAGGTGTTGGACCTGGTTCATATACAGGTGTAAGAATGGCTGTATCTGTAGCTAAGATGCTTGCAGTATTTGGCAAGAAGCCACTTTATTCAATTTCAACACTTAAGCTTATGGCATCAGGCACTAAGGGTAAGGTTTTAGCCTTAATTGATGCAAGACGTGGTAATTCATTCTCTTGTATATTAGATACAAAAAAGGATGAATATATCGTTAAGGAAGGTATGTATAATACTGAAGAAATGCTAAATAAGTCTTATGATTTAATTGTTAAAGAGGACAATTATAAGGTAGACGCATTATATGTATTAAATGCTAAGGAAAGGGTAGAGGAGGCACATCTACTAGTTCCTAATTATTTAAGAGAAACAGAGGCTGAAAGAAATCTCCATGATTAGAATGCATAAGGAAGAAGACATTAAAAAATTAATAGAGCTGGAAAATAATGTCTTAGGAACATCCTTATCAGAAAAGATGTATGAAATGGCTTTAACATCAGAAATGGCATATTTCTATGTTTATGAGGAAAATAATGAAATCCTAGGCTATATTTCTACAGTATTTGATGGTGAAATCATTGAGATTTTAAATTTCTGTGTAAGACCTGATATGCAGGGTAAGCATATTGGGACTCTCCTTTTAACTAATGCTTTAAATGAACTTTATGCTAAGGGTGCTCATTCTGCAATACTTGAGGTAAGAGAATCTAATGTTAATGCCATTAATGTTTATTTAAATGTAGGCTTTAAAAAGATTAATGTTAGAAAGGCATATTATGATAATGGTGAAAATGCCTTAGTTCTACAAAGATTATTTGTCCTAGGTGATGATATTGAGCTTGCCTATCAGGAGGAATTCTCTAAGGCAGAATTCACTAAGGAATATATTAAATTTACTGATGATATTCAAAAGGATAAATATTCTAATAATTATTATGAGCTAATTGATTTAAAGGCTTTTAAAAAGCTATTAAAGAATGCTCATGGAGACTTTATTGATTTTCAGGTAAAGGAAAAGAATACTGAGCTTTTTGAAGGTTTTGAGGAAGAAGAAACAAAGCTTTTATATACTAATATTTATAGATTAGATATTAAAGCTAAAAATATCGGAAGTGTTGAATTTGTAAATGATTCAAATTCAGCTGAATTCTATAATTTTATGTTTGAAGATAATAAAAGATGGGGCGTTGATTTTGCAAGAGGTAATGCCGGAAGATATCTTGAAACATTTCTAGAAAATCCTAGATTTAAGGGCTTTGTTATAAAGGAAGATGGAAAAATAATTGGTACCTGTCATACATATATTTTTAAGGATGGCGGTAAAATTGAGGATTTCTTCCTAAGTGAGGATTATAGAAGAAAAGGATATGGGTCTGTTTTATTTAAGGCTGCAGTTGATTATCTAAAGAGTGAAGGCGTTAAGGAGATTTCTCTTGAGGCTGATGAGGACGCTTTAGAATTATACAAAAGATGGGGCTTTGTTGAGGTAAGAAACAATTATACATATCATAAGGAGCTAAAGAATAATGGATAAGACTAACGCAATGCGTATATTAGACCAAAAGAAAATTAAATATAATACATATGAATATCCTCATGAGGAGGGCGTATGTGTTGAGGGTACTGAGGTCGCAAGATTATTAAATGAGGATCCTAAAACAGTATTTAAAACATTAGTTACTGTTGGAAATGATAAAAGGTATTATGTATGTGTAGTACCAGTTGAATGTGAGCTTGATTTAAAGGCTGCGGCTAAGGCATTTGGTGTTAAATCCTTAGAAATGATTCATGTTAAGGATATTAATGCAATTACAGGCTATATTAGAGGTGGCTGCTCTCCAATTGGTATGAAGAAGGTTTTCCCTACTGTAGTTGATAAGAGTGCAGAGGGATTAGACAGAATAATCTTTTCAGGCGGAAAGATTGGACTTCAGATTGAAATGAATCCAAGTGATTTAGCAAAGATTATTAGAGTAAAGTTTGAGCATATTACAAGAGGTGAATAGTATGTTGGTATTAGGAGTAGAATCTAGCTGTGATGAGACTTCTGTATCCATTGTAAGAGATGGAAAAGAGGTATTATCCAACGTTATAAATTCACAAATTAAAATTCATGAAAAATTTGGTGGTGTTGTCCCTGAGATTGCATCACGTCACCATGTATATCAGGTTACAATGGTATTTGAGGAGGCATTCAAGGTTGCAGGTGTTAAGCCTGAGGACATTGATTTAGTTGCAGTAACAGAAGGACCAGGATTAATTGGTTCTTTACTTGTTGGTGTCAATGCTGCTAAGACATTTGCGATGATGTATAAAAAGCCATTAATTGGTGTTCATCATTTAGCAGGTCATATCTATGCCAATGCGATTGAGCATGATATGAAATTCCCATGCATTGCCTTACTTGTATCAGGTGGTAACACAGAATTAATTTATATGGAGGATCATTTTAAATTCCATATTGTTGGTGAAACATTAGATGATGCCGTAGGTGAGGCATATGATAAGGTCGCAAGAGTTGTAGGTCTTCCTTATCCAGGTGGTCCTCATGTTGATAGACTTGCCCATTTAGGCAAGGATACTTATAAGCTTCCAAGAGTCTATTTAGATGATGGCTCATATAATTTCTCATTTTCTGGCTTAAAGAGCGCAGTTATTAATTTGGCTCATAATGCTAACCAGCGTGGTGAAGAAATTAATACAAATGATTTATGTGCATCATTCCAGGCTTCTGTAACTGAGGTTTTAGTTAGAAAAACTTTAGCCTTGGCTAAGGAGAAGAACGTAAAGAATATTATTGTTGCAGGTGGTGTATCTGCAAATAAAGGCTTAAAGGAAAGATTTATGGAGGAAGGAAAGGGATTTAATATTTCTATTCCTTCAATTAAGCTTTGTACAGATAATGCAGCTATGATAGCCGCTGCAGGCTATTATCAGCATATGGTATATCCTAATGAGTATGCAGATTATACTTTAAATGCGACTGCGTCCTTAGAGCTTGAGGAAAGATATCCAGAAGAATAAAAAAATGCTGGCTTATGCCAGCTTTTGACTTATAAATTAAACTAATAATGAAAGTGGTTTTTCATATAGAGTTTTTAAGTGTTTTATTATATAATAATAACATATTATTTTAGAATAGGTGATTAATTATGGCAGAGATTAACAATTTTATTAGAACAATCATGCAGAATGATTTAGATAGTGGGGCAGTAGATCATATTGAAACACGTTTCCCACCAGAGCCAAATGCGTATTTACATATTGGCCATGCAAGAGCTATCGTTACTAACTTTGAGCTTGCAAAGGCATTTAATGGTACAACAAATTTAAGATTTGATGATACTAATCCTGCAAAGGAGGATAAGGAATTCGTTGAGGGTATTATTGAAGACCTTAATTGGTTAGGATATAAGCCTAATAATGTATTCTATGGCTCTGATTATTTTGAGAAGACTTATGAAAAGGCAATTATGCTAATTAAGAAGGGCTTAGCATATGTTGATGATTTATCTCAGGAGGAAATGAGTAAGTACCGTGGTACTTTAACTGAACCAGGTAAGAACTCACCTTGGAGAGATAGAACAGTTGAAGAAAACCTAAAGCTTTTTGAGGAAATGAGACAGGGCAAGTATAAGGACGGAGAAAAGACTCTACGTGCTAAGATTGATATGGCAAGTCCTAATATGAACATGCGTGACCCTGCAATGTATCGAATTTTACATATCAACCATCATAGACAGGGCAATAAGTGGTGTATTTATCCTATGTACGATTTTGCACATCCTTTACAGGACGCATTTGAGGGTATTACACACTCACTATGCTCACTTGAATATGTAGACCATAGACCTCTATATGATTGGTTTGTAGAAAAGTGTGAGATGGAGCATGTACCTCATCAGTATGAATTTGGTAGATTAAATATCGCTAATACAGTTTTATCTAAGAGATATTTAAGAGCCTTAGTAGATGCAGGTAAGGTTTCAGGTTATGATGACCCTAGAATGCCAACTATTTGTGGTTTAAGAAGAAAGGGATTCACTGCCGATGCAATTAGAAACTTTGTATTATCTACAGGCTTATCAAGAGTTAATTCAACAGTTGAATTTGAATTATTAGATGAGGAATTAAGACAGGATTTAAAGCTTAAGGCCTTAAGACCTAATGCAGTTATTAATCCAGTTAAGGTTATTGTTGATAATTATCCAGAGGGTAAGGTTGAATGGTTCGATGCCCCAAACAATACTGAAAACCCTGAATTAGGCTCTAGAAAGATTTCATTCTCAAGAGAGGTTTATATTGAAAGAGAAGACTTCATTGAGGTTAAGCCTAATAAGAATTGGAAGAGACTTGCACTTGATGTTGAGGTACGTTTAATGCGTGCATACTTCATTAAGGCTACATCAGTTGAAAAGGATGCAGAGGGTAATATTACTTGTATTCATGCAACATATGACCCTGCAACTAATGCACCAGACTTCAAGGATAGAAAGCCAAATGGTAATATCCATTATGTTGATGCTTCAACTGCAATTCCTGCAACATTTAGATTATATGAATCTTTATTAGCTCCTGAAACAGAGGAGAATAAGGATTTAGACTTTATGGAAAGATTAAACCCAGAATCTGTTAAGGAATCAGAGGGCTTCGTTGAATCTAATTTAGCTGATACTAAGCCACTTGATCATTACCAGTTTATCCGTAATGGCTATTATGTAACTGATAAGGATTCTACTAAGGATCATTTAGTATTTAATAGAACTTGTGGATTAAAGTCATCATTTGTTATTAAGAAGTAAAATTGTTAAGGACTGCAATAATTGCAGCCCTTAATTTTGCGAATATAGGAGTCTTAAATGTATAAAATTTACGAGGATAAGCAGGCTTTAAGCCCTAAGCTTTTGGGGTTGGCTATTGGTATTATTTCAGCTATTATATTTTTAATAATATTTGGAATTGCCTTTCCATTTATTTATAATGGTATGAAAAATGATAATTTAGATGATTCAAATATGCTTATTGTTAGTGTTGTAATTTTATTAATGCCTATAATTTTAGGATTTGTTCTAGCAATTATAGGAGCGACTATAAGCTCGGGTAATAAAAAAAATATTAAGCTTTATGGAGAAAATGGCTATATTTATTATGATGATGGTATAAGTGTATTTAGATTCCATAAGGAGGATATTATTAGTACTAAATGCATTGATTATTTAAGGCTAGTTGGAAGATCAAGCTTAATCATTACAATTAAGCATTTAGAATATAAAAGCTTTAAAACAGGAGAATTTATTGAAGCTACTAGAAAAATTAAGCTATTAGTATCTACTGGATTAAAGCCAAAGAATAAAAAAGATATTATTGAAAGGATTTACGCGGCGGAGCGTAGATCTAAAGTTGTAGAAGGAGATTAATTAGAAATGTTAAAGACAGTTAATTTAGGCGTTCAGTTTGGTTCAAGAAAGCTATTTGAGCATGTTGATTTACAGTTTTCTAAGGGAAATTGTTATGGAATTATTGGTGCTAATGGTGCAGGTAAGTCTACTTTTTTAAAGTGCTTATCAGGTGAGCTTGACCCAACTAACGGTGAGGTTGTTATCGATAAGAAGGAAAGAATGTCTGTACTTAAGCAGGATCAGAATGCCTTCAATAGTGAAACAGTATTAAATACAGTTTTATTAGGTCATAAGAGACTTATTGAGGTTAGAGACCAGAAGGATAAGCTTTATGAAAAGGAAGATTTTACAGACGCAGATGGCTTACTAGCTGCAGAGCTTGAGGGTGAATTCGCTGAGCTAGGTGGCTGGGAGGCTGAAAGTGATGCCGAGACATTACTTGCAGGTCTTGGTGTACCTGAGGATTGCTATTATATGCTAATGGAGGAGCTTGATGCTAAGCTTAAGATTAAGGTCCTACTTGCTCAGGCATTATTTGGTAACCCTGATATTTTATTATTAGACGAGCCTACAAATAACTTAGATTATAAGTCTACAAGATGGCTAGAGAACTTCTTATTAAATTTTGAGAATACAGTTTTAATTGTTTCTCATGACCGTCATTTCTTAAATAATGTATGTACACACATTTGTGATGTAGATTTTGGTAAGATTAAGCTTTATGTAGGTAATTATGAATTCTGGTATGAATCATCTCAGCTAGCATTAAAGCAGGCTAAGGATGAAAATAAGAAGGCTCAGGATAAGATTAAGGAGCTACAGGAATTCATTGCTAGATTCTCAGCTAATAAATCAAAATCTAAGCAGGCTACATCTAGAAAGAAGCTACTTGAAAAGATTGATGTTTCATCAATTGAGCCATCATCAAGAAGATATCCATATATCGGCTTTAAGCCAAAGCGTGAGGTAGGTAATGATATCCTATTTGTTGAGCATTTAACTAAGCCAGGTGTATTTAATGATATTTCATTTACAGTTAATAAGAATGATAAGATTGCATTCTTAGCTGAATCATCAGTACAGATTACATCATTATTCAATATCTTAGCTGGTAAGGATGAGGATTATACTGGTAAATTTAAGTGGGGTGTTACAACATCTGTTGGCTATTTACCTCAGGATAATAAGGAATATTTTGATAAGGATTTATCTTTAGTTGATTGGCTAAGACAGTATTCACCAGAGGACCAAACAGAAAGCTTTATTCGTGGCTGGTTAGGTAGAATGCTATTCTCAGGTGAGGAATCATTAAAGAAGTGTAATGTCCTATCAGGTGGAGAAAAGGTTAGATGTATGTTCGCTAAGCTTATGCTTGAATGTCCAAACATCTTAATGCTTGAGGACCCAACTAACCACTTAGATCTAGAATCTATTACAGCCCTAAATGAGGGTATGACAAATTATAAAGGAAATATTTTATTTTCATCTCACGATGCAGAATTATTACAGACAGTAGCGAATAGAATCATTGCCTTCAACAAGGATGGTTCAATTACTGACCGTATGACAACTTATGAAGAATTCTTAGGAGACTAATTATTATGGAGGACCTTTTACAAGGACTTAATGAAGCCCAAAGACAGGCAGTCGAGCAGACAGAGGGCCCAGTTATGGTTATGGCTGGTGCCGGTTCTGGTAAGACTAAGGTTTTAACTACAAGAATTGCATATATAATCGATGATTTAGGCGTTGATCCCTATAGTGTCTTAGCTGTTACATTTACTAATAAGGCAGCTAATGAAATGAAGGAAAGAATTGGTAAAATTCTTAATATGGATTCACAGTGGCTATGGGTTTCTACATTCCATTCCTTCTGCGTTAGATTATTAAGAATTGAAGCTGATTCAATTGCCCCATATAAAAAGGGATTCAATATTATTGATGATGATGACCAATTAAGAATTATGAAAATCATCGTTAAGAACGCAGAGCTTGAGGTCAAGCCTAAGGAGGTAATTAATTTTATCTCTAAGGAAAAGAATGGCATGGATTTTAAAATTCATGACAATGATTTAGCCTCTAATTATTCAGCTTTAAAAAGAAAATACCAGGAATATCTAATCAGTAATAATTTAATGGATTTTGATGATTTAATTAGTGTTACATCTAATTTACTTAAGACTAATGAAAGAATTAGAACAAAATATCAAAACAAATTCCAATATATTATGGTTGATGAATTCCAGGATACTAATAAGCCTCAATATGAGCTAATGAAAATATTAGCCTTAAAGAATAGGAACCTATTTGTAGTAGGTGATGACTTCCAGTCTATTTATTCATTCCGTGGTGCTAAAATAACTAATATTAAGCGTATGCAGGATGATTTTGATGGCACTAAGCTAATTTTACTTGAAAAGAATTATCGTTCAACAACTCAAATTCTAAATTTAGCAAATTCAGTTATTGAGCATAATCCTAATCAGATTAAAAAGGTTATGACATCTAATAATGTCGAAGGTGAAAAGCCTTTATATTATAATGCATCATCATCATATGATGAGGTAATGTTTGTCGTAGAAAAGATTAAGGCCTTAGCTAATAAGGGTGCAAATTATTCTGATTTTGCAGTACTTTATAGGTCTAATTATTTATCAAGAGAATATGAAGATGCCTTTGTTAAATATCGAATTCCCTACCGAATCTTTGGTGGCCAGTCTTTCTTTGCAAGAAAGGAAATCAAGGATGTTATTGCCTATTTAAGAATATTAATTAATCATGATGATGATTTCTCATTTAGAAGAGTAATCAATGAGCCAAAGAGAAAGATTGGTGAGGCCATTCTTACTAAGCTTGCCTCAAAGGCAGAAATGAGAGGCATCCATCTATATGATGCTATCCCTTATTATGATGGAACAGGCATGGGCGCAACTAACCTTCGCTTATTTAAGGAAAAGATGGATTCAATTTATTCACAGATTGAAAATGTTAAACTACCTGATTTAGTTGATATCATCACTGAAGAAATGGGCTATATCGATGGCTTGAAGCATGAATCAGTTGATGATGAAGAATTTGATGATAGAAATAATAACATTAAGGAATTCAAATCAGTTCTAAAGGAATCAGAGGAATTCTATGATGGAAATAATAATGTTGATAAGCTATCAAGCCTACTTCAGGATTTAGCCTTAAGAACAGACAAGGAAGAATTTAAGGATGATAATGTAGTTAGACTATCTACATATCACCAGGCTAAGGGTCTTGAATTTGATACAGTATTCATGGTTGCGATGGAGGAAGGAATCTTCCCTTCAATGAATTCATTTACAAATGAGGACATTGAAGAGGAAAGAAGAATTTGCTATGTCGGTGTAACTAGAGCCAAAAGACATCTATATTTAACTAATGCAATTACTAGAATGCGCTTTGGTCATACTGAGCTTAATGATCCATCAAGATTCATTAGAGAAATGAATAAGGATTGTTATGACAATTATAGAACCTTATATATGAAGCCAAAGGCTCCAATCAATAAGGCTTCTAAGCCTGTATCTAAGCCAGTAGAGCCAAAGAAGAGTACTACTTGCGATATCAAAACAGGTGATAAGATTAACCATAAGGTGTTTGGTGATGGTATTGTTGTATCAGCAGATGGTGAATTAATTACAGTTGCCTTTTCTATGCCTACAGGCGTTAAGAAGCTTAAGGCAACTCATCCAGCAATAAGAAAGCTATAGAGGTTTGGATATGAAACAAAGAGCAATTATTTCATTTAGCATCGCAGGATTATTCATTCTTGCAATGATTGGTCTTATGATATATGATTTAGTATCATTTAATGCAAATTCTAAATTACCTAAATATGGATATGTATTAATGAGAATGGTAGAATTTATTCCGCTTGCCCTAATCGCATCTATTTTTGGAATATATTATACTAAAAAGAATTTGAAAGAGATTAAACATGAAAAAGAGGAGGCCTAGCCTCTTTTTTTCTTTTAGGTAGCCAATTTCCAAGTGCTGCTTGACAAAATTCCAAGTACTAATTGGTGGTTTATAAGGGTTTTTAATATTAAAATAGTGGTGTAATTAGGGGCGATTGCGTATTTTAGTATGATAAATAGTTCTAAATTACTCTAATTAAAAAAGGAAGCTTGGAGGTTTGCCTATGGAAGCTAGTATCAAAAATAGAAGAAAAGCTAAAGTATTAAAGATTACTGGTTCGGTTTTATTTGTGATTGAATTTTTCATTGTCGTAATAGCAATTGGCTATATTGGAATTAATTTTAAAGCAGTTAATCAATTTAATTATTATGATAAGCTAATTGAAAATGAGGCATCAGTAACCTATGATGATTTTGTAGTATATGGTAAAAATGACAAAGCTTATGCTTATAAAAGATATTTTTATTATGACAAGGAATTAGGTAATTATAGTACAGAATATGTATTAGATTCTTATGATTCGAGCTATTATTATTTTAAAAATGATGAAGGTGAAATGAAGCTTGAAAATATGACTTGGCTTACAAATTTCATATTAAAATGCGAAACTAGTATAAAAAGTGGCTTAACTGAAAATGTAACCTTAAATAGTGAACCTAATAATATAATTTCTTTTGGTCCAAGCACAAAATATCATTTTTATGATGGTGGCGATACAGTAAAGGTATCACTTTTATATGAGGTTGTAGAGGTTTATAAGGCTTCATCACACAATTCAAAATATATCACATTTGAGTATTATAAGAGCTATTATGGTAATGGTGTAGATACAATAGAGAAAATCGAAAGTGAAAAGGTTAATAATTCATTTGAGGCTAAATCATATAATATTATTGATAAGCTTAATACGGAGTATTATTCTAAGGATATTATTGAAGGATTCCAATTCATAAGTGCAATAATAAAGGTATTATTACATTTAGGAGTACTAGTTATTGTATTCTTTTTAATAGCCCTATATTTAGTGTTAAATTTCTTCTTTTTAGTTACAGTAAAAAGAAGCTTTAGCTATGTTAGCTCTAATAATAACTTAAGAATAACAGGTGTTATATTATTTATATTTATTTCTGGGGCCTTATTATATTTTGGTGCAAGGCTTGATGAGGATGCAGTTGATGAAATTGAAGCTGAAAGAATAAGAAAAGAACAAGAGGAAAGAAAGCAGGAGGAGCTTGCAAAAAAGAATAATATCACGGTAATTAAAAAGCCTGATAATATGCCTAAGATTGCATTAGTTATAGGATTTATTGGAGCCTTAAGCTTTTCTGTTGGTATATATTTCTTATTTGGACCTTTAATTTCTGGTCGTACCATTCTAGGAATATATTACAAATTTGATGGCTCACAGCCTACTTCATATCTTTTCTGGGGATTCGTATTAATAGTTGTATGTTCAAGGCTTTTACAAAATCATATTGCCCAGCGTGCAACATATGAAAAGGCTAAGCAAATCGTTGATGAGGGAATAAATCAAAATGTTTGTAGGAATTGTGGAGCCTTACTAGGAGAGGACTCATTATTCTGTTATGCATGTGGTACTAAGGTCGAAAGAATAGTCCTTGAGGAAGATGCTAAAACATGTAAGTACTGTGGTGGAATTGTTAGTAAGGATGCAATATTTTGCCGTAGCTGCGGTAAGAGGCTAGATGATGAAAACGACGATTCAATTGAGGAAGCTTTAGAAGAAGAAATTAATTTAGCTTCTGAGGATATTAATGAAGATACATTAGATGAATAAAAAGGGAGAATATAGCGTATGTCAAGGGAGAAAAACAGAGATAGCATTAAGATCTTAAAGATAATTGGTGTCATATTATTTACAATTGAATATTTAGTATTATTCTTATTTGTTTTATATTGGGCTATTGGACTATTTATAGTTACTAAAAACAATTATTATATATATCTTCAGAATAGAAATAAAATTACAGTTGTAGATGATTATAATATTTATACTAATAAGAGCAAGGTTTATATGTATGTTGCCTATAAGGATTATGATAAAGAAAATGATGAATATTCTGCAACATATACATTGAGGGATTATGATGATAATTATTATTACCTAGCTAATGAAAATGAAGAAATTAGACTTGATAATAGAAGCTGGATAGATGAATTAATTACTGAATATGAAACAACAGAATCTGATCGTGTTGATTATTTAATGAACGATGTTAACCTTAGTTCAGGTATTATTAAGTTTAATCTCGCGAATTCTTATTATTTATACGATGCAGGAGATACATTAGGAGTTAAGGCTAGATATACATATTATGATGTTTATACTGTAAAAAGCCATAATAAAAGTGGAATTACCTTTGAATATTTTAAAACATATTCATACCGTGGAGATAGAGCGGTAGGCAGTGTTGCTGAACCAAAAAATGGTGAAATAGCTGAAGTTTCAAGTAGCAGTATAATTAAAAGCATACCAAATCGAAAGATTAATGAAGTGACTGGATGGCTAATAATTCTATTCGCACCATTTATTTTCATAATTGTTATTGCCTTAGGATTATTCTTATTATTACTTGCAGGAATACCACCATTCCTATATGCTTATTTGACATATCGAAGCTTTAAGAGAGTTGATGCCAATAATAAGCTTAGGGTTTTAGGTATAGTATTATTTATTACTGGTTGTGGTATTTTCTCATATTTTGGTGCTAAAAAGGATGAGGAAAATGTTAGGATAATTAATGAGGAAAATGATAAAAAGGCTCAAGAGAATCGCAAAAAGCAAGAAGAGGCACAAAAGGAAAAGGAAAGAGAAATAGAGCGTAAGGCAGCTAATGGCACTCTAGAATTTAAGGCAAGCCCTGTGCCAGGTGGAATCGTTGCAGGTGTTGGGGCAGGAATCCTTGGCTTTAGCATTGATTTAATGGTTATAAGCCATTTCATTAATTATGATATTTATGATGATGCTATTAAATTATCAATATTTGAATATAGCACATCGCCTTTAACTTTAGCAGGATTATTATTAATTTTAGGACCTATATTAATTTCAAGCTATGTTAAAAAGCGTAAATTTTATGAACAAAAAATGGCTGAGGCAAAGGAAAAAAATCTAGCTGAAGCATCAGAACCTAAAAATGTTTATTATTGCAAGTTCTGTGGTAATAAAATTAAGGAAGGTGATTTATTCTGTAGTGAATGTGGCGCAAAGGTTGAAATACCAGAGATAAATGATGTTAATGAAGAGGAATTAGATAATGATTCTAATTTAGAAAATGAATCTGAATTAGCTGATAGTAGTTCATTAGAAAATGAGTCTGAATTAGCCGATAGTAGTACATTAGATTCTAATATAAAAACAAGTGATGATTTTAAATTAGATGATAATAATGATGATTCATTAGATTAATCCTTTACTGATTTAAAATAAAAGAATGAAATTATAGAAATATTCCCAGCTTTTGGGAATATTTTTTCTTGTTTGCAAGCAAAATATACCATTATATGGTATAATAGATTGTATTTTTGAGGTGGAGTATGGACGCTAAAACTAGAATTGATGAATTAAAAGAAATATTAAATGAGGCAAGTACAGCCTATTATGTAAATGATAAGCCTATTATGGAGGATTATGAATATGATAGACTTATGAATGAGCTTATCGATTTAGAGAATAAGAATCCAGATCTTGTAACACCAGATTCTCCTACACATAGAATTGGTGGCGAGGTTTTATCTAAGTTTGAAAAGGTTGTTCATCCTGCTAAGATGATGAGCTTAGCTGATGCGTTCTCATTTGATGAATTAAAGGAATTTGATAAGAGAGTTAAGAGTGTCGCTCCAAACGCAACATATTTATGTGAACTTAAGATTGATGGTCTTTCAGTATCACTTAGATATGTTGATGGTATTTTAAAGCTTGGAGCAACTCGTGGTAATGGCTCAGTTGGTGAAAATATTACTCATAATGTAAAGACTATTAAATCTGTACCTCTAAAGCTTAAGGATAATAAGACACTAGAGGTAAGGGGAGAAATCTTTATGCCAAAGGAAAGCTTCATTAAGCTTAATATGGAGCGTGAGGCAAATGAGGAGGAGCTATTTGCAAACTGTAGAAATGCCGCAGCTGGTTCTGTAAGACAGCTAGATTCCAAGGTTGCCGCAAGCCGTAATCTTGATGCCTTCCTTTATTATAATTTAGACCAAAATGTAAAGACTCAGGAGGAGGCTTTACTTTCAATGAAGGCTATGGGCTTTAAGGTTAATCCTTTATATAAGCATGCTAATAGCATTGATGAGGTAATTGATTATATTAATGAAATGGGTGAAAAGAGACCTGAATTACCTTATGATATTGATGGTATTGTAATAAAGGTTAATGAAATGGAATTACATGATATTATCGGTAATACGGTTAAATATCCTAAGTGGGCAATTGCATATAAATTCCCACCTGAGGAGGTTAAGACTAAATTAACTGATATTGTCTTCCAGGTTGGTAGAACTGGTGTTATCACTCCAGTTGCCATCTTTAAGCCAGTCTTTGTTCAGGGCTCACTTATTTCTAAGGCTACATTACATAATGAGGATTACATTAAGGAAAAGGATATTTATATCAATGATATGGTAATCATTCATAAGGCAGGAGATGTTATTCCTGAGGTTGTTAAGCCTGTTGAAGAGGATAGAGGAGATGACATTAAGCCATTTGTAATGATTGATACCTGTCCTTCATGTGGAAGTAAGCTAAAGAGACTTCCAGGTGAGGCAGATTATTATTGCTTAAATGATTTTTGTAAGGAAAAGCTAGTGAATGAGCTTATCCATTTCTCATCTAAGCCAGCCTATAATATTGATTCACTAGGTGATAAGCTAACTGAACAGCTATTTGAGGGTGGCTTTATTACTGATGTTGCATCTATCTTTAGATTAAAGGATAAGATTTCTGATTTAGTTCTATTACCAGGTCTTGGTGAAAAGAGTATTTCTAAGCTAATTGATGCGATAGAAGAATCAAAGAAAAATAATTTAGACCAGCTATTATTTGGTCTTGGTATTCGTCATGTTGGTGCAAAGGCATCAAAGCTTATTTGTAAAAAATTTAAGAATATGGATGGAATCATGCAGGCAACTCTAGAGGAGCTAACTAATATTCCTGATATTGGCGATGCAATCGCTACATCACTTGTTGAATATATGCATGATGAAAACAATATTAGCTTAATTAATCAGCTTAAGGAATTAGGCTTAAATATGGAATATGATGGTATTGAGATTAAGGAAAGCTATTTTACAAATAAGAAGTGTGTTCTTACAGGTACACTTTCATCTATGGGAAGAGATGAAGCTAAAAAGATTATTGAATCACTTGGTGGTGTATTAAGTGGTTCTGTTAGTAAAAAGACAGACATTTTAATTTTGGGAGCAGATCCAGGTTCTAAATATGATAAGGCAAAGGAGCTTGGCATCTATATTATGGAGGAGCCAGAATTTTTGGCAAAGATTAACGAATAATGAAAAATAAAAATTACGCTTTAAAATTATCTTTATCGCTAACTTTGTTTATGATTTCACCTATTTTAATTCTAGTATTAGGAATTATTATAGCTATAGAATTAATAGCTGGTGA
>JAILEP010000079.1 GCA_024697825.1 Acholeplasmatales bacterium
GACAATTGGTAATTTCACTTTCAATGAAACTGAAATTAAGGATGTATATACAATTGATGTAAAGAAGTACGGGGATAACCGTGGTTACTTTATGGAAACATATAAGGAATCTGATTTTAAGGCTGCAGGTCTTAACTATAACTTCGTACAGGACAATCAGTCTAAGTCTAAGGCTGGGGTTTTACGTGGATTACACTTCCAGAAGACTTTCCCACAGGCTAAGCTTGTTAGATGCCTTGAAGGTGAAGTTTTTGATGTAGCCGTAGATTTACGTGCTGGTTCACCTACCTATGGTAAGTGGGTTGGTTGTACATTATCTGCTGAAAAGGGCAATATGTTTATGATTCCAAGAGGCTTCGCTCATGGATTTGTAGTATTATCAGATACTGCAACATTCTGCTATAAGTGTGATGAATTATATCATCCTGAAGATGAGGGTGGTATTATGTGGAATGATCCTGAGGTTGGTATTGTTTGGCCATATAAGGGTGAAGTTTTACTTTCTGAAAAGGATAAGGTTCATCCTGCTTTAAAGGATGCTAAAATTAAGTTTTAAGAAAGAAGGCATAATTATGTCAAAGGATATGAAAATCCTAGTTACAGGTGTAAAGGGGCAATTAGGTTATGATTGTGTAAGAGAACTTAATGAACGTGGCTATACAAATGTAAAAGGAATAGACATCGATGACTTAGATTTATCTAAGGAAGAAGATGTTAAAAATATATAAATGAATATAAACCAGATGTAGTTATGCATAATGCAGCATGGACAGCTGTAGATAAGGCAGAGGAAATGCTAGATAAGGTATATGAGGTAAATGCTTTAGCACCTAAATACATTGCCGAGGCATGTAAGAATGTAAATGCTAAAATGGTATACATATCTACAGATTATGTATTTAATGGTTTAGGTGATAAACCATTTAACGTAAATGACGAAAAGTCAGGATTATCAATCTATGGAAAAACAAAAGCTCAGGGTGAGGATTTTGTAATATCTACAATAGATAAATATTTTATTGTAAGAATATCTTGGGTATTTGGTAAGAATGGTAATAATTTTGTTAAGACAATGCTAAAATTAGCAAATATGGGTAAGTCAGAATTAAATGTAGTAGCTGACCAAATTGGTTCAGTAACATATACATATGATTTATCTAAATTATTATGTGACATGATTGAAACTGATAAATATGGAATATATCACGCGACAAATGAAGGTTATATTTCTTGGGCAGAATTTGCAAAAGAAATATTTAAACAAAAAGGGTTAAATATAAAAGTAAATGATGTAACTACAGAGGAATATTTAAAGATGGTACCTCAACAAGCAAAAAGACCTCTTAATTCAAGAATGTCTAAAGATTCTTTAGATAATGCAGGATTTAAGAGACTTCCTGACTGGAAGGACGCATTAAATAGATATTTGAAAGAATTGGAGGATTAATTCTATGTCAAAATTTTTAGTAACAGGTGGAGCAGGTTTCATTGGTGGGAACTTCTTACATATTATGGTAAATAAATATCCAAATGACCAATATGTATGTATTGATGCATTAACTTATGCAGGTAATATGGAAACACTTGCTCCAATTATTGATAAACCTAATTTTAAATTTGTACATGAAAATATATGTAATCGAGAAGCAGTATTTAAATTATTTGAGGAAGAAAAATTTGATTATGTAATTAATTTTGCTGCAGAAAGCCATGTTGATAGATCTATAGAAAATCCTCGTATTTTCTTAGAGACAAATATATTAGGTACACAAACATTAATGGATTCATGTAGAAAATATGGTATTAAAAGATACCATCAAGTATCTACAGATGAAGTATATGGAGACCTACCTCTAGATAGACCAGATTTATTCTTTACAGAGGATACTCCAATACATACTTCAAGCCCATATAGTGCATCTAAGGCTTCAGCTGACCTACTTGTTCAAGCATATCATAGAACATTTGGACTACCTATAACTATATCTAGATGTTCAAATAATTATGGACCTTATCATTTCCCTGAAAAGCTAATACCTTTAATGATACAAAAGGCATTAAGAAATGAGAAATTACCGGTATATGGTAAAGGCGAAAATGTAAGAGACTGGTTATATGTAGGAGATCACTGTACAGCAATTGATTTAATTGTAAGAAATGGTCGTGATGGTGAAGTATATAATATCGGTGGACATAATGAAAGAACAAACCTTCAAGTAGTAAAGACTATTTTAAAAGAATTAGGAAAAACAGAAGATTTAATTAATTATGTAACTGATAGACCAGGTCATGACCTACGTTATGCGATGGACCCAACAAAGATTGAAACTGAGCTTGGTTGGAAGCCTGAACATAATTTTGATACAGGAATTATCGCAACAATTAAATGGAATTTAGAAAACCAAGAATGGATTAACCATGTAGAATCTGGCGAATACATGAATTGGTTAGATAAGAATTATAATAAGAGATAGAACCGAAAAATGAAGCTTCGTAACACATTGATGCTACGAAGCTTATTTTAGATTTAGAGCTCTTTTAACAAGCTCCTTATTCAATTCATCATCTCTAATTGCTTTTATAATCTCAAATTCCTCATCACTCAATTTTGCTTTGTCTTCAATTCCAATTAATTGATATATAGTAATATCTAAAAAATTACATATCATAACTAACTGCTTAATAGAAGGAGTAGATTCACCTTTAAAGAATCTATAAACACTTTGAGTAGTAGTATTTAAATAAAGAGCTAAGTCGGCTCTTTTTTTATTTTTTTCAGTCATATATTTATTTATATTATTTGTGATATTTAATTCAATA
>JAILEP010000085.1 GCA_024697825.1 Acholeplasmatales bacterium
TCATTATCTCCTATATATACAGGAACATCATCATTAATAAAATATTGTAACCCATCAATATGGTCAATATGAGCATGAGTTAATAAAATACCCTTAACAGTATAATTATTAATAATGTAATCATAAGTCTTACCAAAGCTCATACCAGGATCAATAACTACACATTCCTTCTTATCATTGCTTACGATATAGCAATTAGTAAAAAGCGGTCCAGTTGTCTTACATTCTATCATTTAAATCACCACTATTATTCTACATTAAAACAAGAAAAAAAGCCACAATAGTGGCTTAAATTCTCTATTATCTTACTTCTTTTCCTTGTGAACAGTATGCTTGCGGCAATGAGGACAATATTTCTTAATCTCCATTCTTTCAGGAGTTGTCTTCTTGTTCTTGTCTGTATAATAGTTTTCGTTCTTGCAATCAGCACAAACTAACTTAACTAAGTCACGCATGTTTTTATCCCTCCAGACTTAAAGATTACTTCCTAGAGTATTATATCAAAAGGTTTTTGGTATTGCAACTTATTTTTTCACTTTTTTTCATAGGATTTTCTGTTATTTTCCCTTATCATTATTTTTTTAATAGAATTATTGGATTTTATTTCATTTGGGTTGTAGAATATAAATGGTGATTTAAAATGATTAAAAGAAATGAAACAAGAGTTGTAAAGATTGGAGATAGATATATCGGTGGAGATAATCCGATTTTAATTCAATCTATGACTAACACTAAAACTAAGGATGTTGAAGGAACTGTTAAGCAGATTTTAGAGCTTGAAAAGCTTGGATGTGACATCATTAGAGTTGCAGTATTAGATAAGACTGATGCTTATTCTATTGGAGAAATTAAAAAGCAAATTCATATTCCATTAGTAGCTGATATTCACTTTGACCCAGAGCTTGCAATTATTGCAATTAAGCAGGGTGTTGATAAGATTAGACTTAATCCAGGTAATATAAGAGATAAGAAAAAGATTACTGAAATTGTTAATTTATGTAAGGAATATGATATTCCTATCCGTATTGGTGTAAATGCTGGCTCTCTTCCTAAGGGATGGGCTGTAAATGCTGAAAATATGGTTAAGGCTGCTAAAGGCCATATCGATATTTTAGAGGAATTAGATTTCCATAATATCGTATTATCAATTAAGGCATCTAATTGTGATTTAGCAGTTGAAGCATATAAGCTAGCTGCTGAGGCATTCCCATACCCACTTCATGTAGGTATTACTGAGGCTGGTACAGAATTTAAGGGCTTAATTACATCATCAATTGGTCTATATAGAATATTATCACTTGGTATTGGTAATACAATTAGAGTATCTCTAACTGCAGATCCTACCCTTGAGGTTAAGGCTGCTAAGGATATTCTTAAGGAATTAAAGCTTAAGAATAATGTACCTGTAATTACTTCTTGTCCTACTTGTGGTAGAACTCAGATTAATCTAATCAACCTAGCCAAGCAGGTAGAGGAATATCTATATACAGTAAATAAGGATATTCATGTTGCCGTAATGGGCTGTATCGTAAATGGTCCTGGTGAGGCACGTGAAGCTGACTTAGGTATCGCTGGTGGTAAGGGCGAGGCTCTTATCTTTAAAAAGGGCGAGGTAGTTAGAAAAATTGATGAGGATAAAATCATCGAGGAATTAGAAAAGGAAATAGATTCAATGTAAACCAAAAGGGCACCTGGAACTAGGTGCCCTTTTGTTATATAGGAGGTATTTTCAATGGATTTTAAATCTCATCTAAATTCTTATTAGCCTTATAGATTAATGTACCAATTAGCTTAGCTGTAGCAACGAATACAATCATTTCGTTATCCTTCCAAGCCGCAGTATTATTAATCATATCAGCTCTTAAAATACCATATTTCTCACCATTACAGCCAATTTCAACTGCAATAGTACTTCTAATTTCCTGATCATGTAATGCCTTATGTAAATCAACAGCGCCAATTTGTAATAATGTTCTTCTGTTATTTACAAAGAATAAACCATAAATATTTAAATTATCCTTAAATGCCTTAGGTCCAATATATCTAAATTTCTTATCTAAATCATTTTTAGTCTTTTCACAAATAATCTTTGTATTAGATTCAAGTACAATATGATCTAGCTTAAAGAATACCTGGAAATAGCTTAAAAGCTCATTAATATTATTCTTTAATGATTTATGATTAACATTAAGATAATCAAATACCTTAGAAATTAATTCAGTAGTTGAGAAGATATTATCTGTTGCCTTTTCAACTACGATATTAGCATGCTTAGCTGCTAAATAAATGATGAAGCAAGCCTTACCCTTAGTCTTACCACGGAATAGAGCTCTCTGAGCTGTAGAGAATAATTCATCACTAGTTCTACCATCTAGAGGGTATCTTGTAATACCTGTAGTTACAGAAATAGATAATTCCTCCATTCCTGGAATAGTTGTCTCTGATAGCATAACATTAAGCTCATGGAAGATTTTCCAAATATCGTTATATTCTGTAATATTTTCTAATACAACAATAAATTCATCTCCACCATATCTACCTATAACACCATCATCTGAAACTGCACGAGTAAGTGCCTTTGCATAAATCTGTAAAATCTTATCACCTGTAACATAGCCATAGGTTGAATTAATGTTCTTAAAGTTATCTGCATTTACGATAGCCATTGTAAATGGAACCTCTCTATCGATAAGGCTATTTACATATCCAATCATTGCTGCATTATTAAAAAGACCTGTAAGATCATCAAATGCATATGTCATATCAAGTGTATTAAAATATTCTAACT
>JAILEP010000108.1 GCA_024697825.1 Acholeplasmatales bacterium
CAATTAAGACAATGATGTTATAATAAAACTATAAATCAAACAATTCGCGGGAGATATTTGATTGGAGGAGAAAAAATATGAAAAAGAGAAGAATTTTATTAGGAGTTATTGCGGCAACGGGATTATTTGCTTTAGCTTCATGTGGAGGAGAGTCTGAAAAGACTAACTCTCAAACTACTGAAACATCAAAAGCAGCTACATCAAAAGCAGCAGCATCAAGCACAGCTAAGTCAAGCTCAGTAGCTTCAAGCTCTCAGGTAGTTAGAGAGGATGAAATTGAATTTACTGGTACAACTGCAGAAGAGGTAAAGCTAGAGGCAGCAACTGCATCTAATAATTTAGCTAGTAATGCGTCATTAAGTGCGAATGCTAAGATTACTATTGATATTGTATTAGCATATGTTAATCAGGAGATGAGCGCATCAACTGAAACTGATGTTGAAAAGCTAAAGGAAGATCTTAATGATTTATATAAGTATTTATATGATGCTATTCAGGTTGTTAAGCAGAATGCTTCAAATAAAACTTATGCAGATAGAGAAGCAGATATTTTAAGAACTAGCATTGAATCATTGATTAATGAATTAAATGTAGATTATATTGAATATGTATATGCAGCTTATTCAGCTGATTCAAACTATGCATCTGCTCTAACTACATTTAGAACTTATGCAAAGTATTATTTCGATAATGCATTAGATTCAACAGTTGAAACAGTATTATCAACCGCAAAATCAGGTTTAAAGACTTTATATGATACTATTTATGAAAAGTGTCCTGATGATGCAACTAAGAATGCTGTTAGGGCGTTATATGAAACTACAAACGCTAATATATCTGCAATTGTATTAGCTAAGGACAAGGATAGAATTGAAGAAATTCTTGATGAATTCAAGTATGATGTATATGAAATTTCTACTGAATTAATTACTTTAGAAATAGATAAGCTAAAGGAAATCGCTAGAGCTAAGCTTGATGAGCTTGTAACTAAGGCTTTAACCTATGTAACAAATACTGAACTAAGAACAAAGATTAATACATTCTATAATACAGAGGCAGATAAGATTCAGGCAGTATCTACACAGGAAGAAGCTGATGCTTTACCTGCAACAGTAAAGGCAGATACAGAAGCGTTTATTTTAACAATTGTTGATGATCTAAAGGAAGAAGCTAGAACATATATCGATGGTATTGTTCTACCAGCTATTGATAAGATTTCTGATACAGAAATTAAGACTGATTTAACTAATTTCTACAATACTGAAGCTGATAAGATTGAGGCAATTGATTCATTAGATGGTATTGAAACAACAATTGCTGAAATCAAGAAGGATACAGAGGACTTTGTTAAGGAAGAATTAAATAAGGAGTTAATTAGACTAAAGAATGCAGCTTTAGCAGAATTGTCTGAGGTTGTTGAGGCAGGACTTGACAAGATGCCTAATGAAGAAGTTAAGGCTGATTTAACTGAGTTCTGGAATACAGAAAAGGCTAAGATTAATGCTGTGACAGAAATTGATAATGTTGCTCCAACATTAACAACAGTATTAACTGAAACTGAACAGCATATCAAGGATTTATTAATAAGCACTGTTAAAGATTATTTAGCTAGACTTACAGCAGTAGAAACTGCAACAGCTTATGATTATATTCCTGCAGCAATGCAGCCAAATTATGAAGCTAATTTAGTAACAGCAGCTGACATTGCATATGATTTCACTACTGATACACAGATTTCAGCTATTAATCAGGCCGGATATGGTGAGCAGTGGCAGATGGTCATTGAAAATATTAACCAAAGCGTAACTATGGCTAAGGTATTCAATGTTGGCCAGACTGCATTTAGTGCAGCAGGTAATGCAGTTGATATTTATATTACTAATTCATATGCTGATAGCATGGAATACACATATACTGGTAATAATTTCACTGTTGACTTTACATTTACAGGAACAATATTAACATTTAATCTAAAGTTTACATCTAGCATTAATGTTCCACTTATTGGCGCTGTATCACCAATTATCAATATGTCTTATGATATCGCTAACGAGACAAAGACAATGTATGTTAAGGTATCTGATAATTATGTAACTAAGTATACTATTTCTGATAGTTTATATGAATTAGCTACTCATTATGGAGTTACACTTTTGGGTCAGACAGGTTCTAGATCATCATATCTATCTATCAGTAAGGATTCAAATAAAAATACAGTTGGTCATATTTATGAGTATACTACATTAAATGGCTCTGATAAGATTCAGGCATGTGCTGATTTCTTAGTTTCAAATGGTTATGTAACAGTTGTTGGAAATAAGGCTTCTGGAATGGTTGCATTTGATGGATATATCAGTGAATTATATAGTGCTACTGAAGGTAGACTTCTAGGCTATGAGGTTCAGGAAGAATTAACATTTGCAGGTGTAACTGGTACATATAACACATTATGGTTCAATATGCGGGATATGAATGGTATTAGCTCAATCAAGGTAACTGATAAAACTGATGCTAATGAATCTGGAAAGTCTACAGTTGATACTTATTTAAATGGCTCAACTTCATTATTAGTTCCAGCATATAATAAGAAAGCAATCCTTACTACAAGCCGTAAGTATGATGTTGAATTAAGAAATAGATATTATTATTCTTATGATTCAACTAATGACGCTTATGTAGTAACAGAGGTACAGGTACCAATGTTCTTTATCCAGGAAGGCGATAATTACACTTCATTTGAATCTGACTTCAAGGATAAGAATGGATTTGAAGTATCAGTAGGTATGTCTTCAACAGTTTTAAATAGAATCCTAAATGATTATGATACTTATATCCCTGTATTTAAGGAAAATAAGGATTTAATGTCATCTGATATAATTGATGCTTATTTAGGAATTGAATCAACAACTACAGATGGTGAATAATTAATAATATTGCAGTCAGCTTTTGCTGGCTGCTTTATTTTTAATGTTACATAAAAGACTCATCGGTGGTGACTATATTTTTTTAATAAGTATAAAAGAATTTAAAATTCAACATTAATTTATAGGTTCATTTGAACCGATTTTTAATGTACAAAAATTTACCTTTACTTTAGTAAAGGTATTTTCTTTATTATTTCAATCTTATTTATGGAAATGTAACGCATTATTAAACAAATTAATTTGAATCAAAATATATTGCATAGTTGAAATTCCGACTCTATAATTATAATTACCCTAGTAAAAAATAATGGGTAGAAAGGTAGAGTCTTGGGAAAATGTGTCAGGTAGTAAAATCTAAGTTAGTTGGCTTTGGGGAAGCTAAAGAAATTGTTGAAAAAATTAATGGAATTAATATTCCAGGTTTAGGTGATAAGAAGAATTTAGTTGATGCTTCATATGATGACCTAAATCTGTTATTCGTCGCTTTTAATTATCAGGATAAGAATGCATTAAAGGAAGCTATAAGCTTTATGAATGATAAGAGTAATCCTTATAACAGAGTTATCGCAATTGTATTAAATTGTGATAAGAATCCTGCTAAGGAGCTAGAAGGCTCTGCAGATTTATTCTATACTTCAAATAGAGATATAGAATATGGTGAAGAGGATTTATTAAATATCTATAAGAGTGTTCTATCTATTGTTAATACATCTACATTAATTAATATTGATTATAATGATTTTTGCACTGTTACTGGCTATAAACAGGAGCTTATAGTTGGAACAGGTGAGGCAATAGGCGCTTATAGAGCTAATAAGGCTGCGGAAATGGCCGTTAGTAAATTAGGTAATAGAAATATTACTGATATCTTAGTATCAGTTTCAGCTAATGAATCTATTAGCTTAATAGAAATATCTAGAGCTATTGATGTAATAAGAGATAATCTAGGTGGAGATATAAATATCTTATTTGGAACAGCAGTAGATGCTAATATGAATAGCTTTAGGGTTACAATACTCGCATCAGTATAAAAATATGAACCGCTTTAATTAGCGGTTTTATTTTGTGTTTATGGAAATAGTTGTAAAACTATGGTAAAATAAAAAAGTAGTATAAAAACGATGTCTTTTAAAATATGGCTAAATAACGCCATTTTTTAAGGACTTGCAATTTTGTTTATTTAATTCAACAAACTGTTTATTTACAAAATGTTGAGTCGTTTATAAAATGAAATTGTCAATCGGAGGTAAAGTTTTATGACACTTGGTGAAAAAATAAAAGAATTAAGAGCCGAAAAAAATATGACTCAAAAAAGTCTGGCAGATCAATTAAATGTTACTGCACAGGCTGTATCTAGATGGGAATCTAATGATGTAGAACCATCTATTAATACATTAAAGCAGATGGCTACTATATTTGAAGTATCTGTAGATGAATTATTAAGTCAGGATACAGAACCTAAAATAGTAGAAGTAGAAAAGGAAAAGATTGTAGAGAAGGTTGTTGAAAAACCTGTTATTGTTGAAAAGCAGGTAGTTGTAGAAAAGACAGTTACTCCAAAGCCAGTCTTAGGTGTTTGTGAGAGCTGTAAAAAGGCTATTACAGATCCTGATGATTTCATTCAAACACATCATAGCGCAAGAGGTGGTGGCTATACTACTACATTATGTAAGGACTGTAGAGATAAGCAGATTGCCAATGCAAGACAGGAAAGAATATCTTCTAATAATAAGCATTTAATTTGGCATTTTATTGCTGGTATTGCAGCATTCTTAGTGGCATTCGGATTCTTCTCTATATTTGGAGTTAATTCAGGTGATGCTAGCTGGTTTGGCTTTGGCGCAATTGTAGGTGCAATGCTTTATTTTATGATTGGATGCTTCGTATTATGTAACAATCCTGTTTATGATATTTGGTCATCTATTGCAGAATGGAGTATTAGATTCCCAGGTGTTATCTTTACACTTGATTTAGATGGAATAATATTCCTAATTGCTGTTAAGCTTTTATTTGCAATTCTAGGTGTAATTCTTTCAGTAATTGTATTCCTACTTGCAACTGCTATAGCAAGTATATGTGCTGTATTTGTATATCCATTTGCGTTATATAATATTATTAAGCATAGAGATGAATAAAATAATAAGGGTCGCAATTGCGACCCTTTGTTGTTATTAAAAATCAGTTAACACATCAGTCATATTTAAAGAAAGAAGACGTTTAGTGATTTCTGCCATTTGTTCTGGTGTTTCCTTTTTATTACGCTCTGTCCACTTAATTAGAAGTGAAGTCATGACACCAACTTTAAATGATACTAAATAATCATCCTTTTCCTTAGCCTTTTCAAGCATTACCTTCTTAAGGATAAATTCACTTTGAGTTGATATAATATAAATAAGATTATTATGCTTATGGAAGAATTCATAGAAGTATAAAATCTTATCCTCATGATTTTCCTTTTCCTTTAGATATCTATCTAGGAAAATACCTAGCTGATATTCTAAGACATCCTGAACATTATCAAATAATCTATAGAAGGTAGAACGTGATATTCCACAATCATTCTTGATGTCCATGACAGTGACATCCATAATGCTCTTTTTTCTTAAAACATTTCTTAAGCTCTTATAAATTTTTAATGCTGATTCTTTTGCTCTTTTGTCATCTGGAATATGATACATATTGATTACCTCCTTATAGTACTACATTTATGATACAAAATGTATCGAATTTTATAATTTCATTGTAACACATTTTAAAAAAAAGTAAAATAAAATTAACCAGTGAGGTGAGATTTTTATGCTTAATATTAAAAGTTCATACCTTTATGATAATAATGACCCATTTTTCTGGCTTGGAGATACTGCTTGGTTATTATTTGGTAGGCTAAAAAGAGAAGAAATAATTAAATATTTAGATAATAGAGCTTCACTTGGCTTTAATGTAATTCAAGCAATTTTATTATTTCCTAGTGATTCTAGGAATGTAAGAGATTATAATGATGAATCATATTTTGATTTTGTAAATGAGATATTATTATATGCAGAAGAATTAGGTATTTATTTTGCATTACTTCCATGCTGGGGAAGTAGCATTAAGAATAATTTAATTAATGAAGATAATTATGAAGAAATAATAAATAGAATCACTAATAAATTTAAAAATAATAAAAATATCATTTGGGTATTAGGTGGAGATATTAGAGGAGATTATAATATTGATCTATTCAATAAAATGGGAAAATTAATAAAGAAGAATAATCCTGATAAGCTTATAACCTTCCATCCTTTTGGAAGACTTGGCTCATATCTATGGTTTAATGATGAGGATTGGCTAGATTTTAATATGTACCAGTCTGGACATAGACGATATGATCAGCTAGATTTACCATGGGATCCAGATAGTCTAGATGAGGCAACATTTGGTGAGGATGCCTATAGGTATGTATATAAGGCTAAAACATATGCTAATTTTAAGCCTATTATAGATGGAGAGCCATCATATGAGGGCGTTGTTCAAGGCCTTCATGATAGCACTCAGCCATATTGGCAGGATTATGATGTAAGACGCTATGCCTATTATGGAATATTTGCAGGAGCCTCAGGCTTTACATATGGCCATGGTGCAATTATTCAGTTCTATACTGAAGGTAAGGGTGAATATGGTGTAAAAACTAAATGGCAAGATGCCTTAGATGCACCAGGGGCTAAGGAGCTGATTCATTTAAAGAGATTAATGAAATCTATCGATTATACAAAAGGTACAAATGATGATTCATTAATATTAAATCAAGGCTTTAAGCATGATCATAAGGTAGTATTTAAAGGATTAGATTATATATTAATTTATAATTACTTAGGTAATGATACAATTATTAATTTAAATGATTATAAGGATAAGGAAATGGCTATTTGGTTAATGAATCCTATTAATGGTATTCTAACTCATTTAGGTAGCATTAGAGGATTAAATAAAATAACCTTAATGCCACCTAAAAGAGAAGATGTTTTAAATGATTGGGTCATTATACTAAAAGAGTTGAAATAATATTGTTTATATTATTCCTTTAATGTTATAATGGTATAGATTTTTGGAGGATTTTATGGGCAGTATAAAAATATTAGATGTTACCTTAAGAGATGGTGGCATTGTAAATAATTTTGAATTTGGTAAGAATAATATAAAATCAATTATTAATGCAATTGAAAATGCTGGTGTTAAATATATTGAATTAGGCTATTTAGAAAAGACTAAGGGAACTAGTGATGGTGAAAGAACTCAGTTTAAGGATGAGAAGACTATTTATAACACTATCCTTAATAAGAAGGAGCCAGGAGTTAAATATTTAGCAATGTTTGACTATTCTAAATTTGACGCGGATGCATTAGAAGAAAGAAAAGAAAACAGTGTAGATGGTATTAGATTTGCGTTCCATAAGAGAAATTTTAATGAAGCATTAGATTTATATCAAGCGATAATTGATAAGGGCTATGATGTATATATGCAGCCAATGGTTACATTACATTATACTGAAGCTGAGCTTGAGGAATTAATCGCAAGAGCGAACAAACTAAAAATTAAAGGTATCTATTTTGTAGATACATTTGGTCAAATGATGGAGGATGATATCATAAGGCTTACTAAATTCTTTGATGAAAGATTAAGACCAGATATCGCACTAGGCTTCCATGCTCATAACAATATCCAGATGGCTTTTGCGAATGCAGTTGCCTTTATCAATCAGCCAATAGAAAGAGATAAGATGCTAGATGCATCTATTTTAGGTATGGGTAGAGGTGCTGGTAATTTAAATACTGAATTAATATTAAGCTATTTAAATAGAACAAGAGGCACAAGCTATAATTTAAAGCCAATACTTTATACTATGGATACTATCATTAACCCAATTAGAAGAGAATATTCTTGGGGCTATTCTCCTGAATATTTCTTATCTGCAGTTAATGATACATCTCCAATCTATTCTAAGCATTATACTGAAATTCATGAAATGCCTTTAACGG
>JAILEP010000043.1 GCA_024697825.1 Acholeplasmatales bacterium
ATAGCATTTATATGTACATTAATCACAAGCATATTTGTATATAAGCTTGTAAAATTTAGCTTTAAGGAAAGAGATAATTTAATTATATCTAATGGAACAAATCAAATTAGAGCTAAGGATATAGTTAAAATTAAAGCGAGAAAATTTTTATTCCTATATTCGTTTGATATATATTCAAAGCCTTTTAGTGCATTCGCATCAATGTCCTTTTATTTTGATAATGAAAAGGAGCTAATTGAATTTGTTAAGGATAAGGAAATCCTATTTGATTTAATTAGAGATGAGGATTTAAAAAGACTTGGAATTAGTAAGAACGAGGAGAAATTATAATGGATAAGATTATTATCAAAGGAGCAAGAGAAAATAATTTAAAAAACATTGATATCGAGCTTCCTAAGAATAAATTAATAGTAATGACAGGAGTATCAGGCTCAGGTAAATCTTCATTAGCCTTCGATACAATTTATCAGGAGGGTGAAAGAAGATTCGTAGAATCATTATCATCCTTCGCAAGACAGTTTATTGGTGGAAATGAAAAGCCAGATGTTGATTCTATTGAAGGATTATCACCTGCTATTTCAATTGACCAAAAGAGTGCATCTCATAATCCAAGATCTACAGTTGGTACTGTAACAGAGATTTATGATTATTTAAGAGTATTATTCTCAAGAGTAGGTACTCCATACTGTCCAAATCATAATATTCCAATTTCATCACTTTCTATTGATCAGATTGTTGATAAGATTATGGAGCATGAGGATGGCTCAAGGCTTTATATTACTGCCCCTGTAGTATTCCGTCAAAAGGGTGAGCATAAGGCAGTATTTGAAAAATATTTAAAGGCCGGCTATGTTAGAGCATTAGTTGATGGTGAAATGATTGAGCTTGAAAATGCCCCTGTTCTTGAGCGTACGAAGAAGCATAATATTTATGTTGTACTAGAGCGTTTAGTTAAAAAGGAAGGCGTAAGAAGCCGTATCTTTGACGCAGTTGAGCTTGCAGTCCATGAATCAAATGGATATTGTGTGCTTTATTGTAATGATAAGGAGGAATTCTATTCTACAGTGTTTGCCTGCCCAGAATGTGGCTATTCACTTGCAACACTTGAGCCTAGACTTTTCTCATTCAATTCACCACTTGGTGCCTGTCCTGATTGTAATGGCTTAGGAAAGAAGCTATCAGTATCACCTGATTTAATTATCGATGCGGATAGAAGTATTAATAATAATGCAATTCTTCCTTATAAGAATCAGGATGAAAATAATTTAAATAATGCAATATTAGATCAAACATGTAAATATTTTAAGATTGATCAGGATAAGCCATTTAAGGATTTACCTGATGAAAAGAAGAAAATCATTTTATATGGTTCTAGAGAATTAATAGATTATAAGCTTAGATCGACATCTGGTAGAATTCATGATAAGAAGGATTTCTTTGAAGGAATTGTACCAATGTTCCAAAGAAGATATAATGAAACATCATCTGATTGGATTCGTGAATGGATTGAAAATTTCATGGTTGAAAACCAGTGTGAGACATGTAAGGGTCAAAGATTAAATCCATCAGTATTAAATATCTTTATTGATGGTAAATCTATCGCAGATGTATGTAGTATGTCTATTGAAAACCTATATGATTGGTTTAAGAATTTAAAGCTATCTCCTGAAAAGACTGAAATTGCAAAGCTTGCAATTAAAGAAATTACAGATAGACTTCATTTCTTAATCAATGTAGGATTAGAATATTTAACACTTGGTAGATCTGCAGATACCTTGTCTGGTGGTGAGGCTCAGCGTATTCGTCTTGCAACTCAGATTGGCTCACAGCTAACTGGTGTTTTATATGTACTTGATGAGCCATCAATTGGTTTACATCAAAGAGATAATATGAGATTAATCAATACCTTAAAGGAAATGCGTGATTTAGGTAATACCTTAATTGTTGTAGAGCATGATGAGGAAACAATGCTAAATTGTGATTATTTAGTTGATATTGGACCTTATGCTGGTGTTCATGGTGGTGAGGTAGTAGCTACTGGTACACCTGAAGAGGTAATGAAGAATCCTAATAGTATCACTGGTAAATATTTAACTGGAGAATATAAGATTGAGGTTCCTAAGAAGAGACGTAGCCTAAATAATGGCTTTATAAATATTAAGGGTGCCGAGGCTAATAACCTAAAGAAGGTTAATGCTAAATTCCCTAAGGGTGTTATTACAGTAGTTACTGGTGTATCTGGTTCTGGTAAATCTTCACTTGTTAATGAGGTTTTATATAAGAATGCCTTTGTAAAGCTATATAAATCAAAGAAGATAGTACCAGGTAAGGTAGCTAAAATTGAAGGACTTGAGCAATTTGAAAGAATTATTCAGGTATCACAACAGCCTATTGGTAGAACACCTAGATCAAATCCTGCAACATATACTGGTGTATTTGATGATATTAGAGAGCTATTTGCTCAAACAACCGATGCGAAGGTTAGAGGATATGATAAGGGTAAATTCTCATTTAATGCTAAGGGTGGACGCTGTGAGGCCTGCTCAGGTGATGGTGTAAAGAGAATTTCAATGCAGTTTTTACCAGATGTTTATGTACCATGTGAGGTATGTAAGGGTAAGAGATATATGACAGAAACCCTTGAAATTAAATATAAGGGTAAGAATATCGCTGATGTTCTTGATATGAGAGTTGAAGAGGCACTAGAATTCTTTGATGCCCATCCAAAAATCAAATCAAAGCTTCAGACATTATATGATGTAGGCTTAGGCTATATTAAGCTTGGCCAGTCTTCTACAACCCTATCTGGTGGTGAGGCTCAGCGTGTAAAGCTTGCCTATGAGCTACATTCAAAAATATCTGATAAGGTACTATATATTATGGATGAGCCTACTACAGGTCTTCATACAGATGATATTAAAAAGCTTATGGTTGTAATCAATCGTATCGCAGATTCAGGTGCGACTGTAATCATTATTGAGCATAACCTCGATGTAATTAAGCTTGCGGATTATATCATTGATATGGGTCCTGAGGGTGGAGATAAGGGTGGTACCCTATTATGTCAGGGTCGACCTGAGGATATTGCAGCCTGCAAGGAATCATATACAGGCTCATATTTAAAGGATATTTTGGCTCGATAAGTATTTGTTTGAAAATATATAATTAATATTATATAATCAGTTTAATTGGTGATTAAAATGCCTAAGAAAAAGAAGGATAAGTCTAAGATCGATGATTTAATCAAAGAGCTTGACTATGAAATGGAAAACGAAAATTTAACAGATAAGCAAAAGGAAGCCTATAAGGAGCTTAAGGAAATCCTTGAAAAAGGAAATTATAAGCCAAAGGCTACATTTAAAACCGTCATGCTATTATTCTCAATAATCATGATGATTTTAATGATTGCCTATATAATGTCCATATCATTATTTGGATTCCTTGCAAGCTTTATTGTGGTTAAGAATTGGTATAGCCTTCTTTGGGTATCAGCCATTTTAGCAGGGCTTTATTTAATCACTGGTGGAATAGATTTAAAAAGAATGGGATATGACAAAATCTATTTAGAATCTAGAATTGTCATATCTGTGTTTAAAATAGCTTTAATCATGCTATTAAATAATTTAGTATTTAAGGTATTTGATATCTCAGCTATTTGGATTTTTTATATGATTACATTTGAGCTTTTAGCAACCTATGTTGTCAAGAAGTTCGTATTATAGGAGGAGATTTTATTTTATGGATGAGTTTATTACAATAAGTAAATTCCAGCAGGAAAACGGCTTGGAATTACTTGCCGGTAAGGAAGGTATTGATAATAAGATCAGTGATGATGAAATTTCAAGACCAGGTCTTGAATTTGCTGGATTCTTTGATTTTTTTGAAAATACTAGAATTTTATTAATCGGTTCTAAGGACGCAACATTCCTTGCGACATTACCTCTTGAGGTTAAGGCAAAAAACATTGAAAAGATATTTGAATTAAATCCTCCATGTGTTGTTTTCTCACAGAGGGTTAATATTGATCCGCTTTTCTATCAAAATGCAGATAAATACAAAATTCCAATGTTTAGATCTAATTTAAGAACTACACCTACATCTAGTAAGCTTTATACATATTTACAGGAAAAGCTTGCACCAAAGCTATCAATTCATGGTACATTAATTGATATCAATGGTATGGGTACATTAATTATAGGTAAGAGTGGTATCGGTAAATCTGAAACTGCCCTAGATCTAATTAAGAGAGGTCACCAGCTAATTGCCGATGACTTAGTTGAGGTAATGGAAAAGGAGCCAGGTAACCTAATTGGTACTGCACCTCAGATTTTAAAGAGATTTATGGAGATTAGAGGTATCGGTATTGTTGATGTTGTTACTATGTTTGGTGCATCATCATATCGTGATAGAAAGAACATCCGTTTAGTTGTTGAGCTAGAGAAGTGGGATGAAAATAAATATTATGACCGTTTAGGCTTAGATAATACTACAATTAAGTATTTCAATACTGAAATTGCTAAGGTAACAATTCCAGTTTTACCTGGTCGTACAGTTTCATTATTAGTTGAATCTGCAGCTATGAATGAGAAGCTTAAGCTTTTAGGCCATAATGCTGCTGTAGAATTTGTTTCAAAGGTTGATAGTGCCGCATCAGGTACTAAGGGAGGAAAATAACATGTTTAATGCTATAAGCCCTACCTTTTCAATTTTTGGGCTAACAATTGCTTGGTATGCAATATGTATTTTAATTGGAGTTATTATCGCAGTAGCGCTTGGTGTTTATGAGGGTAAGAAGCTTGGTATTGCACCTGATATTATTTATGTTGGTGTATTAATCATTTTACCGGTATCAATTATTGGCGCGAGAATTTGGTATGTAATATTTAATGCCTCAAATTTCTCATCATTTGCGCAAATATTAGGCTTTGATTCTGATGGTAACTTTGTTGGCCTTGCTGGTCTTGCTATTCAAGGTGGTGTAATCTTCGCCTGTATTTCAGTATTTATTTACTGTAAGGTTAGAAAGGTTTCACTATTCCGTATTATGGATTTAGTTGCACCAGGCTTCCTAATTGGTCAGATCTGTGGTCGTTGGGGTAATTTCTTCAATCAGGAGCTATATGGTCCTAAGATTACATCATCATGGTATAAGAGTGTAATTTCTACAATCTTTGGTGATCAGATGTATATTGATGGTGCCCTACGTCACCCAGTATTCTTATACGAAAGCCTATTAAACCTAGTAATGTTTGTCTTTATGCTAGTTATTAGAAGAAAGTCTAAGAAGGCATTAAAGATTGGTGATATGATTGGCTTATATTTAGTATGGTATGGTATTGTTAGAATCTTTACTGAATCATTAAGATTACATAGTGGAGTTGCAGAGCCATTAATGGCTGGTCCTATCCCAGTTTCTATTTTAATTAGTGTAATATTCATTATCGCCGGTATTACATTCCTTGTTTTAAAGAGAGTTCTTGCAGGCAAGGAAATTAAGGGTAAGGTTATTTTCCCTAAGCAGGAGGTATATGCAGAAGTGTTAAATTATGTAGAAGAGCATAGAATTGATACAGTTCTATTTGATTTAGATGGTACATTATTAAATAGTAGAGAGCTTATTGATAGAAGCTTCCAGCATACATTCGATAAGTTTAGACCTGATTTAAAGCTAACTGAGGCTGATTATGATTCATTCTTTGGCCCAACCTTATATCAGACCTTCTCTAGATATTCTAAGAGTGAGAAGGAAATTGAAGAAATGATTGCCTTCTATAGAGAATATAATATTGCAAATTATGATGATATGGTATCATTATTCCCAGGTGCTAAGGATGTTATTAAGACATTGAACAAGAAGGGTATTAAGATTGGTATTGTTTCATCTAAGGCTGAATCATTAGTAAAGCATACTATCGATTTATTTAGTTTAAATGATTACGTTAATTTAGTTTTAGGCTATGAATCTTATGAAAATCCAAAGCCAGCACCAGATGGAATTTTAATGGCTAAGGAAAAGCTTAATGCTAAAAATGTTTTATATGTTGGAGATCATATCAATGATATGACTGCAGCTCATGCAGCAAATGTTGAGGCTTGTGGTGTTTTATATATTTCTCATCCTGAGGTTATGCTAGATGCTAAGCCTGAATATGTTATTAATAAATTATCAGAGCTAATTAATATAGTTGGTGTATAAAAATGTCATTTTCAGCAGACGTAAAAGAGGATTTATTACAAGTTAATATTAATGAAGAGGTTGAAAAAACTGCTCTTATTGCGAGTATGCTGAGATTTGGCGGGGAAATAATTTTAGGTCGAAACCTAAAGCTTTCCTTTACTTGTAACTCAATGAATATCGTAAGATATTTAATTAAGCTTCTTAAGGAAAAATTTGAGTTTACATATGAGATTGCCTCACGTACAATCTCAAGGCTTGATAATCATACTGTATTTACATGTATGATATTAGATGGAGCAGATAGAATTATTAAAAGCTTCAATATAATGGGTGAGCAGAAGGATTTTGAAACTGATGCTGGTAAGGTTGCTTATTTAAGAGGAGCCTTCCTAGTAAGAGGTAGTGTAAATGATCCTAATTCTAAATCATCACATTTAGAGATTTCATATAGCAGTGATACTGAAATATTATATGTACAAAAGCTGATGAATAGCTTTGAGCTAAATGCAAGAATTGCTAAAAGAAAGAATAACTTCATTGCCTATATTAAAAGTAAGGATGTTATTGGTGAATTCCTATATTTAGTTGGAGCCTCTAAATCAATGGAATATTATCAGGATATTGTTATTACTAAGGAAATCAAGGCTACAGCTAAAAGAACAATTAATCTAGATGTTGCAAACCAGGGTAAGACAAATAAAGCCGCTCAGCAGCAGCTTGCGGCAATGCAGTATCTAGAATATAATTATCCACTTGAAAAGCTCGATAATAAGCTTTTAATGGTTATGAAGGTAAGAATGGATAATCCTGAGGCATCACTTAATGAAATGCTTGATGTAATTCATGAGGAATTTGATCCTAATCTTACTAAGTCAGGATTAAACCATAGGCTTAAGAGATTAATTGAGCTTGCGGAAAGTGAAAAAAATCCTGAAAAGAATTAAAAATCAGGCTTTTCAAATTAATTTGAATGATAAACTTGTATCATATTTTAAATTATGATAAAATAGTTTGAAATCGTTTTGGAAACGAGCTATAAGGAGTATTTGTAATGGCACAGATTAAAAGAAAAAAGATTAACAGAGCCTCTACAAAGGGACAGGGAAAGCTTAAAGCTAAGGAAACCCTAAAGAGTAAGAAGTTCTGGATTATCTTCTCAAGCATAGTATTAGGTCTTGCAATCATTGGTGTTGCAATTGGCTTAATCGTTTATTTCGTTACAGCAGATGATGACGAAAATGAAATTCAGGATTACTTTGGTGGTGAAGCTACTAACCTATCATATGATTATACATATGCATCAGGTGATAAGACTACAGTATCATTCCATAAGATGTCTTATGAGGGTGTAATGCTTCATAACAATAGCCAGACTGGTTCTGATACAAATGATACATTAGTTGATTATATCTTTGTATTCGCTGCAGATTTATCTTCATTCTATGCAGATAAGGCAATCGATGATGGCAAGGATAAGACTGATGACGATGAAACATTCTATTATAATGAAACAGCTAATAAGGTATTTAATCAGTTAGTTAAGCTTCAGGCTGAAATTGATTTATATAACGAGAATCATGATGATTATACAGTTCAGTTATATATCGTTGATACAAGCATTGGTAACAATGCATCAATTCTAGCAAGTGGTACATTTGGTGGCTCTGATGATAATGAGAGTAACTATTTATTCTCTTTAATTGATGTAGATTCAAGCACAAGTGATAACAATGGTGGTGTAAAGGGCCCTATTAAGTCATACACTAACGAGGCTGGCAAGACTGCATCAGTATGGAGCAGTGATTTAAATGAAATTGCTACAACAATGGTTAACAATGCGTTAATCCTAATGAATACACAGAATTTCGATTTAGACGCAACAGATTAATAATAATTATAAGGGGTTCTAAACGGACCCCTTAATTTTTTAAGGAGAAAATATATGAGTGAATTTGTAATGAGTGACAATGTAATTAATTCTATTTGCACTGAAATTAGCACAACACCTGAGCGTGTTAAAGCAGTGCTTGAAATGCTTGCGGATGAAAAGACAGTAGCCTTTATCGCAAGATATCGTAAGGAATTAACTGGTGGCTTGGATGAGGAGGCTATCAGAAAGATTAATGATTTATATACATATGGTGTAAATCTTGAAAAAAGAAAAGCTGATGTTATTAGATTAATTGATGAAAAGGGATTATTAACTCCAGAGCTTGAGGCTGAAATTAATAAATCAACTAAGCTAATTGAGGTTGAGGATTTATATCGTCCATTTAAGGAAAAGAAAAAGACAAAGGCTACAGAGGCTATTGCGCTTGGTCTTGATGGCTTAGCTGATATTATGCTAAAGCTTTATCAGCGTGGTACTAAGGAGGAATATATTGATAAATTCCTAAATGATAAGGTTACTACTAGAGAGCAGGCTTTAACTGGTGCTAAATATATTGTTGCCGAAAGAATTTCTGACAATGCTGAATATAGAAAATATATTAGAGATGCAGCCTTAAAGTATGGTACTATTTCTTGTAAGAAAAAGAAGAATGCCGTTGATGAAATGGAAAAATATAAAAATTATTATGAATCTAGTGAGAATGTAGGCTATATTAAGCCTCATAGAGTACTAGCTATTAATAGAGCTGAGGATGAGGGTGTTATTTCTGTATCTGTTACACTTCAGCCTGAGCGTGATTTAGATTATTTAGCATTTAAGATTACAAGAAAAAGAGAATCATTATTTAAAGATGAGCTATTAGAGGCTATTGCAGATTCATATAAGAGATTAATCTCTCCTTCAATTGAGCGTGAAATTAGAAGTATTTTAAGTGAAAAGGCAGAGGAACAGGCTATTAGTATCTTCTCTTTAAATTTAAAGAATTTATTACTTCAGGCTCCAATGAAGGGCAAGGTTGTCTTAGGCGTTGACCCTGCCTATAGAACAGGCTGTAAATTTGCAGTAATATCTCCTGCATCACAGGTATTAGAAATTGGTGTTATTTATCCTAATGAAAGATCTAAGGATTCTAAGATTAATCCTAAGGATGTAATTGAATCTAAGAAGACTATTGTTAGATTAATTAAGAGCTATAAGGTTGAAATCATTGCGATAGGTAATGGTACTGCAGGAAGAGAAACAGAAGCCTTTATCGCTGAGGTTATTAAGGAAAATAATTTAAATGCTAAATATGTAATGGTAAGTGAGGCTGGCGCCTCTGTATATTCTGCAAGTGAGCTTGCCATAGAGGAATTCCCTGATTTAACAGTTGAAAAGAGAAGTGCTATTTCAATTGGTAGAAGAATTCAGGACCCACTTTCAGAGCTTGTAAAGATTGATCCTAAATCAATTGGTGTTGGTCAGTACCAGCATGATGTAACTCAGTCTAAGCTTTCTAAGAGCCTAGATGAGGTTGTTGAGGACGCTGTTAATAAGGTTGGTGTTAATTTAAATACTGCATCAGTATCATTATTATCTTATGTATCAGGCTTATCGAAGACTATTTCTAAGAATATTATTCAGTACCGTGAGGAAAATGGTTTATTTAAATCACGTGAGGATTTAAAGAAGGTATCAAAGCTTGGTCCTAAGACTTATGAGCAGTGTGTAGGATTCTTACGTATTTTAGATGGTAAGAATAAGCTAGATATGACTCCAATTCATCCAGAAAGCTATGATAAGGCCTTAAAGATTTTAAAGAAGATGGGCTTAAGCGCTGATGATTTAGGTAGTGAAGAAATCAAGGCAAAGGTAGCTGAGCTTGATAAGATGGCACTATCTAAGGAATTAGATATTGATATGTATACCTTAAATGATATCCTAGATGCCTTTATTGCCCCACTAAGAGATATAAGAGATGATTATGATGGTCTAATCCTAAGAAGTGATATTATGCATTTTGAGGATATTAAGGTTGGCGATGAGCTAGATGGTGTTGTAAGAAACGTAGTAGATTTCGGTGCCTTCGTTGATTGTGGTGTTAAATATGATGGTTTAATTCATATTTCGAAGATGAGTAATAAGAAGATTAATCACCCAACAGAGGTATTATCAGTTGGTGATAATGTTCATGTTTATGTTATCGATATTGACTACACTAAGCACAAGATGGGCTTATCATTAGTTAAAGGCAAGATGTAAATTAATTATATAATAATTAAAACCCTGTATTTTGACCGATACAGGGCTTTTTCTATATAGACGATTAATTAATCAATTAAATAAGAATATAAAGAAAAAGAGGCAAAATTTGCCTCTTTTAGCTTTTTTACTTCATGTCTGGTCTCTTCCAAGTAGAGAAGTTTGCTTCATCTACCCAAGATGCATAATCAGATTCATCATCATAGCCAATTACTAGCTGTGCATAATAATTCTTTTCTGCAGAAATAATTGAAGAATCAACAGTAGTATCATTAATCTGAATATTTAAATAAGTGATTAATAGATAGTTCTGGAAGTTAGCAGAAGTGTATGTAGAAATAATATCTGAATACATGCTGCTAATTAATGTTGAAATAGAAGAGTCAAGTGAAGATGACTGACCCATCTTTGTCTGACAGTAGTAAATGAAGAACTGGTTGAATGAAATTTCATCAGTTGCAGTATTATAAGAATCCATAGTGATATAGATATTGTTATCATCGTCCTCTGAATCCTCGTAAACTAATACATCAATATTAGCCTGAACACTAGAAGGGTCATCACTTTCAGTGAAGTCTGTAGCCTCTGGTTCAGAATAGCTATTTAATACGATTAAATGGTAACCGAATGATGTCTTACATAAATTGCTTGCTGTAATATCATCAACACTAGAAACTACTTTACCAGTTTCTGTACCATCATCAGCCTTGTTATATACATAGAATGTACCATATTCGAATTCGTCATCGACATTGTTTGCAACACAAGTTTCATACATACCGATAACATAATCCTTGAATGGCTCAACGAAGCTTGATACTGAATCCTGGTCAATGTCAGAAGATGATGCAAGCTGTTCAACTGTTAATAAGAAGTTGAATGTCTTATAATCATCCCAAGACTTTGTAGAATCTGAGAATAATTTTTCACCTAAATCATACTGGTCCTTGATATATGTAAGGATTTCATATGTAGTCTTAGTTGATGCATAATTAGCTCTAATATATTCAGCCTCTGTATAAATAGCCTTAGCTAAAGCCTCTACAGCTGCCTCATATTCAGCCTCAGTAACTGTATCATTATTCTTTAAGAAATCATCTGGATCATCTGGAGAGCCATCACCATCATCATCAATGTTGATTAGGATGTGGTCAATGTTAATATTGAATAAATCTGCGTACTTTTCATTACCAAGAGTAAGCATACTATATAATGCACCAGAAGTTGCTAAAGAAGAATCATAAGTATAAGTACCATCACCATCTTCATCAACTGCCCATTCGCTAAATACAGACTGTGCTAAATAAGTAGTCTGAGCTGCAGCTGCATCATAATAATACTTTAATACCTCTTCCTTAGTTGAATAGCCATAAGCTAATAATAAGAAATTAGATACACCAAGCTTCTTTGAATAAGATGAATTATCACCGCTCTTGAAGTTATCAATTGCATCAGATAATGTATCCTCATTATCATCATGAGCATCCTCATCAATGTAATTTAATGTAACATATTCATCATACTTAGTATATGCATATTCTAATGAGAAGTAGCTATAAATTGTAGAAGAACCATTTGCAAGAGTTGCATCATTATAGAAATCCTCTACAGAATAAGTATATGTATAATCATCGCTAACCTTAATAGAGAAGATAGCTGAATTATCAAAATACTTCTTATTAATTAATTCATATTCAGAATAAGAATTCTGGAACTTATATTCGAAGAATGGATCATAGATATAAATATCATCTGATGTATCATCGTTATTAGAACGAGTATAAATCATTTCATTGAAATCAGTATTTACATATGAATTTCTAGAACTCATTAATGTATCATACTTAATTCTTGTAGTATAAGTGGCATATAAATCAGGATTAGATTCCTCTAAATCATCCCAATCAGTTTCTTCATTTGTTCCACTGATATCAAATGTAGTATCAAAACGAATAGCCATAACGTACTTATTGTCGATATTTCTAGGCTCTGTTAAATACTGCTTAGTAATATCCCAATCAGCTTCGTTATCAACGTTTTCTTCAAGAGTTGAAGTAACTAAAGTCTTAATTGAATCAGATAAATCACTGAATTCATTTTCATCCTTGCTGACAGTATATGTAAATACATCATTTGTCTTAGCTGTAGTTGCATCAACTGCTTTATACTGATAATAATCATTATATAAGCTTACATAAGCAGCGATAGCCTCATCAATTGAAGTAGCAGACTCAAGCTGTGTAGCATAAGCATTGTAATATCTGTTTGCAATCTTTAAAGAATCAAACTGAATAATGATTGCATGGTAAGTACCATATGTCTTATAAGTTGAATCATAAGCTGTTTCTAAGTAATCTCCATCCTCATCATAGATATAGTTAGAGTTCTTAGTTAAATCATCATCCTCATCGTCATCATAATTGTGGATGTATTCCTCATCTGCGATATCATATAAAGCATTCTGAGCTGATAAATAGCTTGCCTGAGTAAGTAATACATCATCAACCATCTTTTCAAAAACATCTGAATCGATATTCTTAATTACAACAGTATGTAGATTATCACTTGATTCCTCATAAGCTAAATCAGAAATTGTGAATGTCTGACCAATTCTAGCACGAGCAGTAATAAATGTTTTCTGCTTTGTTAAAATTTCATCAGATTCATAATCATCTAGTGTTTCATAATCAGATGTACCATAAATAGAAGTTGAAACAGAAGACATAACAGTCTTTCTTAATTCATTTCTAATATAGTCATAGTTTGTTACAGTAGAATCATCGCTTAAATCATGACCACCTAGCTCAAATAAAGCAACTCCATCCTTTGTAGGAACAAGCATTGCCTGCTGAGCTGAAGTAAGATTTGTGTAGTCTGCATTTTCAAATACAGCCTTATAAGTTTGATATTCTTCATAATATAATGCTTCCTTAATCTTATTAGTAACTAAGGTAGTACTATTAAAACGAAGTCTATTGTAGTACATTTCTGTACTCATAGATAGCTCTCCGTCTAATGCAGTTGCATAGACAGAGGACATATCTAAATTACCTGTTGGAGTATCTGTGTTTCTTGTGTTACTTCCACAAGATGCTAAAGTTAATGCTGTTAAAGCAGTAAGAGTAGCGCCTAATAAAACTTTTTTAATCTTCATATTATTCGCTCTCCTTTTCATCATCATTTAATAAGAATTCATCAACGATCTGTGCGATCTTTGCCCACCAGTCAACAGTATTACCGTTGTCATCAACATAAGTATAAGGATCAGATGTACCAGTGATGTCATCGTAAATATCATTGTAATTATCAGCAATTCTCTGGTTGATTTCAATAATCTTAGCGAATGCACCATCTGCACCATTGTAATCCTCATTTGCAAACTTGATTACATCATATAATGCTGTAGAAGAATCTAGGCCAGCTCTATTTCTAATAAAGCTTAATAAGATAATTCTCTGAGTTTCACTACCTGTAAATCTTGATACAGCGTCTGCTAAGAATGCTGTATAAGCATCAGATAATGATGAAGGAGCTAATGTTGAAGAACCATTTAAAGCATAATCAATGATATAAAGCTTAATCTGGTTTTCATTTAACTGATCTTCACTATTGTAAATATTATCAATTACAACATCGCCATCATTATACTTGAAGTAGATGTTTTCTAAAATGTTCTCATCATGATCATCCTCAGTCCATTCAGCAGAAGCCTTAGTAGTACCTGAAGTGATTACTAATAAATTGTATCCATCGTCAGACTTAACGATATCAGTATTGTTTGCGTCAGTGTCAACTGAAGAATCAGTTAATACTTCCATATAGCTTGTAGGAGTAGTTTCGTTAATGAAATACTGATAAATCTTAGTCTTAGTTACACCATCATCAGCTAAGCTATAGCCACGAGCGTAATCATAAATTCTCTGCTTAATATTGAAATCAATATCAACAGTTGAGTTTGTAGCTGAAACATCCTCAGTCTTTACATTGAAACCTAAATGTAAGTACTTAGCCCATCTGTTTTCTGCAACGATTGGGTTAGTTTCGAATTCTGCCTTTGCAGAACCCTGGATTTCAGTAACTAATGCAGAAATTCTATCTGTATGAGAAGAAGTTGATGCTGCAACTAGCTTATAAATATCATAAACCATTGACTTAGCAACCTCTGCTCTAGTCTTACCATAGAATTCACTATTAGTATCTGTAATTGTTACATCATACCAATCTTCAACATCATCAGCCTCACCATCATCGTTACCATCGAAGTAAACAACTAATCTAGTACCTGATAAAGAGAAGTAGTTTTCATAAGCTAAATCAGAATATGTCTTGAAGAAGCTTACTAAATCATCGCTTGAATAATCTGTTAATAAATTAACTGATGCATAATTAACACGGTAATAATTATCAATAATCTCAGAAATCTTTGATGTATGGAAATATAACATTAAGAAGTTATACTTACCAATTGATGAATCATAACCACTTGAAGCATAGCTACCATTAGAGAATGAATATAGAATTGCTTCAATATAATCCTCATAATCGCTTCTATCCTTATTTGTATCCTTATATGCCTGAGTAGTCTTAATAATCTTCTTAGATAATAAATCTACTGCAGTAGTAGAGCCTGAAGTCTGCTCTAGGTAATCATAAACACCAAATACTGTATCAGTACCAGGAATCTTAATTGCCTTAGAATCAGTGATGCCCTCACCAGAAATTAATAGCTTATAAGTTGTACCATCATACTTGATAGTAGCTAAAACATTGTTATCACTTGAGCTCTTTAAAGTCTTAGAATAATCAGAATTTGCAGTTAGGTATGCAATTTCACATGCCTCATTGTAAATTTTAACCTTTACATCATCTAGCTCTTCAGATAAATAATCAGAAATAACTGAATCAGTAATTCTTTCTTCAATTAGATTTCTTTCTAGATAATCCTTTAAATTGTTTTCAGTAATATAGCTTAAAATTTCATAATCAGATAAGTCTGAAGAATAGAAATCTAAATGCTTCTGTAATGTTTCATAATCATCACCATTGTCTTCAGCATTTAGCTTTTCCTCACCAAACTTGAATGCGATATAATAACCACCATTTACAGAAGTAGTAGAAGTTGAATATCTATCACTTGCAGTTTCATGGTCTAATGTAGAATAAATTAATGTCTTTAATGAGTTACCAATATCATTTAATTCATCTGGAGAATACATTGTTCTTGTATCTGCATCCTCAGCAGTATAAGTAGTATCACTTAATGCTGCAACTGCAGTGTTATACTTTGTAGTTGCGTCAGAAGAATAATCCTCGATAACCTCATTTGTTAAGAATCTTAACTTATCTAGACCTAATTCAGTAACTTCCTTACCATCAACCTTGTATGGACCATTGCCAGTTACGAACTTAGTTCTATATCCACCATAAACATAATTATATATTAATGTATAAATTTCAAGTACTGCATCATTATCTACTGTGTAAACATCATAGTCTGGTGTGTACTGAGTAGTAGATAGGTTATCATAATAATCAATATATTCATCATATGTATAACCCATGTTATCAGCAATATAATATAATCTCTTGTTATAGAACTTTAAACCGAAGGCTCTTAAAGTGTTTTCGAATTCTTCAGTTGATGTAAACTTGATTAATACAGTGTCAACCTTCTGTAAATCTGTATATTCACTCTTAAACTGAGTGATATATTCAGATGTTGAGAAGTAACCCCACATATCGTCATCTTCATCATCATCGTCTTCGTTTGCCTCTTCAACCTCTTCAGTTTTTAAAGCTAAGGCCATTAACTCTTTTGCATAATTAAAGTAATAAACCTGTCTTAAAACGTCGTCTGTTGCGACAGAAAGATAATTGTCATAATTATCCTCAATGTCTATGTTATTAGCTGTTACTGCAACTAATTCAGCTAATTCCTTTTCACCAACCTTATCAACCTGATAAGTTGTGTACATTTCATCAATATACTTTTCCTCAAGTGTTCTTTGATTAGATTCGTCTAAAGACTCATAGTCCTCATAGTAATCTTCCATACTGAAGGAGAAGTTATATACATCCTGAACTACATAATCAACTAGTCTATCACTATATGTACTATATAGGTCCTTGTACTCTTCTTCAGTACTAATTCCTAGATCCTCCTTGTCATCATCAGATAGAGCACTATAATCATTATCCATTACATTGGTAAGATTATTAATGTACTTCTGAAGAATTACAACATTGATCTGATTGTCTAAAACATCCTTACTTGACCACTGAAGTTCATCCCATAGCTCGCCAACAGTGATGTTGAAATCACTGCTACCAGCAGTAGCATAAACGTCATTCTTGTTAAGATTGCCATAGGTGTTTGTTGCACCTGAGCAGGATGCTAAGCCTATCACGAACGCAGAAGCCATGGCTGCAGTGCATGTTCTACGTGCAAATTTACTCTTACTCATCGATAATACTCCTTTAATTTAAATTTATGCACATATTATCATAACATTATTAAATATAAAAAGCAAACAAAAACAAAATTTAAATTTATGGGAAATTTTGGACGTTTTTTTGGTATGTTATATCTTTTATGATATAATAGGAAATCGAGGTATAAAAATGAAGTTAATGGTTTTTTCATCAGGGTCATCAGGAAACTGTACTCTGATTATGACAGATAAAATGAATATATTAGTTGATGTTGGTATCACTAAAAAAGCAATAGATGAAAATTTAGCTAAGGTAGGCTTATCATTAAGAGATATTAGCTATGTTTTTATAACACATGAGCATACAGATCATATTAAAGCTTTACCACAGCTATTAAAGCTTGAAAGATTAAGATTTGTAACAAGCGCAGGTACCCTAAATGCTATAAGCCATATTTATTCAGGTGCTAAGGGTAAGGAATTAGAAAATTTGGACAAAAAGGTAGCTAATGACGGCTTTATTATATTAAATAGGATAGAAGATACTATTATGTATCCAGATTTATCATTTGAGTCATTAGATGTAAAGGTATTGCCTTGTTTCCATGATGCTGCAGAGCCTATTGGATTTGTATTTTGTGAAAACGGCAAAAGGATTTGCTATATAACAGATACAGGCTATGTCCATAGAGATTTATATGATTTGATTACAAATTGTGATGCATATATTCTTGAATCAAATCATGATCCTGAGCTTTTAATGGCATCATCTAGACCATATTATACAAAGCTTAGAATTGTAGGAGATCATGGTCATTTATCTAATGAGGATTCGATGTGTATTTTAGCAAGTGTAATAGGAGATAATACAAAGCTTATTATGCATGCTCACATTTCTCAGGAATGTAATTTGTCAATTATTATTGAGGGCGTAAGAAGAGACGTATTTAAAACATATGATATTGATAGACCTGATATTGAATATGTCATTTTAGGTCTTGTCGCTACAAAGGTATACGAGATATGAAAATAACTATTTTAAGTGTTGGCGCGATTAAAGAAAAATACTTTAATGACGCCATAAATGAATATTCTAAAAGACTTTCGAAATTCACTAAAGTTGATTTTATCAAAGTAAATGATGAGCCTATTCCTGATAACGCATCCCTTAAGGAAGAGGAGGCTATTAAGATTAAAGAAGGCGAAAAGCTATTAAAGGCTATGCCATCTAATTCTTATAAAATTGCCTTAGATTTAAAGGGTGAAATGCTTACTAGTGAGGGTCTTGCTAAAAAGATAAGTGAAATATTTACATATGGAAATTCAAATATAGTTTTTATTATTGGTGGTTCACTTGGGCTATCACCAGATGTGATTAAGGCCTGTGATTATAAATTATGCTTTTCTAAAATGACATTTCCACATAAGCTTATGCAGGTAATCCTACTTGAACAGGTATATCGAGCATTTAAAATCAATGCCAACGAGGCATATCACAAATAAACCGGTACACAACCGGTTTTTCTGTTTTCTAGAGGTAAAAATGAAAAAGATTTCAAAATTCATATTATTTATAAAATAATAATGCTTAAATTTAGAATTAAATTGACTATCATTTTGATAAGTGTTAAAATTACAATATAAATTTGTGCACCTAAGACGAAAGGCGCGTTAATGGAGGTAAAATAAAGTGACACAAGTAAAAGACTTACCTTTAATTCAAGAGGTAGAAAAGACAGTAAAGAGACCTGTAAAGATTTTACAGTTTGGTGAAGGAAATTTCCTTCGTGCATTCATTGATTGGATTATCAATTCAGCTAACAAGGCTGGTTCATTCGATGGTGGCGTTGCAATCGTTCAGCCAATTGCTCAGTTCGGTAGAGCAAAGGAATTAGCTGATGCTAATTGCTTATACACATTATACTTACAGGGTTTACAGGATGGTAAGGCAGTAAGACAGCATGAGGTAATCAAGACTGTTCAGGATGCTTTCAATCCATATACAGATTATGAAAAGTTCTTAGCATATGCTGTATCTGATGATTTACAGTGTGTTATTTCTAACACAACTGAGGCTGGTATCGCATTCGATCCAACTGATACAAATTTCTCTAAGACTCCAAATTCTTATCCAGGTAAGCTATTAGCTTTATTAAAGGCTAGATATGAAGCTGGTAAGAAGGGTATCTTCATCGTTCCATGTGAGTTAATTGACCACAATGGTGAAACATTAAAGGAAGTAATGGTTAAGCTAGCTAAGCACAATAACTTTGATGCTAAGTTCATTAACTATGTTGAAAATGAAAACATGTATTTCAATACATTAGTAGATAGAATTGTTCCAGGTTATCCAAGAGACAACGCTGAGCAGTTCCAGTTAGATTTAGGCTACCAGGATCAGAACATGGTTGTTGGTGAAATCTTCCACTTATGGTGTATTGATGCTCAGACAGTTGCTGACCAGAAGGTTGCTAAGGCTAATCTTGAAGCTTTAAAGAAGTTCTTAGGTACTGAAGCTGCTGGCTTAAATGTATTATTCGTAGATTCAATCGTTCCTTACAAGCAGAGAAAGGTTAAGATTCTTAACGGTTCTCATACTACATTAGTTCCAGTTTCTTATTTAGCTGGTATCGATGCAGTTAAGGAAACTATTGAAGATCCACAGTTAGGTAAGTTCGTTAAGGAATTCATCTTCGACGAAGTTATCCCTACAATTGACATTCCAAGAGATCAGATGGAAGCATATTCTAATTCAGTATTAGAAAGATATATGAACCCATATGTTCATCATTTATTAATGTCAATCGCATTAAACTCTTCAACTAAGTATAAGGAAAGAGTATTACCTTCTGTATTACAGAACATCCAGAACCTAAATACTTTACCTAAGCATGCATTATTCTCATTAGCTGCTTTAATGGTATTCTATAGAGGTACTAGATTATCTGATAATGCACAGATTGCTATCCAGGATACTAACCAGCCATTCTTAGATTTAATCAACGGCTTATGGGCTCAGTATGATAAGGATAAGAATGCTAACGCATTAGTAACTGCAGTGCTAGGATATAAGGCTCACTGGGGTGTTGACTTAAATGAATTCGATGATGTTAACGAATATGTTACTGCATCATTAGAAGCAATCTTAGCTAAGGGCATTAGAGAAGCAATTAAGGAAATTGTTGATTAATTTTGAGTAAATAATAAAAAACATAAGAAAATATTGTTAGGATAGGTGATTAAAATGAAGGATTATATCATTATTAACCCGCTTGATAATGTTGCCGTATGTCTTCGTGAGCATAAAGCTGGCGAAGTTATTGAAGGGGTTACATTATTACAGGCTGTTCCAAGAGCACACAAGGTTGCTCTAAGAGACATCAAAAAAGGAGAAAACATCATAAAGTATGGCTGCCCAATCGGTCATGCAACTGCTGACATTGTAACAGGTGAATGGGTACATACTCATAATGTTGCTACAAACCTTGATGATGTAATCACCTATAAGTATGAACCTGAATATCCACCAGTACTAGGTTATAAGGATACTAAGAGAACTGTTGACGTTTATGAGCGTAAGAACGGTCAGTATGGTGTAAGAAATGAGCTTTGGATTGTCCAGACTGTTGGATGTATCTCTGGTAATGCTCATAGAATTATTCAGGAATTTAAGAAGAGACATGATGCATCAGATATCGATGGTGTATTTACATTCAATCATCCATTTGGCTGTAGCCAGATGGGTGGTGACCTTGACATGACTCGTACAATCTTGACTGATATGACTATCCATCCAAATGCTGGTGGTGTATTAGTATTGGGTTTAGGTTGCGAGGAAAACCAGATGCCTAAGTTCATTGAAACTTTAGAAAAGCTTGGTTATGACAAGGAAAGAACTAGATTCTTAGTTTCTCAGGAAACAGAAGATGAAATTGAAGACGGTGTTAAGCTATTAGAAGAGCTTTATGAGAAGATGAGGTACGATAAGCGTGTCACACGTCCTCTATCTGTATTAAAGATTGGTCTTAAGTGTGGTGGTTCTGATGGTATGTCAGGTATCACTGCGAACCCATTACTTGGTAGACTTTCTGACTTCTTATCAATTAATGGCGCTACAACTTGTTTAGGTGAAGTACCTGAAATGTTCGGTGCTGAGCAGCTATTAATGGCTCGTGCTAAGGACCAGGCAACTTTCGACGAGATTGTAAAGCTTATCAACGATTTCAAGATTTATTTTAAGAATCATCATCAGGTTATTTATGATAACCCATCTCCAGGTAATAAGGCTGGAGGTATCACAACTCTAGAGGATAAGTCTCTTGGATGTACACAAAAGGGTGGTGCATCTAAGGTTAATGGTGTTATTGAAATGGGTGGTTTAATCAAGGAAAAGGGATTAAATCTAATTTCTACTCCAGGTAATGACCTATGTGCTTGTACAACATTAGCTGCAGCAGGCGTACAGATGGTATTATTCACAACTGGTAGAGGTACACCATTCGGAACATTCGTTCCTACAATGAAGATTGCAACTAATACAGATCTTGCAACAAAGAAGTCTAACTGGATTGATTACAATGCAGGCGACCTTGTTGATAAGAAGGATATGGATCAGTTACTTGAGGACTTCATTGATTTAGTTTGCGATGTTGCATCAGGCAAGAAGCAGGCTAAGAATGAACAGAATGAATTCAGAGAAATTTCTATCTTCAAAGATGGAGTTATGTTATAAAAGAAAGTTAAAATAAAAGGAGAATATCAAATGAAAGACTTTATGGATAAGGACTTCTTATTAACTACTGAAACAGCTAAGAAGTTATATCATGAACATGCAGAAAACATGCCAATTATTGACTATCACTGCCATCTTCAGCCAAAGGAAATCGCTGAAGACAAGAAGTTCCGTAACCTTGCAGAAGCTTGGTTAGGTGCTGGTGATAGATATGGTGATCACTATAAGTGGAGAGCACTTCGTGCTAGAGGTTATCAGGAAGATTCTATTTCTGGTAATATCCCTGGTAAGTCACTTGAGGAATCTGATTATCAGAAGTATTTACAGTTCTGCGAATCTATGCCTTATTTCGTAGGTAACCCACTATATCATTGGTCTCACCTAGAATTAAGAAGATATTTCGGTATCGATGACATCATCAATGCTGAAAATGCAAAGACAATTTGGGACAAGGCAAACAAGAAGCTTGAAACTTTAACAGCAAGAGAAATGCTTTATAAGTTCAAGGTTGATACAGTTTGTACAACAGATGACCCAGTTGATGATTTACATTGGCATAAGCAGATGAATGCTGATAAGACTTTAAAGGTTAAGGTTAGACCTGCATTCCGTCCTGATAAGGCTATTAATGTTGAATTAGATTGGTTCCCTACTTGGGTTAACCAGTTATCTACAGTTGTTGGTTATAAGATTGAATCATTAAATGATTTAACTAAGGCCTTAGCTGAAAGAATTGATTTCTTCCATTCTATGGGTTCTCGTTTATCTGATCACGCTCTAGATACAGTAAACTACGCTCCAGCTACATATGATGAGGCTAACGCTGTATTCTTAAAGGGTATGAAGAACGAGCCAGTTTCTATCGAAGAACAGGATAAGTATAAGGGTTATATCTTATTATTCTTAGGTAAGGAATATACAAAGCATGGCTGGACTCAGCAGTACCATATCGGTGCTTTAAGAAACAACTCTAAGTCTATGCTTAAGAAGATCGGACCAGATACTGGTTTCGATGCAATTGAAGATTCAGTATTTATCGAAAAGTTATCTGCATTACTTGGTGCTTTAGACGCTGCAGATTCTCTTCCTAAGACTATTCTTTACAACTTAAATCCACGTGATAACTATGCATTAATGGTATTAGCTGGATGCTTCCAGAAGGAAGGCGTTCAGAACCGTGTTCAGGTTGGTACAGCTTGGTGGTTCTTAGATCAGCAGGATGGTATGAGACAGAATATGGAAACAATGATGCAGGTTGCTATCATTTCACAGACAGTAGGTATGTTAACTGACTCTCGTTCATTCTTAGCATATCCTCGTCATGAATACTATAGACGTTTATTATGTCAGATGTTAGGTAACTTAGTTGAATCTGGTCAGTATCCAGCTTCTGAATTACCTAGACTTGGACAGATTGTAGAAGATATCTGCTACAATAACGCTAAGAAGTATTTCGGATTCTAATAAAGCAAACATGAGTCTATCTTTGGGTAGACTCTTTTGTTTTTGTTATGATATAATAGTTATGTATTTTTTTGGAGGTAGTAGGTATGTTTATCACAGATGATGTTAAATATATTGGTGTTGATGACCACAAGATTGATTTATTTGAGGGACAGTATATTGTACCAGAGGGTATGTCATATAATTCATATGTAATTATGGATGAAAAAATTGCGGTTTTAGACACAGTTGATTGGGATTTTAGAGAAGAATGGCTTAATAATTTAAAAGCTGTTTTAAACGGAAAAAAACCTGATTATTTAGTTGTTCACCATATGGAGTGTGATCACTCTTCAGTAATTGGTGATTTTGTAAAGGAATATCCAGATGCTACAGTAGTTTCATCTAATGCAGCATTTAATATGATGAAAAATATTTATGGTGCTACATTTGAGCCTAAGAAGCAGGTTGTAAAGGATGGCGATATCCTAGAATTAGGTAAGCATTCATTACAGTTTGTAACTGCTCCTAATGTTCATTGGCCTGAGGTTATTTTCTCTTATGATAAGACAGATAAAATTTTATTCTCAGCTGATGCCTTTGGTAAATTTGGTGCATTAGATTTTGATGACCCAGAGGGCTGGGCTTGTGAAGCTAGAAGATATTATTTTGGTATTGTAGGTAAGTTTGGTGTCAATGTTCAGGCAGCCTTAAAGAAGGTTTCTGCCTTTGATATTAAGACAATCTGCTCACTACATGGCCCAATTTTAAATGATGATATTAGCTATTATGTTAATTTATATGATACTTGGTCTAAGTATGAGCCAGAGGAAAAGGGTGTAACTATTGCTTATTCTTCAGTATATGGCAATACTAAGGAAGCTGTTTTATTTCTAGAAGAGGAATTAAAGAAGAGAAATGTGGAGGTTTCTGTATTTGATTTAGCTCGTGATGATCAAGCAGAGGCTGTTGAGGACGCATTCAAATTAGATAGACTTGTCCTTGCTACAACTACATATAATGGTGGTATTTTCCCTTGTATGAAGACATTTATTGACCATTTACTTGATCATAATTATCAAAATAGAACCATTTCATTCATTGAAAATGGTATGTGGGCACCACAGGCTATGAAGCATATGAAGGCTTTAACTGATACATTAAAGAATATCACTTACACAGCTAATAATGTAACTATTAAGGGTGCAACTAATGATTTAGTTAAGGAAAATCTTTCTAAGCTTGCAGATGAATTAAAGGAATTAAATTAATTATGGATGAACGTGATTTAGTTAATTTATTAATTGAAAAAAAGTTGTTTATTACAACTGCAGAATCATGTACAGGTGGTTTAGTTGCCGCATCTATTGTCAGTGTACCTGATGCCTCTAAGGTTTTAAAGGAGGCCTATGTTACCTACGCAGCTGAATCTAAAACTAAGCTTTTAGGAGTAGATCCTAAAACTATTGAAAAATACAATGTTGTTTCAGAAGAGGTAGCGAAGGAAATGGCCTTTGGGGCTAAGCTTTCATCAAATAGTGATGTTGCAATATCAGTTACAGGTATGGCCGGACCATCAAGTGATGGAATAATTGATGTAGGTACTGTATGCTTCGGTGTAGTAACTAATAAGACATATAAGACTACTACCGTAAAATTTGGCAATTTAGGACGTAATGTTGTTCGTGCTAAGGCTACAGTTTTTGCCATAGAATTTGCTTATCAGGTATTAAAGGATGAATAAATTACAAAAGATATTAGTTATTACAATAAGTGCATTATTATCCCTTGGAATTATCATTTTAAATATCGTAATGAATTTTTCAGAATTAGCTTATAAAATATCATTATGGATCATTCCAGGTATTGCCTTTATTAATCTAATTTTAATTGCAATATTTGAATATAAAACTGATTACAAATCTAAAAGATTTACACTTATGATGCATATATCATATGCAGTAGTAGCTGTATTATTTCAGTATTTAGAAAAATACTTAGAACGCTTTGATTCTTTAAAGGTAATGTATTATTGCTTAACTCTTGGGCTTGTTTTAATAGTTATTATTTTATTCAATATTTTGAATGCTAAATTACCTGAGAAAAAGCCTGAAATTAATCCTAATAATTTAAAAAATAGGGGACAGAAATAGTTGATTTCTGTCTCTTTTTAAATCTCTAGTGGAAATTAATTCCGTTTTGTATTAAAATGGTTATACGTATTGAAAGAAAGGAGTGGTAGTATGCCAATCATTATACCAAAGGATATTCCCGCATATGACATTTTAAATGGAGAGAATGTCTTTGTCATGCATACAGAGCGTGCTAGCACTCAGGATATCAGACCCGTTGATATTTTAATACTTAATCTAATGCCTACAAAGATTGTGACAGAAACACAATTTGCTAGACTTTTAGCAAATACATGCTTACAGGTAAATCTTACATTTATTATGCCAAGTGAGCATGTTTCTAAGAATACTGACAAGTCACATTTAGACAAGTTCTATACAACCTTTGATAAGGTAAAAAATAAGCATTTCGACGGCATGGTTGTGACTGGTGCGCCAGTTGAGCAGATGCCATTTGAGGACGTTGATTATTGGAAGGAATTAACTGAGATTTTCGAATTCTCAAAGACTAATGTAACTTCAACTATTTTTGTTTGCTGGGGAGCACAGGCAGCTCTATATTATTTCTATGGCATCCAAAAGCATCCACTTGATAAGAAGCTTTTTGGTATTTATCCTCATAGAAAGGCTGTTATTAATGAAGTTTTATTAAACGGAATTGATGATGTTTTCTATATTCCTCAGTCTAGACACACTTATAATTATGATGCAGATTTAAGAGGAAATGAGCATTTAATTCCTCTTGCACATTCTGAATTATGCGGAACAACTATCCTAAAAAGTGATAAGTATAATCAATTCTTTATTACTGGTCATTTAGAATATGATAAGGATACATTAAAGAACGAATACGAAAGAGATTTAAATAAGGGCTTACCAATTGAAAAGCCATTTAATTATTTCTCTGAAAATGGTGATATTGATGTAAAGTGGAGAAGCACTGCGAATATTTTATATTCTAACTGGTTAAATTATTATGTTTACCAGATTACTCCATTTAAATTTAAGGCACCTAAGCTTAAGAAAAAGGAATTTAATAGTGAGCTTGAGAATAGTGGACGTGAATAGCACGTCCATTTTCGTTTTGTAAAGTCAAACTAATTGCGATATTTTGCCTATTAAATAATAAATTATTTAAGTAAGTTAATTATAACTTACGAAATTTTGCGTAAATACTACAAAAAAGCAAACTTTTATGATAAAATGCTAAAAGGAGTTTTATTATATTCCGGAGGTATTTAGGTATGAGTGAATTCAATCATAAGAAAATTGAAAAGAAGTGGCAGGAATACTGGGCTGAGCATGAGACATTCAAAACAGATGTTTGGGATTTCTCTAAGCCAAAGTTCTATGCTTTAGATATGTTCCCATATCCATCAGGAGTTGGTCTTCACGCAGGTCATCCAGAGGGATATACAGCAACAGATATAATCTCAAGAATGAAGAGAATGCAGGGCTATAATGTATTACACCCAATGGGCTATGATTCATTTGGTCTTCCTGCAGAGCAGTATGCAATCAATACTGGTAACCATCCAGAAGGATTTACACAGAAGAATATTGAGACATTTACTAAGCAGCTTAAGGAATTAGGCTTTGACTATGACTGGTCAAAGTGTATTTCTACATCTGATCCTAAGTTCTATCACTGGACACAGTGGATTTTTAAGAACCTATATGAGGATGGATATGCTAAGTATATCGATATGCCAGTTAACTGGTGTGAGGAGTTAGGTACAGTTTTATCTAACGATGAGGTTATCGATGGCAAGTCAGAGCGTGGTGGCTTCCCTGTAGTAAGAAAGAATATGAAGCAGTGGGTTATTGACCAGCCTGCATTTGCAGAGCAGCTTTTAGAGGGCTTAAATGAAATTGACTGGCCAGAATCTACAAAGGAAATGCAGAGAAACTGGATTGGTAAGTCTACTGGTGTAGAGGTTGATTTTGAAATCGTTGATGGTGGCAAGTTCTCAATTTATACAACATGTATTGAAACAATCTATGGTATCACATTCATGGTTTTAGCACCAGAGGGTGATATTGTTAAACAGCTAATGCCTAGAATTGAAAACAAGGAAGAGGTTTTAGCTTATATTGATGCAGCATCTAAGAAGAGTGAGCTTGAAAGAACAGAGCTTAATAAGACTAAGACAGGCTGTCAGCTAAAGGGTCTTTACTGTATTAACCCAGTTAATGGTAAGAAGGTACCACTTTTTATTGGTGACTTCGTACTTGCTAACTATGGTACAGGTGCAGTTATGGCAGTTCCAAGCCATGACCAAAGAGACTTTGAATATGCAGTCGCACATAATATTCCAATGATTCAGGTTATTGATGGTGCTGATGTATCAGAGCATGCATTTGAAAAGCAGGATTATTTAGGTAAGGGTTGCAAGCTTTTAAATTCAGAAGAATTCACAGGCTTAACTGTAGAAGAGGCAAAGGAAGCAATTACTGCTAAGCTTGAAAAGCAGGGTGTTGCAAGACGTACTGTTAATTACAAGTTCCGTGAATGGATTTTTGCAAGACAGAGATATTGGGGTGAGCCAGTTCCAGTAGTTCATACAGAGGATGGTAAGATTTATACATTACCTGATGATGAATTACCTTTAATTCTTCCTGAGCTTGAGGATTATAAGGGTAAGAATGGTAAGGCACCTCTTGAAAATGCAGAAGAGTGGAAGCATTATAACGCTCATGGTGTTAAGGGCTTAAGAGAAACATCAACTATGCCAGGTTCAGCTGGTTCAAGCTGGTATTTCTTAAGATATATTGATCCAGATAATGATAAGGAACTAGCTAATAAGGAATTATTAAAGCACTGGATGCCAGTTGATTTATATATTGGTGGTCCTGAGCATGCAGTAGGTCATTTAATGTATTCTAGAATCTGGAATAGATATTTATATGACAAGGGTATCGCTCCAACTAAGGAACCATTTAAGAAGCTAGTTCATCAGGGTATGATTTTAGGCTCAAATGGTATTAAGATGGGTAAGAGATTCCCTGAATTCGTAGTAAACCCTAGTGATATCGTAAGAGAATACGGCGCAGATACATTACGTTTATATGAAATGTTCATGGGTCCACTTGAGGCATCAAAGCCTTGGAGCCAGGAAGGTGTAGAAGGCGCTAGACGTTTCATTGACCGTGTATTTAGACTTGTAGTTGATTATAAGGACAAGTTCACTAAGGAATATGATGCAGGATTAGAAAAGATTTATCATAAGACTGTAAAGAAGGTTACAGAGGATTATGAAGCTTTAGCATTTAATACAGCAATTTCTCAGCTAATGATTTTTGTAAATGAATGCTATAAGGCAGAAAAGATTTATATTGGATTTATCGAAGGCTTAGTACAGCTATTATCACCTGTTACTCCTCATATTTGTGAGGAATTATGGCAGGAGCTTGGTCATAATGAAACTATCGCTTATTCAAAGTGGCCTGAATTTGATGAAGCTAAGACAGTAGATAATGAAATCACTTATGCAGTATCAACTAATGGTAAGTTTAGAGATAAGCTTATGGTACCAGCTGATATGGCTAAGGATGAAATTCTTGCAAAGGCTAAGGCTTTACCAAAGGTTCTAGCTCAGCTAGAAGGAAAGACAATCGTTAAGGAAATTGTTGTTCCAGGAAAGATTGTAAATATCGTAATTAAGTAAAATAATTTGAATTGAGGCGTTATTCATGAAGCACAGCAACAAAGGAATTGGTATGAGAGCGGTCAAAACCTCGATTGCCGTACTAATATGTATTGCAATATATTTACTAATAGTAGTAGTATTACATGCATTTGGTGTTACTACAGATTCACTTACAACTAATAACACAGACTTTAGCGGTGTAAAATTCACAGGCTGGAAGGCAGCATTTAAGCTTGCAACAGAGGCTTATACTCCATTCTTTGCATGTATCGCAACAGCTTATTCACTTTCTTCAACTAGAAAGTCATCTATTAAGCTTGCAAACACAAGAATTCTTGCATCATTAATTGGTGGTTTATTTGGTGTATTATTAGTATTCCTATATATTTCAATTACTAATCAGGATTGGGCATTCCAGTTCGTTTCTGCAACTGGTAATCCAACAGGTGGTATTTACGCTGCTGAATCTGGTGTAGATTTCAAGGACTCTTATATATTAACTTACATTGGACCAATGATTTTAACTGCGGCAGCGTCTTTAGTTACTATTTGGGTATGTAAGCTAATTAAAAAGCCTGAGGCAGTATTTGCATCAGTTTTAACATTAACTGCTGTAATGACTTCCCTAGGTACAAATCCAATTGTTTATGGCTTCAATAGAATATTCTCAACTATTATTGGTGTTGTTGTTGCACTTGGAGTTAATTTATTTAGACTTCCACATAGAACAAAGAACCAGGATATATTATTTACTATTGATATTGAAGGTGTTGTAAGAGAGGATAAGTCAACTCTTACAGGCTATATGAACTATAAGATTAATGATATGGTTGATAGAGGTGCGAATGTAACATTATTTACAACTCGTATCCCTAGAACATTTATGCATATGTTTGGTACTGTTGAAATCAACAATCCAATCGTATGTATGAGTGGTGCCGCATTATATGATCCTAAGAAGCTTACTTATTTAGCAGTAGAAACTATTCCAGCTGATAAGGCTAAGCTACTTGATGTTGAGCTTGATAAGCTTGATGTTTCACCTTTTAAGAATTATATAATTGATGATTGCTTAACAGTTTTCAATTCAAATATTTCTAACCTAGGTGAAAGATTAATGGCTGATAAGATGAAAAATGGTGGCTATGGTAATTTCTTTATTGGTGAAAATCCAAATAAGGATATGGACGTTTTATTCTATATGATGATTGAACGTAAGGAAAAGATTGAAGCCATTAAGAAGGCTTTAGCTGATTCAGGACTAGATGAATATGTAGTTCTTCAATATTATGATTATTTTGATGAAAACTCAAAGGTTGTACCAGAATTAGTATACGTAAAGCTTTATAGCAAAAAGATTCTAGAGCTTAATGTTTTAAAGAATTACGTTCAAGAAAAGAAGCTACGTGTTGCTGGTTTAACAACAAATGTTATGGCAAATCATTTATTAGATAATGCTGATATTAAAATAACATCAGTTGAATGTAATGATGAGAATGTAATAAAGATGAATTCATACGATGATATATTTGCTCGTATGTCTAAAATTTACTATAGCAGTAAATATACAAGAAAGGATGATAAATAATGGGTAACGTATTAAAGGTTAGCGGAGTTTACGCACGTGTACCTGAAAAGGAAATTTTAAAGGGTCTTGATCTAGAAATTAAGACTGGTGAGGTTCACGCAATTATGGGTCCTAATGGAACTGGTAAGTCTACACTTTCTTCAGTTATTATGGGACAGAGACGTTACGAGGTTACAGCTGGTGATGTAACACTTGATGGTGTTTCATTATTAGATAAGGAAGTTGATGAGCGTGCTAGAATGGGATTGTTCCTAGCATACCAGAATCCATCTGAGGTTCCTGGTGTTACAAATTCTGATTTTATTAGAGCCGCTATGAAGGCTACAAGTGGTCAGAATCCATCCCTATTCAAGTTCATTAAGGAATATGACAAGGCAATCACAGATTTAAAGATGCCTGAGGATTTAGGACAGAGATATTTAAATGATGGCTTTTCTGGTGGTGAAAAGAAGAAAAATGAAATTCTTCAGCTAAAGATGCTAAAGCCTAAGTTTGCAATTTTAGATGAAATTGACTCTGGTCTAGATGTAGATGCATTACGTATCGTTGGTGAAAATGTATATAACATGGTTAATGAAAATATGGGTGTATTATTAATCACTCATTACCAGAGATTATTAGATTATATTAAGCCTAATTACGTTCATATCATGATTAATGGTAGAATCGTAAAGACAGGTGGTCCTGAGCTAATCGAAAAGATTGACCAGCAGGGCTATGACTGGGTTAGAGAAGAGCTTGGCATTGAGATTGAGGCTAATACAGAACAAAAGACCCGTGTTCTATTAGGTGCTTGTGCCAATAATCCAAAGAAGCAGATTTAGCTATGTCTGAGACAAAGCTAATTAAGGTTTCTGATTTGGGTCAGTTGGAAATTAAGAAAACTGAAGACGTCATTTATCTTATTGATAGCAGTATTGAAATAGCTGTTAAGGCTGGGGTTAATGCTAAAATCATTGATACAGTTAATAATGGTAAAGTGCATATGATTACTGAAGAGGATTCAGTAGTTAATTATTTCATTTTAGATAGCTCAAATACAGCTAGAGTATTTGATGTATTTGGTGAGGTTATAGCTAACGAGATTAATGTAGAGCTTACTAAGGAAAGCCTTCACGTTAATTTATTAAAGCCAAATGCGTCATTTGATTTAAAGTGCTTATCATTTGCGATTTCATTTGATTCAGTGTTTGATATTTACGCAGATCATAAGGCTAAAGAGACGGTTTCAAATATTTCAAATGTTGGTATTGCCAAGAATAAGGGCAAGCTAGTATTTAATGTAACAGGTAAGATTCAAAAGGGTATGGCTAAGTCACATTGTGCTCAGCTTACTCGTGGTGTCGTTATGGATGATTATTCTAGAATTGACGCAATGCCTATTTTATTAATTGATGAATATGATTGTTTCGCAAATCATGGTGCATCAATTGGTAAGGTTTCAGATGAGGATTTATTCTATCTAATGAGCCGTGGTTTAACTAAGGATCAGGCATTCCTATTAATTCTAGAGGGCATTATTAAGCCATTCATTGATAGAATCCCTGTTGAAGATTTAAAGGAAAAGATAAGTGAAGAGGTAGATCACTTACTTTAAAAGGTGGTATTAATTATGGATGTTAATAAAATTAGAGCAGACTTCCCTGTGTTTAGAAAAGAACCAGGCTTAGCCTATCTAGATAGTGCCGCAATGGCATTAAAGCCTGATTGTGTTATTAATGCATTAAATGATTATTATTGTAATTTAGGTGTTAATGTACACAGAGGTGTTTATAGATTAAGCTATGAAGCAACTGATAAATATGAACAAGCAAGAACAACTATTGCGAAATTCTTAAATTGTGATTTTGAAGAGGTAGTATTTACAAGAGGCTCTTCATCAGCACTAAATTTAGTTGCCCAAAGCTATGGTATGACATTCCTAAAGCCAGGTGATGAGGTTATCACATCTGAGCTTGAGCATCATTCATCACATATGCCTTGGTTTAATGTTTGCGAAAAGAAGGGTGCTACATTAAAATATGTTCCACTTGATGAGGAAAATAGAATAACAGTAGAAAACTTCAAGAAGGTTTTAACTCCAAAGACAAAGGTTGTAGCTTTAACCTATGTTTCTAATGTAATGGGTTATATTACACCTATTAAGGAAATAATAAAGCTTGCACACGAGGTTGGTGCAATTGTTACAGTAGATGGTGCTCAATCAGTTCCTCATATGAAGACTGATGTAAAAGACCTTGATTGTGATTTCATTTCATTTTCAGGTCATAAGCTATGTGGACCTACAGGTATTGGTGTTTTATATGGTAAGCGTGCCTTATTAGAAAAGATGCCTCCTGTTGAATTCGGTGGCGATATGGCAGATACTGTACTATTAGATTCACAGACTTATAAGGCAGCCCCTTACAAGTTTGAAACAGGTACACCTATTATTGCAGGAGCTATTGGCTTAGCAGCTGCATGTGAATATATTGAATCTATTGGTTTTGATAATATTATTAAGCATGAGCATGATTTAAAGGAAAAGGCTATTGCAGAATTAAAGAAGATTCCAGGAGTTATTATTTATAATCCTACTGGTGAAACTGGAACAATTGCCTTTAATTTAGATGGTGTTCATCCACATGATGCAGCATCAGTATTTGATAATAATGATGTATGTATTAGAGCAGGTCACCACTGTGCTCAGCTTATTACTAAAAAGCTTGGTACAATAGGTACTGTTAGAGCTTCATTCTATTTTTATAATACTGAGGCTGATATTGATAAATTTATAAAGGCTGTTAAGGAAGCAAAGGATTTCTTTGGACAGTTTTAATTCATAATTTAAGTCGAAGAGACTTTGGAGGTATAGAGTATGGATTTAAATACATTATACAGAACAGTAATCATGGATAATTATAAGAATCCAAAGAATAAGGGTTTGACTAATAGAGATGATTATCACTTCGTTCATTTAAATAATCCATCATGTGGTGATGAGATGAATGTTGAAGTGAAGGTAGAAAATGGTATAATAAAAGATATAAGACAGGATGGTCATGGATGTTCAATATCTATGTCAAGTGCATCTGTTATGTCAGATCTTTTAATTGGTAAAACTGTTGAAGAGGCTAGAAAGCTAATCACTGATTTTTATGGTGTAGTAATTGGCCAGACTCCAGAGGATGAGGATGCCTTAGGTGAGGCAATCGCATATATGGGTGTTAGACAGTTCCCTGCCAGAGTAAAATGTGCCACATTAGCCTGGAAGGCAATAGAAAAAGGATTAGATGAGGTGAGCGGAGATGGCAGACAGTAAGCACATTGCCAATGAAATTGTTGGTGATTATAAATATGGCTTTACTACTGATGCTGAAACTGTTTTATCATCAGGTAAGGGTCTTAATGAAGATGTAGTCAGATTCATTTCAAAGGCTAAGAATGAGCCTGATTGGATGTTAGATATCCGTTTAAAGGCTTATAGAGCATTCGTAAAGATGGAAAATCCTAAGTGGGGTCCTGATTTATCTGGAATTGATTTTCAGGAATACACTTATTATATTAAGTCTAGTGAAAAGGCTGAGGATAAATGGGAGGATGTACCAGAGGCTATCAAGGAAACATTTGATAAGCTAGGTATTCCTGAGGCTGAAAGAAAATATTTAGCTGGTACCTCAACACAGTTTGAGTCTGAGGTTGTTTACCACAAGAATTTAAAGGAGCTTGAGGATCAGGGTGTAATCTTCTGTGATACAGATACTGGTTTAAGAGAATATCCTGAAATTTTTAAGGAATACTTTGGTAAGCTTGTCCCATATACAGATAATAAATATGCAGCCTTAAATACTGCAGTATGGAGTGGTGGTTCATTCATTTATGTTCCAAAGGGCGTAGTATTAACTAAGCCTGTTCAGTCATATTTCAGAATTAATTCTGAAAGAATGGGACAGTTTGAAAGAACATTAATCATTGTTGAGGATGATGCGGATGTACATTATGTAGAAGGATGTACAGCTCCAATTTATTCTAAGGATTCCTTACATGCAGCTGTAGTAGAAATATTCGTTAAGAAGAGAGCACATTGTAGATATTCTACAATTCAGAACTGGTCTAATAATATCGTTAACCTAGTTACAAAGAGAACTTTAGTTGAGGATTATGGCCATATGGAATGGATTGATGGAAATGTCGGCTCTGGTTTAAATATGAAGTATCCTGCCTGTGTACTTAAGGGCAAGGGTGCAAAGGGTACAACTATTAGTATCGCATTTGCATCTGAGGGCCAGCTTCAGGACGCAGGTGCTAAGATGATTCATCTTGGTGAAAACACAACTTCAACAATTATTTCTAAGTCAATCTGCCGAGGCGGTGGAAAGGTTAACTATCGTGGTATGGTTAAGTTTAATCCAACTGCTAAGGGCTCTAGATCGCACGTAGAATGTGATACTCTAATCTTAGATGACAAGTCTACATCTGATACTATTCCATTAAATTCAAGTGAGAATAGCGATATGTATATCGAGCATGAGGCTACAGTATCTAAGGTAAACGAGGATCAGCTATTCTATCTAATGAGCCGAGGCTTAACTGAAGCAGAAGCAACTGAAATGATTGTCATGGGATTCATTGAGCCATTCTCAAGAGAATTACCAATGGAGTATGCGGTAGAGCTAAACCGTTTAATTAAGCTCGAAATGACAGATTCAGTAGGCTAGGAGGGTTAAGAATATGTTAAAGGTTTTTATTCAGGTTTTATTTCATTTAGTAGTAACTGCAGTCGGAGTATTATTAATTGTATTTGGTATTCTAGACGAAAAGCAGGCAATGTGGGTTGCAGGTATCATTGTATTAGTTACAGGTAATATCGCAGCTTACGTATTATTATTCCTATTAGGTTTAATAATGATTCCATTTGCACGTTCAGTAGATTCAGAAACTGGTGTTAATGCAAATAGAATTCAAAACAGAAAGAAAACTTGTAATGCTTGTGGCGAGACAGTAGATTTTTCAGTAATCGAATGTCCTAAGTGCAAAGGCAAGCTATTTACAGAAGTTAAGTAGTAGATTATAAGAGGGATTGAAAAAATGAAGAGATTTTGTCGTGCGCAAATAATTACACATATTGTTTTAGCAATTATTGGTGTTGCTTTAATTGTCTTTGGCATTGTTCAAATAGCAAGAGGAGAAACAGGGTTTGGTGCAACTATATATATTTTTTTAGGAATTGCGGCAAGCTTATTGCTTAATATGATTGTATTCTTCGTATTTGCCTTACATCATAATATGAAGAATTATAATACTCATTCTTCTGATATTGATGATGAGCTAAAGGCAGCTGAGGCTCAAGGTAGAGAACCTGAGCCAGTGGTTTCAGATTCATTAAATAATAAGATTAATAATCTTAATAACGATTAGAAGAGGATATATTTTATGAAACCATTGAGAATTGTTGAAATAATATTACATATTTTAATTATTGCTATAGGTGTTTTCCTATTAGTAAAGGGCTTTAGGGCATTTAATAGTGATGATTTTGAAACAGCATCATCTGGCGGAGGATATATCTTTGGAGGCTTTGCGCTAATAACATTTGCAAATGTGGTGGTATTCATCATATTTAGTGCTATATGTGCAGCTCAAGATAATATCAAATTAAAGGAAGCTAGACAGGCTGAAATCGAAAAGGCTAAGGCTGAGGGTAGAGAACCTGAACCAACAGTATCTGAAACCTTAAGCAAGGAATTAGAAAATTTAAGTAATAACTTAAAAAATGCTTTTGCATCAGTTAATCCTAATACTAAAAATGCTAATCCTAAAAAGAGGTATAAATACTGTACATTTTGTGATAGCCGAGTAGAAGAAAGTGTCAATGAATGTCCTTATTGTGGTGCTCACGATTTCACAGAATCAAAAATTGAGTAATTAATAACAGAACTGAATTATTCAGTTCTGTTTTCTTTTAATCTAAGACGCTGAAATCAGTCAAAAATAGCCTCTATAATTAGTTTTTTAGGAATAATTGTATAATTATACAAAAATGCTTAAAACTTATAAAAAATAATAAATTTTGGACATTTACAGTTATTGTAATTATGTAATAATTAATCTAATTGTAGTATAATAGTTCTATAGTTTGAAAAAAGGAGATAATAATATGGCATGTACAACAATTTTAGTAGGTAAAAAGGCTAGCTATAATGGTTCTACAATGATTGCAAGAAATGATGATGGTCATTTCGATGTAAAAAAGCTAATTGTAGTAGAACCAAAGAATCAGCCTAGAAAATATAAGAGTAAAATAGGTCATTTAGAAATTGAATTACCAGATAATCCACTTAGATATACATCTAATCCAAGTGTTGATCCAACAGATGGCATTTGGCCAGCTAATGGTATTAATGAGCTTAATGTTGCGATGACTGCAACTGAAACTATTACAACTAATTCAAGAGTTGCAGGAGCTGACCCACTTGTTAAATATCAAAAGGCTAAAACAAAGAAGGAAAAGGATATTCCTGGCGGAATTGGTGAAGAGGATTTAGTCGCAATCGTTCTTCCTTATATTCATTCTGCAAGAGAAGGCGTAGAAAGATTAGGTATGTTACTAGAAAAATATGGTACATACGAAAACAATGGTATTGCCTTTAGTGATCAGGATGAAATTTGGTGGTTAGAATCAATTGGTGGTCATCACTGGATCGCAAGAAGAGTTAAGGATGATGAATATGTATTAATGCCTAATCAGTTTGGCTTAGATAGATTTGATTTTGATGATGCATATGGTGCTAAAAAGGAAAATATGTGTTCATCTGATTTAAAGGAATTTGTTGAAAAATATCATTTAGATTTAAATACTGATGGTAAATTTAATCCAAGATATTGTTTTGGTAGCCGTACAGATTCAGATCATGTCTATAACACACCAAGAGGCTGGTTTATCGCAAGATATTTTAATCCTAATACATATAAATGGGATGGACCTAATGCCGATTTCACACCTGAAAGTGATGATATTCCTTGGGCTTTAGTACCTGAAAAGAAGATTACTGAGGATGATATTAAATATATCCTATCATCATATTATCAAGGAACACCTTATAATCCATATACTAAGGCCGATAATCCACTTAAAGGAATCTACCGTCCAATTGGAATTTCTCGTACTGGTGTTATGGAAATCCTTCAAATTAGAAATGATGTACCAGATGAAATTAAGGCAATTACATGGTTATCATTTGGAGCTAATCCATTTAATTCAAGCCTTGCACTTTATGCAAATGTAGCTAAATTCCCTAAATATGTTTCTGATGTAACATTAGATACATCTACAGAAAATTTCTATTGGGTAAATAGATTAATTGGCGCCTTAGCTGATCCTAATTTTGGCGCATCTATTCAGTGGATTGAGCGTTATCAGGCTGCAGTTGCTAACCAAAGCCATGAGCTAATTAATAAATTTGATAAGAAGTTCTTAGAAACTCGTGATTTAAAGGTATTAGTAGAAGCTAATGAAGCTTTATGCAAGATGGCTAAAAAGGAAGCTACATTTACTTTAAATAAGGTATTAGCTGTATCAAGCCAGGCTATGAAGTGTGGCTATTCAAGAAGTGATAATTAAGAGGTAGAATATGGTAAAGGATCCAAATATAATACTTAGTATTATCAATCTAAAGCTTAGAGACTATTATCCTAGCTTAGATGAGCTATTATATGATTTAGAGGACGCAGAGGAAATGATTAAAATTCTAACTGATGCAGGCTATAAATACGATAGTAGCACAAATCAATTTAAGAGCTGTTAAAAAATGGTGGTCAAATGACCACCATTTTACTTTATATTAGTCTGCTAAAGAACCCATTGGATCCCAAGGCTTTAAAGAAATAGGCTTAGAATTTTCATAAGCATCTAATTCCTCATAAGATAAATATTTCTTATCAATAACTGCCTGGTAAACATATTCGTCAAACCAAGTATCACTCATTGCAAAATAGCCCTTCTTAGCGATATCATCACCCCAAGAATTTTCAATCTTCCATTTTAAAGCCTTACCATTATTATCTAAGCATACACCTGTAATACACATTGCATGATTCATCTGAGAAATATGATAATCTAAGGCTTTAGCCTTATCTGCATAATAAGAAATGCCAAATGGAGTCTGATAATCAAATGATCTATCATCCCAAGCATAAGATGCTCTATCTCTATAGAATGATACATCTGAACCAAACCAAACAATGTTACCATCCTTTAGCTGATTGATGATTAATTCCTTGATTCTTTCCATTTCAAGATTTAAATGCTTAACTCCCTTACCACCAACAACATTACCTAAGTATTCAACAGTAAATGTATGATTAAATGGCTTATCCTTAGTAGGAGCGTTAATTAATGATACATATGATAATGCCTCACTCTTAACATACTTTTCAAAGAATGAAAGAGGTGTGAAACCTTCCTCCTTATGATATACCTTATTAGCGTCTACATATTCAAAATCAAATGTCTTAGGTGCGATACCATAGGTAGAAATAATTAAATGATATAGCTTTTTAAATAGCTTATCCTTTTCAGCACGAATTAATTCCATACCACCCTTTTTATCTAATTCCTTAATATCACTTGCAAACTTCTCTAATGTAACTGATACTAAATGGTTTAAACCACGAGTATTAGAAGAAGTATATGTTTCAGGGAAAACATTCTTAGGAACGATACCATATTTAGTTACGATATCGATAAACATATCCCACTGACCACCATCAGAAATAGTATTTAATAGAACATAAGTTAATGTTCTATCATCTGCGTCCTTATCCTTTAAATCGATAATTGCCTCAAGCTCAAAATTAATCTTTTCAAGCTTATCATACATTCCAATATAAGACTGAGATAATTCAAAATTATCTAGGTTAAGCTTCTTTGCAATAATTTCTCTTAATACATTAGTTGCCGCAAAGATCCAGCATCTACCTGATGCCTTCTGATTTGTAACAGGCATAGTCTTAACCTCTACGTTAAAGCTATAGTCTATTTTAGATGCATTATCTAATGTCTTAGAAAAATCATCAATAGAAGTATGAGATAATGCATGTCTTGTAATATGATGAGCAATTTTTTCATTGTAAACAGCTAGCTCATCATTTAAAAAATCATATGTTATTTCTTTAATATTTGCCATAATATAATCCTCCTTGCGAACATTATAGTACTTTATAGAGTTTTGTTCAACTAACTCATTGATTTAAGTTACATAATAAATGCTTGTGTATCTTTAAATTTTCGTGTAAAGTAGTAAATAGCTGACTGTTATATAAATATATTTATATAAAGGGTCAATTGTACCGTTATAGTACGAATTTGTGCTTGAGTATGAAAAAAATTAGTCGAAATTCGATATAAATGGCTTGAATTCGTTGACTATATATTTCTAAATTGGTAAAATATTCTTATGGGAAAAGTCGATACAAATTTAAACACAAATGGGAGAGTCTTTTGTGGAAGGGGCGTATTAATATGCTTAAGGTCTATAGTGATAACCTTAATCAGATATGTGATTTAATTAAGCAGGTTTTAGGTGTAAAGAATTCATCTAAAATTTCTTTTAAGCAGCTTAATGATTATTTCGATTCTGATATGGAGGAAAATAAATTAGTTAAGAAGATTTCTGATGTAATAAAGGATAATCCAAAGAAAATCTTACCAGCTGCCTTATTACTTATGATGGCAGAATCATTTGAATATCTTGTAAAGTATGAGGATAAGTATAATGCAATTAAGAATATGCTTATGAATACTAAGAGCCTAAATGAGGTAGGCGGAGCTTTAAAGGAGGATATGTGGCCATTTTATCCATTCTTCCAGGAAGCATTAACAGCCTTTGCGACACTTCATAATCCCGAGGTGTTCTCAGGTCTTGAGGCCGAGGGCTTAGTATTTGAATCATCAGTAAGAGATATTGTATTTTCAGATGCGGAAGGTTATGTTATCCCTATTTCATTTGAGTCTTTTTTTGATACCCTAACAAGCTTCTTTGATAAGGCTAATAGCATTAAAGAAAAGCTTGTATTAGATGATAAGATTAGCTTCCATGAGATTTCTGATTTATTTATAGAATTAAATAATTCATATCAAATTTATACATATGACTTTATGGATAATTATTCAGGCCTTAAGGAATTAGCAGAGGGCTATTATAATGAGGTATCTGAAAAGCTTAATGCTATATCTACATCAAGCATCCTACCTGATATCAATGCCTTAGTAAGATATACTAACGATAAGATTAAGGTATTAAGATTTAAGATTAAGGATGTTAAGAGATTAGATGATCTAGAGGCAGTTAATGAAGAGGTTAATGATCTTAAGGTTTATGCTGTAACTAGATATAATGAATTCGTTGAATATTTCACAAAGAGTGGAATTGATGTTCCTGAGCAATTTAATAAGCTTAGTGAGCTTGTGATTGAAAATCCAGAATCTAATGACAATATTGATTCATTATACACATTAATTGATGAAATGATTAAGGGCTTAGAGGCTAAATACGAAAGAAAGAAGAGAGCCCAGCTAGTTAGAGATTTATCTATTAAGATTAAGAATTTTGATGAATTCCTAATTGGTCTTAAAACTGAAATTGGTGATACTTCAGTTATAACTAAGAGAAAGATGGGTAATTTTACATCTAAGGATTTAGCTGAGCTATTATTAAAGAGATTAAAGCTTCAGAAGAATGCTTATTTTAAGCGAGTAAGAGTATTCGATTATTTATCAATGGCTATTGATTTAGAGGATACAGGCTTTAAGATTTATACACGTCATGAATTTGAAAGAATTGGCGCATCTATTAGAGAGATGGAAAAATTCTTAAATTCAGTTTTAGAAAGCATGTTACCAGAAAAGGATTCTAAGGAAGAATCCGATTTTGAAAATGAAGGACGTGTAGTAGATATTAATGGCAATAATATTAAGATTGCATTAATGAATGAGGATTTTTCTGAAATCTCATTCAATGAAGAAAATAATGGTCATACATTTAATATCCATGATTATTCTGCATATCATAATTTAGTTGATTATGCAGTAGATGTAAGAAGACAGCCAGTCTTCCAGGATTATGGTGATATTTCTGAATATCCATATTTTAAGCCTTTTAAATATCAGGTTGATTCTGTTAGAACAATGCTACAAAGATTTGAAGGCCGTGGTGTATTTGGTGACCAGGTTGGTTTAGGTAAAACGTTAGAGGCTTTAATGACTGCCGATGTTATGTTTAGATGTGCAACTATTAAAAATGCGGTAGTTGTAACGACTAAATCAACTATTAGACAGTGGAGAAGTGAGGCAATGACTAAATTCCGTCACGCTGATGGCTCTCCAATGTTTGAAATTTATCCTAAGCATGATTCTTATTCATTTGTAGAATTAATGAATGAGCTTGTTAAGGATAAGGAAACTAAGGATTCTAATGCTTTAAAGCTATATTTAGTTTCAACTGAACAAATAAAGAGTGAGGAAACTCTTGAATTTATTAAATCAAGTGGTGAATATTTTGGTATTAAGAATGCGGCTTATAATCCAAGCCCAGAGGTACCAACAGATCAGCTTGTAATCGATACTAAGATGAAGGATATCAATGCCTTAAAGGCTTTGGATATTTTAAAGAAGAGATTACCTAATGAGCTATCAAGAGAAATTAAGAAATCACTTGATGCAAATGAAAAATATAAAAAGCTAACTGCATATAATGTATATGGATTCTTTGATTATGAATATGATGAGGCAAAAAAGGCCTTTGTTATAACTAATCATCAGCTATATAATCCAAAGAAGCCTACTGAATCTTCAGTTAATGAAGAGGTTAAGATGCTTAAGAAATATACTAAGAAGCTTAACGAGATTGAAGAAAGAAGACAGGAAATATTAAATACATTAGATGAATTAAAGAAAAAATATTCAATTGCCGATATGAGACTTGTCGATTTATTAATTTTCGATGAGGTTCAGGATTTATTATATGATTTCAATAATAAGGGTAATAAGGAGCAGCTACTTCAGGAATTTATTGCCAATATTCAAAAGAAGTATTGTGTATTAATTTCTGCAACTCCTATTAAGAATGACTTAAGTGATATTTTTAATCTTTTATACATGGTAGATAAGAATAGACTTGGTGAAACTAAGGAAAAGGCTGAGGCTAAATTCTATAATGCATATTGTGGTGGGGCTAGATCATTATCAGAAATGGCAGCCTCAAAGGATGCGTCTGAGAAATTTAAAAAGCTTAATGGTCTAATCAATTCAATGTTTACTAGAAAGAGATTATACGATAAGGATGTAACTGAATCTATTAGACGTCATTCTGCAACTATAGAAGAAATAAATAAGGCAAATGAGCATAATAGAGATGATTATGGTGGACAGGCGTTTATGAAGCTTGTTGGGGCAATTAGACGTTCTCCTGATATGCTAAATCCTGATAATGATCCACATACATTCTTAGATAAATATGTTAGACCACTATTCCCTAAATATGATTTACCAGATGAAATTATGTTTGATGCCTTTAAGAAGCTAAGTGAGGCAGTAAATGATTCAGCTAAGATTTGCTTAAATAGACTTGAATATGAGCTAAGAATGAAGCTCGATGGCTTTAATGTATATGATAAATTTACTGAAAATTATCGTATTGTATTAAAGTATGAATCTGAAGGTATTAAGAATGAGGTTTATGAAACTGCAGTTAAAACATGTAATTTATTATGTAGCTATATAAACCGTGGCTTAATGAAATTCTATAAATCATATCAGGAATATTCTACAGTATTCCTAAGTGATTATATTGACTGGAGAAGACCTCGTAAGAGAGGTGAAAGAATCAATGTTTCAACTGATCCAGGTAAGCTTCAGATATTTAAGGATTTACTTGTTGTAAAGGATGGTAAAAATAATCAGTATGATATTAATTCTGATAATATTACAGCCCTTGAAACAGGTAAGGTATTATTCTATGAAAAATCTCCAGCCCTAAGAGGAGAAATCTATAGAGCTGTAAGAGATTCTAAGCCTGAATTTGGTAATAATAGAAGATTCTATTTAAATTTATTCCAGGGCGAGGAAAAGGAATATGAGCTTAAGGATTTCATCCATTTAGGATATTTTCCTAAGGGTGAAAAGAATAAGGAAATGAAGGCTTATATGGCTGAAATTTCTAATAAGAATTATGATTCTCTTGGCTATGAGGATAAGAGATTATTAGATACATATACATTAAATGGTACATTAAAGAGAGCAGATACAGAAGAGGATACATTTAAGGGTGTTACATTTAAGTGGTTTACTGAATATACATCTGAAAATGAGAATTGGAATGCCGTATATTTTATGGATAGAACAATGCTTGCAGGTACTGACTTCAATGCCGCAAATGTGCTAGTAATTGGTCAGCTTGATAAGGCTAATGGTGGCTATATGGACCCACTAGAGCTTGAACAGCTAATTGGTCGTATTTCAAGAATGGGTCAAACAGAGGAATGTATTGTATTTACATGTCTTTATAATGGCAACAATGAGGAAGAAAACGATAAGGAATTTAATAATGTATATTACGATATTATGACTGATGAGGATGGCTTTGATTTATACGGAGTATGTCAGACAGAGGTTGATTTCGTAATGCCAGTAGTTATGGCCTGTGGTAATCGATTATTTAGCCTAGAATATTCTTATTCTAAGGATAAAATGGATGGTTTTAATGAGGATACATCTGATTTTAAGGCTATTTATAAGAATGAATATATTCCTTATGAAATTAAGAGATTCCCTGATTTAGTAAGATATGCTTATACCAATAAAGACAATATTACCGTTTGTTATAATGGTAATGAATATAATCCTTTAGATGCATTAAAGGAAATGATTAGATTATATTCAAAGGTATTAAGACCAGAAAATAAGAAAGTGAAAGAGTAGGTGATTCCTATGGATAAGAAGTCATTAGAAAATTTACTTCTATATGCATCTTATTCAGGCGCTTTGATGAAGCTTGATTCAGAGGGCTTACCCAACTTAATAGAAAATGAATCACCAGTGTCATTCACTTTAAATGGTGAGGATTATACAATTGATTTTAGTGATAATTTAGAAAGGGATGCCGTAATTAAGATGGTTAAGCGTGCAGTACCTATCACTAGTGTAATTGATTTAACAGATGAGGCTTTAAAGCTTGGTATAGTTACAGATGTAAGTAGTGATTATAAAAAGGCTGAGTTTGAAAGCTTTAATGACTATATTGGTGTAGTTGAGGCAGATTATTTCTGCTTCAAAATAAATAGTGAATCATTTGATGATACAGTTTATAAAATAACATATAAGCGTGAAAACCATGATATTAAAAAGAAGATAGAATATGCGAGCCGTACTTCATTATTTATTGATACATTAATCAAGAGAATTATGGCTAAGTATAATATTTTATTAGTAAGAAAGGCATCATTAAATAGTGAAATGCTGCCAGAATTACCAGTAGAGGAAAATACTTACGCAGAATATGAGGATACAGCTGATTCAAGCTTTGATACTGATATGATTCAAAACCAGCTAAAGCTTTTGATTAATTATCGTGATAATTTCAATAACGCTTCATGTAGTGAAAATGTTATTGATGATATCTTTATTAGTATCACAGATAATCAGGTTTCATATGGCTTTTATAATATCGGTCAAAGTGATGAGGAGCCTGTTTATGATGTAATTAATGAGACTGTATCTGCAGATGATATTGATTCATTGCTAAGAATAAGAAGCTTAATAAATGATAATGATGTTAAGTTTAAGATGTTTGAAACATTAAGAGCTAATAAGAATACACATTTATCAAGATTAATAGAAGAAAGAATCGCTCAATATGATAGTGAATTAAATTCTGATCCAAAGATTGAATTTACAGTAACTCCATTATCTATTTACTGTAATCATATCGTAAAGAAGACAGTTCATTACCATATTGGTATAAAGAGCGAGCAATATAAAAATTATATAGTTCCATTTACTGTTATATTTAATCCAGCAGATCCTAGCTCAACAGAATATGAAATATATGCAGATGGCGAAATGGAAATGCTAAAGCCTGGTAGACATTTAGTTTTAGCATTTGATGGTATTAATGATGGTACTCATGATTTAAACCCAATGGTTACTAGTGAGGATTATGCAACTAAGCTATATGGCTTAGCTGATAGATATAATAATAAATATTATAAGGATATTTATTTCCTTAATGAGGATTTAGTTAAGGTAATTGATGGTAATTTAGTACCTTATGATGGTAAGCCTGATGAATTTACTTATTTAAAGAATCAGGTTGTTAAGGGTGAAATATCTGGTAAATATTATTTTATTAAGGATACAATTAAGATTAAATCTAATGATATATTAGGTGTTGATTTTATTTCTGATCAAATCGAGGATAAATATATTCATACCTCATATGCAAGAAAGTGTGATGTATGTGGTCATGTTTTTGGCGCAACTGATGATGTATGGAATATGTATAAGGCTCAGCATAAGTTAATCAATGTTGGAAATGGTGCTTCTTGTTGTAATCACTGTGCTGGTACAGTTGTAAATGAGGATCAGGTTATCCTATATTCTAAGGGATATAAGGAATATTATTTTGATGATTATAAGAATCCTTCACGTACTGCAATATGTATTACATGTGATGAGCCTAGTGAGGCATTAATCTATGTAAAGAAGGGCTCTAAGCGTGGTAAATGTAAGGTTTGTGGCAAATATTATTGTCCTGACCATATTAACCCAGAAACTAATATTTGTGTAAATTGTAGTGGTGAATTAGAGCGTAATGATACATTAAGCGATGGCTTAAGAAAGAATGTAATTAAAAGCTTAAGCCCTAAGGATATGCTTGTTAAGGATATTAGCTTTAATTATTACAAGGCGGCTAATTCCGTTTGGGCAATAGTAAAGAAGGAGAAGAAAACATCGATATATTATTTCGCAGTAGATGATAACGAGCTATTCGTTCATTTACTTGGAAAGAATGTTAAGAGAGGTGGTAAGTAATGTCAGTTTATGACGAGGTCTCTAGTAGTGTAAAAGCGAATAATAAGGCCAAGAACACAAAGTTCATAAAGAATCAGAAGACAATGAACATTCTTACCATGGTTCTTTGTCTTATCATGCTTATTGCGGATACAATTTATGTTATAAAGGAATCCTCAGTAGGTATATTAATGTTTACAAGGGTTGTTTTAGATTTTGCGATTGTAGCAGAGGCTATAATGGTTGTTATTCTTGCAATATTTAAATTCAACACTGAAAATAAAATAATTAAGATATTAACTGCAGTTGCATTCTCTATATCTGTAATTGGATATATTGCAATGTTTAAATATGCAGATGCATATAGTATTATATTATTTATTTTTAGAATTCCTTTAAGTGCTATTTTTATCGTAATAGCAGTTAAATCATTAGTGAGCCCTAAATCATTTATTCTTCGTTGGGCAGTTGGTGGTGGAGTTGGAGCAGTAGTATTAATTACTGCATTAATTCTATTATTTTCTGCAAATGAAAGAAGAGCAATTTATGATAATGGAACTCTTGTTAATATTTTAGATGGTACAGCTAAGGTTAAAATCGAGGATGGTACAACTACAATTGGTGCTAGCTCCTTAAAGAATGCTGGTGAAAAGGTAGAATTTCCATCATCTGTAAAAACAGTTGATAAGGATGCCTTCTTAGATTCAGAGGTTAATACATTAACTGTTTCATCTTCAAGTATTTCAGTAGTTAGTGCTCTAAAGAATACTGATGTAGATACAATCTATATTGAAAATGATTCAGTTATTACAATTGATGATTTAAAGGGTACAATTGAGAATTCTGATTTTGAATTTATAGTATCAAGAGATTTAGTTGATGCTTATAGACAAAAATATTCTAAATATGATTATTTATTTGCACCAAAGCTTGATGATAATGAATTCTATATTGCATTTAATGGTACAAGCCTTCCTGTAGTAATTTATACTAAGGATCAGCTACCAAAGACAGTCTTAAATCCATATTCTTCATCTCAGAATGTTAAGACTGAAAATAATATCAAATATATTTTGACTTCTTGGGATGTAAATGGAGAAGCTATTTCATATCCATTTACAGCAACAGGCAGTACAGAATTTAATGCAAATTGGGAAAGAATTTATACTGTAACATATGATTATGATGGTGGTACTCCAGCTGATGGAAGTGCAGTACTTGAAACAGAAGAATTCTATTCTAGCCGTGCTAATAAGACATTGCCAGAGCTTGAAAAGAGTGGTTATGATTTTACAGGCTGGTATTTATTAGATTCAAATGGTAATTTTACTAATACTAAGATTCAGTTTATTGATACAGATAATTTAGCTGATATGACTATTAAGGCAAGATTCGTTAAGAATTATGTTTTAACATATCATTTAAATGGCGGTACTATGACTGATGATGAAACTACAGTCTTTAACGAGGATGGTTCAGTAATCGTGCCTCCAACTCCTACAAAGGAAGGCTATAGCTTTGATGGCTGGTATGATAATGCAGAATTTAGTGGAAGCAGTATAGCGGTAGTAGCAAGTACTAGTCAAAATGATATCGAATTATATGCTAAGTGGGTTTTAGACAATCCAACTATTACATTATCAAATGACATTAACAAGACATTTGATAATCAGTATTCAGAATTAAAGGTGACTCCAAGCCATGCCTTATCAACTATAGCTTATACATATGCATGGTATAAGAGTGGTAGTAGTGATGCATTAGGTAAGACATCATCTTATAAGGTAAGATATGTTAATGAATCTGGTGCTTATTATTGTGTTGTCACTGCAACTGATACTGCAACAGGTGAAACTGCAACAGTAACATCAAGCAATATCAATGTGACAATTCATAAGGCTAATTATGAATTACCTACTATTTTAAATACTTATTCATACGAATATGATGGTAATGCTAAGACTCCAAATATTGGAACAATTCCTACAGGCCTTGATGGTTCAGTATTAAATGTTTCTTATAGTAACACAGCTATTAAGAATGTTGGTGATGATGATTATGTGACTATTTCATTTAGTACAGAATCAGATAATTATAATACTCCATCATCAGCTAAGGTTTATGTTAGAGTAACTCCTAAGACATTAACAATTACATGGCCAGAGTCGTTAGAATTTACTTATAATGGCAGTGCTCAATATCCTCTTCCTACAATTACAGGATTAATTAGTGGTGATGAATGTACATTCACTTATTCAGATACTACTAATAATATTAATGTAGGTACATATAGTATTGAGGTTACTGGTCTATCAAATGAAAATTATCAGCTTCCTACAAATACTAGTGTCGAATATACAATTGTTAAGGCAACTGAGACAATAACTGGTATTACAGTTTCTGATGTAGAAGCTACATATGATGGTAATGCTCATTATCCTGCAATTACAGGTGATTTACCTTCAGGTATTAAGGCTTTATATTCAGAAGAGCCAGTAAATGTAGGTACATATAATGTAAAAGTAACATTTACTTATGAATCTGATAATTATGAAATAAATGATTCTTATATAAGTACAGTTACTATTATTCAAAAGAAAGTAACAGTAGCTAGTAGTTCAGTATTAACTTATAATGGTAGCTTACAAGCACCTACACTTACCGTTTCAGGCTTAGTTGGTAGTGATACATGTCAAGCAACAATTAGTGGTAATACTAATGCTGGTGAATATACAGAAGATGTAACATTATCTAATAATAATTATGTATTATCTTCAAATACATTCACTTATACAATTAATAAGGCTACATATGATTTATCTGGAATTACATTTAGTGATACATCAGTAACATATGATGGAAAAGCTCATGGTATTACAATTAAGGGTACATTACCTATTGGAAAGGATGATGTACAAATTAGTGTTTCTTATTCAGATACAACAAATAATATTAATGTTGGTTCATATGAAGTAGTAGCATCATTTGTAGGTTCTACAAATTATGAGACTATTTCAGACATGACTGCAAATATTACAATTAATGCTAAGCAGGTATCTGTTTTATTCGATGATTCTAATTTAACTTATAATGGAAATGCTCAGGCTCCAACAGCCACAGTTTCAGGTTTAATTGAAGGTGATGCATGTTCAGTAACAATTACTAAGAATACAGTTGCTGGAACATATTCAACTTCTGATTCTACATTAACAGTAGAATTAAATAATTCAAATTATGTATTACGTTCTACAGATGTTTATACATATACAATCAATAAGGCTGATTATGATATTTTAGGTATTACATATGAAGGCATAGAAACTACATATACAGGTAATGCTCAAACTATTACAATTGATGATTTACCTACAGGTAAAGATGGCTATGAATTAAGTGCTACATATTATATTGATGATGTAGCTAACGCAAGTAGAACTAATGCAGGTTCTTACACAATTGTTGTTAAATTTAGTTCTGAATCTCCTAATTATAATGACGTTTCAGATATTGAAAAGACATTTGTTATTAATCCAAAGACTTTAACAGTTACATGGAATTCAGTAGCATTTGAGTACGATGGTACAGCTAAGGCTCCAACTGCAACAGTATCAGGATATGTAAATAGTGATACTGCTACATTTGAATATAGTGATACATCTAATAATATTAATGTTGGTACATATACAATTTCTATTATCAATTTATCTAATAGCAATTATACATTACCAGCTAATGCAACAACTTCATATACAATTGCAAAGGGTGTTATGACATTAGATGGCGTATCTGTTTCAGATTTAGAAACAGTATATGATGGAAATGTTCATTATCCTACAGTTAATGGCACTTTACCTGATGGTGTAACTGCAGTTTATTCAGTTGATCCTAAGAATGTAGGTACTTATAGCGTTACAGTAACATTTGAATATGATTCAGATGATTATGCAATTTCTGAAAGCTATACTGCAAATGTTACTATTACTCAAAAGACAGTTACAGTTTCTAGTGAATCAGTATTAACTTATAATGCTAATGAGCAAGCACCTACACTTACAGTTTCTGGTTTAGTTGATGGTGATACTTGTACAGCAGAAGTTAATGGTAATACTTTAGCAGGTACATATACAGAAGATGTCACATTATCTAATACTAATTATGTATTAGCATCTAGTACATTTACTTATACAATTAATAAGGCTACTTATAGTTATTCATTAACATTTACTGATGAAACAGTGACATATGATGGTAGCTTACATGGAATTGTAGTTGCCGGAACATTACCTACAGGCTTAGATGGTGTTCAGGTTAGCGTTTCTTATTCATCTACAGGTATTACTGATGTTGGCTCACTTTTAATTACAGCAACATTCACAGTTTCTTCAAATTATGAAGCAATTGATTCAATGACTGCAACAATTACAGTTAGTGCTAAGACAGTAACACTTACATATAGTAATGAAAGCTTAACTTATAATGGTAGTCAGCAGGCACCAACAGCCACAATTTCAGGCTTAATTGGTACTGATACTTGTACTGCAACAATTCAGGCAAATACTGATGCAGGTACATATTCAACAGCTGATTCTACATTAACAGTTACATTATCAAATTCTAATTATAAGCTAGCAGATGATTATTCTTATTCATATACAATCGCTAAGGCTGATTATGATATTTCAGGTATTGCATATTCAGGCTTAGAGGCTACATATTCAGGCTCTGCCTTAAGCATTTCAATTTCAGGCTTACCTACAGGTCTAGATAATTATAAGCTTTCTGCAAGCTATTATATTGGCGGAGTAGAAAATGCGACTGTAAAGAATGCAGGTACATATGATGTAACAGTTAAGTTTACTTCAAGCTCAAATAATTATAATGATGTAGAAGATGCAGCATTAACAATGGTTGTTTCAGCTAAGACTATAACAGTTACATTTAATGATGATTTAGTTTATACAGGAGAAGCTCAGGCTCCAACTGTTAATACAATAACTGGTGTTGTTTCAGGCGATACTGTTAATGTAACAGTAACAGCAATGACTAACGCTGGTACATATTCAACATCAGCTGGTGATATAACAGTTACACTTGATAATTCTAATTATCAGCTAGGTGATGATTTTGAATATTCTTATACAATTAGCCCTAAGACAGTAAGTATTGTTTGGGGTACTACAACATTTACATATGATGGTAGCGAGCATGTGCCAACAGCAACACTTGGTGATTCTGCATTAACATTAGAGGTAACTGCAAATGAAACATCAATTAATGCGGGTACATATACAGCAACAGCTACAATCACTGATACAAATTATGATGTTGAATCTGATAAGACAATTGAATTTACAATTGAAAAGGCAACATTTGAAAGTAATAAGACAGTAACAAATGTAGAAGCTACATATGATGGTGAAACTCATGATCCATCAGTAAGTGGCTCTAGCCAGTATGTTGATGAAACATTAGTTACTTGGACATTCAGCAGTAGTGAAAGTGCAGTTGGTATTTATACAATTACAGTTACATTCCACGCTACAGATAATTATGAGGATGTAGAAGTAACTGCAACAGTAACAATAGAAGCATTAGAATTATCATTAGAATTTGATTCAACAGAATTTACATTCAATAATGAAATACAAAAGCCAACTGTTACATCAAGCAATGTTCTTGATGGTGATACAGTAACATTTACTGTTAAGAATACATCAGTAGATGCTGGTACATATACTGCAAGTATTACATTAGAAGGCGCTGATGCAGGTAATTATGCATTACCTTCAGCAGGCTATACTTATAAAATTAATAAGGCTGATTATGATATGTCTTCAGTAACATATTCTAATACTACAGTAAGTTATACTGGTGATGCACAATCTCCAGTAGTAGCAGGCTTACCTACAGGTGCAGATAATATTACTGTTACATATTCGGCTGGTACAGTAACAAATGTTACAGCAGGTACAGCAGTAACTATTACATTTGCGACAACATCAACTAATTACAATGTTCCAGCAAGTGTAGAAGTAACAATGATTGTAAATCCAGCTGAATTAACAATTAGCTTTGATTCAAGCTCATTTACATATGATGGTTCAGCTCATACTCCAACAGCATCTATTTCTGGTGTTATTGGATCTGAGGATGTAGATTTCACAATTAATGCTAATAATATTAATGCTGGTACATATACATTGACAGAGAGTGATATTACATTATCTGGTAGTGATATGGCAAATTATACAGTAGCAGAATTTGAATATTCTTATACAATTAGCCCTAAGACAGTAAGTATTGTTTGGGGTACTACAACATTTACATATGATGGTAGCGAGCATGTGCCAACAGCAACACTTGGTGATTCTGCATTAACATTAGAGGTTACTGCAAATGAAACATCAATTAATGCGGGTACATATACAGCAACAGCTACAATCACTGATACAAATTATGATGTTGAATCTGATAAGACAATTGAATTTACAATTGAAAAGGCAACATTTGATTGTGATAAGACAGTAACAAATGTTGAAGTAACATATAATGGTAGCGAACAGTATCCATCAGTTACAGGTGCAAGCCAGTATGTTGATGGAACAGCAATAACTTGGACTTATAGTGGTGCAGCAGCAGCTGTTGGTAGCCATACAGTTACAGTTATCTTCCATGCAACAGATAATTATGAGGATGTAGAGGTAACTGCAATAGTTACTATTACAAAATTAGAATTATCATTAGAATTTGATTCAACAGAATTCACATTCAATGATGAAATTCAAAAGCCAACAGTTACATCAAGTAATGTAATTGATGGCGATACAGTAACATTTACTGTTAATAATAACTCAGTATCTGCAGGTACATATACTGTAAGCATTACATTATCAGGTACTGATGCTGGAAATTATGCATTACCTTCAACAGGCTATACTTATAAAATTAATAAGGCTGATTATGATATGACTTCTGTAATATATTCTAATACTGAAGTAAGCTATACAGGAGAGGGTCAATCTCCGGTAGTATCTAACTTACCTACAGGTGTAGATAATATTACTGTTACATATTCGGCTGGTACAGTAACAGATGTTACAGCAGGTACAGCAGTAACTATTACATTTGCGACAACATCAACTAATTACAATGTTCCAGCAAGTGTAGAAGTAACAATGATTGTAAATCCAGCTGAATTAGCTATTAGCTTTGATTCAAGCTCATTTACATATGATGGAACTGCAAAGACTCCAACAGGTACACTTTCAGGTGTAATTGATGGCGATACAGTAACAGTTACAATTAATGCTAATAATATTGATGCAGGTACATATACATTAACAGAGAGTGATATTACATTATCTGGTAGTGATATGGCAAATTATACAGTAGCAGAATTTGATTATGAATATACTATTAATCAGGCTACTATGGATTTAACTGGTGTTACAGTTTCTGATGTAGAAGCTACATATGATGGTAATTCACATAATCCTGTACCTACAGGTGATCTACCAGTTTATGATAGTGAAACAGTATCTTATACAATTTCTGGTGAAACTATTACAGCTGGTACGCATACAGTTTATGTAGTATTTAGTGTATCAACTGGTAATTATGAGGATTATACAATTGAAGCAACAGTTACAATTAATGCTTTAGCTATTACTGTTACATATGATTCACTTGAATTTACTTATAATGGTAGTGTTCAGGTTCCTACAATTACATCTAATAATTTAATTACTGGTGATGATGTTACATTATCTGTATCTAATACAAGCAAGAGTGCTGGTACATATACAGTAAGTCTTACATTAGAAGGTACTGATGCAGGTAATTATAATTTACCAACATCATCTACAACTTATAAAATTAATAAGGCTAATTATGATATGACTTCCGTAACATATTCTAATACTGAGGTAACTTATACTGGTGAGGCACAATCTCCAGTAGTATCAGGCTTACCTACAGGCTTAGATAATATTACAGTAACTTATACAGCAGAGACAGTAACTGATGTAACAAGTAGCACAGATGTAACTATTACATTTGCGACAACTTCAACTAATTATAATGTTCCTGATTCAGTAACAGTAACAATGGTTGTTAAGGCTGCAACATTAACAGTTTCTGGTGATTCATTCTCAGTTGCATATACTGGTAGTGAGGTAGCACCTACAATTACATTATCTGGAATTTATGGTACTGATGATGTTTCAGTCACAGTCAATAATAAGAATTCAGCAGTTGGTAGCTATACATTAACAAAGGATGATGTATCATTAACTGGTGATGATGCCGGTAATTATGTTCTTGAAAGCTTCTCAGTTTCTTATGAAATTACTAAGGGTGAATATGATACTACAGGTATAGTATTCGAGGATACTTCATTAATTTATAATGGTGAGGCTCAAACAATTACAGTAAGTGGTTCATTTACTAATACAGGTGCAGATGGTACAACACCTAATATGAGCAATATTACATATTCAGGTTCAGGTACAAATGTTGGTGAATATACAATTACAGCAACTATTCCATCTGAGTCTGATAATTATAATGATGTTGTATTAACAGCAACATTAACAATTACAGCAGCAACAGTAGATGCAATCTTCTATATTGATTCAACTGAAATTACTAATTCTTCAACTAGTGTAAAATATACAGGTAATAGTCATACATTAGTAGTTGAGGCTGATTCATCTGATTTATATAATGGTGATACAGTTACTCTAGAGGTAGTTATTACTTATAGTGGTACAGCAGTATCTTCAATTAAGAAGGCGGGTACATATTCAATTACTGCATATGTTACAGATAATGATAATTACGAGGCTAGTGATACTGCATATACTATTGCTATTTCTAGTACATATTTATGGTGGCTAGGTTGGAGCAAAGACCATTTAAGCAATTCGATTAATTTATCTAATAATGTGATTATTACAGCTGATGAGGTATTAAATGGTGAAAATGAGGATTTCTATTTCATCTATTCAGTTACATCAACTGGCGAGGAATTAGATGCTTATCCAACTGAAGCTGGTTCATATACTGTAACACTTCATTATGATTCTGATTCAGTTACAATGGGTGATAATACTAAGACTTACAATACCTTTACTTTATCTGAATCTTCAGGAACAACAACTGTTGATTTCTCATCAGGTTGGACTTTAAGTGGTACTGATACATCTACAGCATTCTCAGGAACTACTTATTCAGCTAATTCTTTAATTGCAATATCTAATAGCACATATAGTAATTTAACTAGTGTATCATTAACTTATACAGTAGATGATAAGAGCTCAACTAGTATAAAAGTATACACATCTACAGATGGACAAACATGGACGTTAGAGGGTACTATAACACCTACTAAGAATAATGAATCACAAACTGGTACAGTAAATATTTCTACAAATAATACTGGTGATGTTTACGTTAAGATTGAAATTACTTGTACAAAGGGTATAGGCAATGCTAAGACTGCATCAATTTCTAGTGCTACATTAGCATGTGTTGTATTAAAGGTTTCATAATAAAAATAGGTCTATTTCGAAAAGAAATAGGCCTTTTTTATCGTTATATTACATTTGTAATGTCTTATATGATATAATTGTTATAGGTGATGTATTATATGAATATTTGGTTTATATTATTAATTCTATTTGGACTTGCAGTAATAATATCATCCGTTGGATATAAGAAGTATGTCTGGTTTATTTCAATAGGCTATGGCTTTTCAATAGTTGGTATTGGTATTGCAATAATTGTTATATATTTAATTAATGGAACACTTAATATTACATCGTTAATAGCTTGTATTTTGTTTATAATTTATGGTTTTAGATTAGGTGGATTCTTATTAATAAGAGAATTAAAAAACGCAAATTATAGAAAAACATTAAATGAGGTCGCAAAGGATGGTAAAACAGTTCCATTTGGTGTAAAGATTGCAATCCATTTAACAGTTGCCCTACTTTATGTGGCAGAGACATCTGGTGTTACATTCTCCCTTTATGTATCAGCTTATAGCTCATTTTTTGATTTTAAGTGGACTGAAATAATAGGATTAAGTATTATGGCATTTGGTATTTTCTTAGAATCCTTTGCAGACCATCAAAAGACTAAATTTAAAAAAGAAGAGCCTAATAAGCCTGCAATGAGAGGAATCTATAAATTATGTAGATGTCCTAATTATTATGGTGAAATGCTATTTTGGACTGGTACAGTAACATTTTCAGTATTATCTCTTAATACCTGGTGGATGTGGGTTATTGTAATAGCTGGATATTTATGTATTTTATATGTAATGTTAAATTCTTCTAAGAGATTAGAAAAAAGACAAAATAAAAATTATGGTGATTTGGTTGAATTTCAGGAATATAAGAAGAAGACTCCTCTTATTATTCTAGTATTCATCCCAATTAGGTCACTCGAAAATTCAAAGATTATAATGTAAAAAAAATAGTGAGTTTTAGGACTCACTATTTTCATTATTATTCTTATTATTTGTTGGGTCTAAATCATAAAAATCATCTTCATTATCCTCACCATCATCATTTACTGCCGCTTTAGCAATAAAGAATGATAAATTAGATGGATAATATAGATTTTCATGCTTAAGAACATAACGCTTATTTATTAGCTTTGTTAAACGTCTTCTTAATTGTGGCATTTCAATATCACAATCAGTAATTGTTAATAAATCTAATAGCTTTTTAGCATCAATTCCATCCTCCTGAGATAGAAGAATTGTAATAATTGAGATATCCTCAGGTGGTAGTGCAATTAATGCATTGATCATCTTAGGAAAGTATTCAGCGTAATAGCCATCTAGCTTAGGGAATTCAGCACTTACAAAGTCGGCAATCTTGTTTATAAAATATACTGCCTCCTCATAAGATTCTCTTTTGAATTCACTCATATCTAAAATATCATTGATTTCATCTGAATCAATATCAAGCATTCCACAGATAAATACACAATAATAAGGGTTATATTTTAATAACCATCTATATACTCTATAAGCATATTTATTTTGTCCTGTACATGCATAGCAATAGAAGACAATTAATAAATATCTACCTGATAAATTATCTAATTCTGTAATTAGCTTAATTGCAAGCTGATATTTATGATTATATAGAATGCATATTAAATAATCGAATAGAGAATCAACCTGATTTTCAAAATCTAGGCGATATTCCATTTCGGCATATTTTCTCGCTTCATTATATTTTTTAGTTTTAAGACATAGCTCTACTAAAACAGAAAGAAGTCTAATATAAGCTCTTCCTTCTAAATGATTCCAAATGTCATCCTCTAAATTATTAACATCGATATTCTTTGTTAAAAGCCAGTCCTTATATTCCTCTCTAATTTCCTCTAAGGCATCAATTGCCTTAAAGTCATCATCAGTTTCTAAAACTGTCTTTAATATCTTAGAATCGTAATGATATGGGCAAACCTTAATTGCCTCATTTAAAATGGCAATAGCCTCATCCCTATCCTCGCTATTTGATACCTCCTGATAAAGGTTTTCTGCCTTCTCATAAGCATCATCTAGCTTGTATAAGCCTTTATTATAAATATCATTAAATTCTTCAATTGCAACATCGATATCAACACCAGGATTATCATCTAAGAATCTATTTAGAGCTCGTCTATAGTTATCCTGTGAAATTGACATATTTTACTCCTTAATAGCTTCGTATCCAGTAATATTTAATGTTGTTTCACCATCAACCTGGATGGCGTTTGGTCTATTGAATTCAACCTTTATATGCTTGCCTGTAAATACAGTACAAATATCTGGGTGCTTCTTAATATGCTCACCAGTAAAGATTGTTTTAAATGCTAAAATAGTTTTAAGTCTACTAGAACCATGTAAAACAACTAATGTTATTTTATCTGATAATCTATCCTGATCTGGGGCAATCATCATACCGCCACCATAAAATCTACCATTCATAGTAGCAGCAAGCCAAACCTTTTTAAATTTATACTCAACTCCATCAACTGTGACAGTTGCGGAAGTGCGTCTGTATTTATAAAGAAGAAGCTTTGCGGCAATAGTAGTATAATTAATCTTTTTACCCTGAGACTTTCTTTTATCAGCTATTTCACATACAGTACCATCAAGACCATATCCAACATTATTTACAAAATACATTTCCTTATGCTTGATTTTAACCTTTGGCAAATGATTAGAATATTTATGTAATTCAACTAAGCCCTCAGGCTTATTTAAATCATTTAAAAAATCATTACCAGTACCACCACCATAAAAGAATACCTTTCCTCTAAGTGGATATTGCTTCGATAGATTACAGTAAAAATGCATTGTACCATCTCCACCAGTAAGCACAGTAGTATCATCATCAGTAGTATTAGCTGCAAATTCCTTAAAATCTAGCTTAGTAAAGTCAAAGGTCTTAATATCATGATATGTCTTTTCATATTCACTTATAAATTTATCCCTAGCCTTCATTCCCTGATTATTATCAGATGTAGGGTTATAAAGTAAATAAACCATTAAGCCTTTGTCCTTTCAAGATATTTTTCTTTAATCTTTTCCTGAATCATAGAAGAAAGCTCCTGAGTATTCATATCCTTATAATCCTCATACTTATAAACACCAACAACATCCATATAAACAGTTGTAGGCTTAAATGGCCATCTCTTATGAATCTCATCTGTATTAGCAAGTGATACTGCAACAATAGGGCACTTAGCCTTTGTTGCGATCTTAAATGAGCCACTCTTAAATTCTAAAATAGGATCCTCAGTTTTATTTCTAGTACCCTCTGGGAAGATTACAACTGAAGTAATTTGATTCTTAATAAAATTAGCTGCTTTAACAATTGATTTAACAGCTGCGAAGTCATCATCTCTAGGCATTGAAATATACCCACATCTCTTAATAAAATTACCATAAACAGGCATCTTTAAATTAGATGGCTTAGATACATTGGCAATATTACCCTTAAAATAATAGCTAATAGGGAAAGGATCAAAATTTGATTTATGATTAGAAATAATTAAGAACTTAGTATCATTTGGAACATTTTCCATTCCAGTTCTTTTAACTCTAATAAATGATAAGCCCATAATAACTCTAAAAGACTGCTTAATAAAAAATGCAGAAATAGGCTTTGGCTTAGTTATTTCCTTATCACTATAGAAGAATAATGAAATAAATGCCACTATTGCGATATAAATGCCAACTACTAAAAGATAAGTAATAGGCAATAAAGCTACCATAATTAAATCCCAGTACCATAAATTATAGATACCAGTAAAATATGTTATAGAACCATTGACACAAAGTGCAATAATCCAAAAAATAATTACTAAAATCATATAATGATTTCCCCTTTAACAATAAACTGATTATATTCTAGCATTTTTTATTTAATTTTTCCATAATTAGTGTATAATTGAGGAAAATGAGGTGTTTAGGAAATGTTTTATATTTTTAATAATATTAAAGAAAAGGAAATCCTAGATTCTGTTTTAAGAGCTAGTGAAACATTAATACAATCTGATATTGATATAGCTATTTCTAATTTAGTAAGCTTTTCTACTAAGTGGAAAATGACAGGAAATCTATGGAAGAAATATGTTCTATACACATTAGTTATGAATGATAATCCATATACTCGTGCAATTGAAAGAGGACAAAAGACAGAAGGCGAATCAGAATTTGCAGAGCATGACTTAAAGGAATTTTATAATTTATATAATTTAAATGTTGATTTCTTAAATAAGGTAGCTAATTATAATTTCTTAAAGCTTACAGGAAGCCATCATTTAAGAGATTTAATTGAAGAAATTACAAATGATATTACTGATAATTCATTTGAAGCATTTAAAAAGGCTATTATTAAATTCTATACAGAAAAGGGATTAGCTGAAATGGCTATTTATAAGGCATTTAGAGTAGAAGATGGTAATTTAATTCCTATTAAGCATGTCTTAGATGTTAATTTTATGGATTTAATTGGTTATGATTATCAAAAGGATTTATTGAGAGCTAATACAGAAGCCTTCCTATCTGATAAGCCATTTAATAATGTTTTATTATATGGAGATGCAGGTACAGGTAAGTCTACATCTATTAAGGCATTAATTAATGAATATTATCCAAGAGGCTTAAGAATTATTGAGGTATATAAGCATCAGATGCAAGAAATTGCAAAGATTATTAATACCTTAAAGTCTAGACCATATTATTATATTATTTATATGGATGATTTAAGCTTTGAGGAAAATGAAATTGGTTATAAATATTTAAAGAGCATCATTGAAGGTGGTATTGAGCCAAAGCCTGCTAATGTTGCAGTATATGCAACAAGTAACCGTAAGCATTTAATCAAGGAAACTACAGCTGATAATGGTGGCGTATTTGATGATTTACATAGAAATGAAACACAGGCAGAAAAGCTTTCTCTTGCCTATAGATTTGGTCTTCAAATTTTCTATTCTTCACTATCTCCAATGGAGTTTAAGAATATGGTATTAGAGCTTGCAAAGCGTAATGATATTGAGCTTGATGAAAAGACTTTATTAATGGAGGCTAATCGTTTCCAGATGTCTAATGGTACATTATCTGGTAGAACTGCAAGCCAGTTTATATCATATATTTCTGAAGCTTATAAAAATTAAATTTGTTTAAAAACACAAATTACCGAAGAAAATTCGGTAATTTTTTATTAATTTCTTGAAAAAATATTCAAAAAGCGGTTGACACGAATAAAATTTTGATTATAATTTGAAGCATAAAGACGAAGAAAAGGAAAAGTAACCTTGATACTTATCTTTAGCGAGCTGCGTATGGTGGAAGGCAGCAGATGAGCCATGGTGAAGAACACCTTTGAGTCGCATACTGAAATTCTTAAAGTAGGATATGCCGGGTAGCCCGTTACAGCTTATATCTTTGTTAGAAGATGAAAAAGGGGATCATTTGAACATAGTGATCAAGTTAGGTGGCACCGCGGATATACAGCTATTCGTCCTATATTTTAGGATAGATAGCTGTTTTTTTTATTATTTCGGAGGGGGATTAATATGTGTTCAATTTTAGGTTTAGAAAAAAGAGAAAAGGATATGACAGAGGTTGCAGAATATTTTGCAAGAAGTGATTCTAGAGGTCCAGATGGAACTAGATTCTTTGAAAAGGATTCTGTCGTATTAGGATTTAAGAGACTATCAATTATGGGTCTTAATATCTTAGGTATGCAGCCATTTGTAATGGATGAATCTGCAGTTGTATGTAATGGTGAATTATACGGCTTTAGAAAAATGAAGGACGAATTAATTTCTAAGGGCTATAAATTTAAGAGTGATTCAGATTGTGAAATCATTTTACCTTTATATAAGGAATATGGCTTAAAATTCTTCTCAATGCTTGATGCAGAATTTGCAATGGTTATTTATGATGCAGAAAAGAAGCTATTAATTGCAGGTAGAGACCCTATTGGTATTAGACCACTTTATTATGGATATTCAAAGGAAACTGGCGGTATTGTGTTTGGTTCAGAGCCAAAGATTATTGTCGATATCGTTGATAAGGTTTTACCTTTCCCACCAGGACATTTCTATGTAGATGGTGAATTTGTTCAGTATGCAAACCTTACTGATGTAGAGCCTATTCATACTGATATGGATGAGATTTTAACATCTATTCATGATAAGCTTGAGGCTGGTGTATTAAAGAGACTTGATGCCGATGCAAAGGTAGGATACTTATTATCAGGCGGTCTTGATTCAAGCTTAGTATGCTCAATTGCTCAGAAGCATTCCTCTAAGCCAATTGAGACTTTTGCAATTGGTATGAAGAAGGACGCAATCGACCTTAAGTATGCTAAGGAGGTTGCAGATTACCTACATTCTAACCATCATGAAATTATTATTACAAGAGAAGATGTATTATCATCACTTGAAAAGGTAATTCAGGTTTTAGGTACATATGATATTACAACTATTCGTGCATCTATGGGTATGTATTTAATTTGTAAGGCTATTTCTGAAACTACAGATATTAGAGTATTATTAACTGGTGAAATTTCAGATGAGCTATTTGGCTATAAATATACAGATTTCGCTCCAAACGCAGAGGAATTTCAAAAGGAAGCTAAGAAGAGAATTGATGAAATTCATATGTATGATGTACTTCGTGCAGATAGATGTATTTCAGCTAACTCTTTAGAGGCTAGAGTCCCATTTGGTGATTTAGATTTCGTTAAATATGTAATGGAAATTGATCCTGAAATTAAGATGAATAAATATGGCAAGGGTAAATATTTATTAAGAAAGGCCTTTGAGGGTGATTATTTACCTCATGATATTCTATTTAGAGAAAAGGCAGCCTTTAGTGATGCCGTAGGTCATTCAATGGTTGATGATTTAAAGGAATATGCAGAAAGTCAGTATACAGATCAAGAATTTGAAGAAAAGTGTAAGAAGTATACTCATGCTAGACCATTTACTAAGGAATCATTATTATATAGAGAAATTTTTGAAAAATATTATCCTGGTCAGTCTGAAATGGTTAAGGATTTCTGGATGCCTAACAAGTCTTGGGAGGGCTGTGATGTAAATGACCCATCAGCTAGAGTATTATCTAACTATGGTGATTCAGCTAAGTAATAGAAAGCGCAAATGCGCTTTTTATTTTTTGATAAAGAAAAATATGATATAATAGAATAAAGATTTAAACGTTAGGTGGTTTTATTATGGTATTTTTAGAAAATGATCTATTAAAGATTCAAATTAATTTAGAGGGAGGATGTCTACATTCAATTTATGATAAGGCTCGAAATACAGAGCTTTTATATCAGCCAGATGGAAGAGGCTGGTTGGGTCAGGATGTTGTAATATTCCCTTTTATTGCGCGTCTTAAGAATGGTTCATATACAGTTAATGGTAATGAATATGAAATGAAGAACCATGGTATTGTTAGATATTCTAAGATGAGCATTAAAGAGGCAAAGCCAACTGAGGCAATTTTATATTTAGATTCTAGTGATGAAACATTAGCTCAATACCCTTATAAATTTCATTTTGAGGTTAAATATGTTCTAGATGAAAATACATTATCAGTAAGATATAAGATTGTAAATACTGATGATAAGCCTATTTATTATGAATTTGGTGGTCATCCAGCAATTCAGGTAGATGGCCATAATACTGAGCATGATTTCGTTATTGAAAATACTATTTTAGAAATATCAGCTGATACTGAAACAGACCGTTATTTCTTAGAGGATTCAGGTTCATATATTACAAGCAAATCTAAGGTTATGGTGCCTTCAGAGCTTGTTATTAATAAAAAGCTTATTGAGGATGCTAAAACATTTATTATAGATGCTAGAAATATCAATGAATGTATTTTAAAAACTAGAGGCTATCGTTTCTTTTTTGACATCAAGGAGGCTCAGGTTTTAGCTCTTTGGACTTCTCCAGGCTTTGGCGATTTCTTATGCGTAGAGCCTTGGTGGGGTATTCCTGATATTTTAAATCCAAACACAGAATTAAAGCTTAAGCCAATGATTCACTCTCTAAAGCCAGAAGAAAGTGAGGAAAAGGGATATTCAGTAAGTATATCTCTTGAATAGTGTTATGAAAGATTTAATTAGTCAATACGAAAAAAAGGTCGAAAAATTTGATTATAAATATTTTTTAGATCGTAAGCAATATCAAATTGCAAGTGCACTTTCTGCACTGCTTGCGACAATATCTATTACCAATGCTTATTATGAGGAAGAAGGAAATTTAACTGAGGATGAATATATTTTAAGATTATATGCCTTACTTCAGGGCTTATTTGTCTCTGTCGATGCTTTATATTCATTAGCATATTCATTAACCAATTCTAAGAATTTCATCAATATCAACAATAACCCTCATATGAGAAATTTAAGATATGTTAGAAATAATGTTGTAGGTCATCCTGCCAATAGAATTATTGGAGTAAAGGAGGTAGCCTATTGTATTTTAGATATGAATAGGGTATCTAAAAATTTCTTTACATACAATATTTATACAAAGGACAATATTAAGACTGTCACAATCGATATTAATGAGCTTGTGGCATCATTCTTTAAGGAATCAAATACCTTACTAGATGAATTATATAATATCTCTCTTAAGAGCCTTAATTCAGCACCTCTTAAGACTGCAATTACTCAAACTTTAGATGGCTATTATCGAAATGGTCATTTTATAGAGAATTTAAATAAATTTATTGATGCGTATGTCAAGGAATATCCTAAGGCAAAGAAGGAGCAGCACCGTATTTTATGGCGTTATGAGCTTATTTTAAAGCTTGATGCAATTTCTAATAAGAATCAGAATTTAACTGATGTAATTGATTATTGTATAGGTCTTGAATTAAATAAGATTTATAAGCTAATTTATGGTAAGGATTATAAGCATAGAGCTGATTTTGAATTACCATCAATGATTTTATCTCTTTATAGATTCTTTAATAGAAATCCTGAATTTATTCCATATATTGACCATTTAAAGGATAGTGATGATCCGTTATTCTTTGAATCACTTAAGGCAGTATATGAGGGTGCTTCATTAAAGAAAATGCAGGGGGCAATGGACTACTTAGGCTTCCTTATTACCTTGTTCATGGGTAATGCCTGGGACATGATTTATGCCATTGCACTACCTATATCAGAGTATAAAAAGAAAAAATAGCGTTTTCCTAACAAAATAAGTTGTGTTTTCCACTTTACAAGGTTTTTACTAGTTTGATATAATATTCAAGGTTTTTTTAAAAATATAATGCAAGGGGAAATTAAAAAATGGAAATTAGAAATGTTGCAATCATTGCCCATGTTGACCATGGTAAAACTACATTAGTTGATAAGCTATTATATTCATCTCATACATTTAGAGAGAATCAGGTAGTAGATGTAAGAGTTATGGATTCAAATGCCATCGAAAAGGAAAGAGGTATTACAATCCTAGCTAAGAATACAGCTATCACTTATAAGGACACTAAAATCAATATCCTAGATACACCAGGACATGCCGACTTCTCAGGTGAGGTTGAGCGAATCATGAAGATGGTAGATGGTGTAGTATTAGTTGTTGATGCATATGAAGGTACAATGCCACAGACTAGATTCGTTTTAAAGAAGGCTTTCGAGGCTAACTTAAAGCCAATCGTAGTTATCAATAAGGTAGATAAGCCAAGTGCTAGACCTTTAGAGGTTATTGATGAGGTTTTAGAGCTTTTCATCGACTTAGGATGCGATGAGGATGCATTAGATTTCCCTGTTTGCTTTGCAAGTGCCGTAAATAATACATGCTCACTTGACCCAGATCCTTCAACTCAGAAGGAGGGTATGGAGCCACTTCTTGATATGATTATTAAGGAGATTCCTGCACCAGCTCATGATGAAGAGGCACCTTTACAGCTTCAGCCAGCATTACTTGATTATACAGATTTCGTTGGTCGTATCGGTATTGGTAGAATTACTCGTGGTACAGTTCATAATGGTGAGGTTGTATCTTGCTGCAGACTAGATGGTTCAATTAAGCAGTTTAGAATCCAGAAGCTATTTGGCTTCCAGGGCCTAGATAGAATTGAAATTCAGGAAGGCAAGGCTGGTGATATCGTTGCAGTTTCAGGCTTAGGCGATATTTCAGTTGGTGAAACAATTTGTACAGTTGGTAAGGAAGAGCCACTTGAGAAGATCAATATCTCTGAGCCAACAGTTCAGATGACATTCGGTACTAATACATCTCCATTCTGTGGTAAGGATGGTAAGCTAGTTACAGCATCTAAGATTGAAGAAAGATTATTCCGTGAGGTTCAAAAGGATGTATCCCTTAAGGTTACAAGAATTGATAAGGCTGAGGAATGGATCGTTGCTGGACGTGGTGAGCTTCATTTAGGTATTTTAATTGAAAACATGAGAAGAGAAGGATATGAATTCCAGGTATCTCGTCCTCATGTAATTTATAAGACTATCGATGGTGTTGAATGTGAGCCATACGAGGAGTGCGTAATTGACTGTCCAAATGAATATTCTGGTGCAGTTATCGAAATGATGGGTAACCGTCATGGTATTATGGAAACTATGTCTAATACTGAGACACAGACAAGAGTTATTTACTCAATTCCATCTCGTGGCTTAATCGGCTTCAATACTGATTTCATGACTATTACTAAGGGTTATGGTATTATTAACCACAGCTTCTCTGAATATAGACCTGTTGAGGCAGTAAATGTTGCAGAAAGAGTATCAGGTGTACTTGTTTCTATGGCTGCAGGTCAGTCAACTGCTTATGCAATTGGCCATCTAGAGGATAGAGGTCAGATGTTCATCGCTCCAGGTGAGCAGATTTATGAGGGTATGATTGTTGGTTGGGCTAATAAGGATATCGATTTAGCTATCAATGTTGTACAGGCTAAGCAGCAGACAAATACTCGTTCATCTAACAAGGATAATACTGTAGTATTAAAGAAGCCTTTAGTATTCTCACTTGAGGCATGCCTTGAGTTCATTAATGAGGATGAATTAGTTGAGGTTACTCCTAACCACATCAGATTAAGAAAGAAGATTCTTGATACTGTTGAGCGTAAGAAGTATGATGCAAAGCAGAGAGCTTTAAAGGAAGAAAATTAATAGACAAAATTAAAAGAACTGATTTCATTAGCATATTATGCAGAAATCAGTTCTTTTTTCTTTTTGGACGCTTTACCTTTATTGAAATAAAGGTTAAGATTTGGTATAATATTGTAAAGTTTCTGTTTATTGGAGGAAAAGGTTATGGCTATAGTTGGAGAACGTAATATAATTAACGCAGAATTTAAAATGGATAAGGATTTTAATATCACTTCAGGAAATAGAGAATTCTTGAGATTTTTAAATATTGTCGATGCGACAGGATCATTCCTAGATTACTTAGATGATTATGATATTAATAAGCTAACAGATTTTGTTAAGGACTTTAAGCCAAGCAACAATACTAAGTCAATCATCGTAACACTTGATGTTGATGCAGAATTTGTTCCTGCACTTTTAACATATAAGTCTTCTGATGATAAGTCTTATGCATTTAGTATTGAAAATGTAGATTTCGCTGGTGATTTTATGAGCGATGCTTTAGCTACAAGAAGTACTTATGAAATCCTACTTTCAGCCTTTGACTGTGAATTTATGGAATTCAATTATAAGACAGAGGAGCTAATCCTTAAGAATACAAAGAATCTTCAGCCAATTTATGGAACAACTATTGAGGGCTTAGCTCATTTCCTAGAAAACAGATATGATGTTAATACTGATTCTGATTTCACTCATGAGGCAATGGAAAAGCTTGAGGCTGATTTAATTGCTAAAAATGGTGGTAAGAGATATAGCTTATTATTAAAGAACAGAAGATATATTATTTTAACTGGTCATTTCATCAAAGCTGAAAATGGTGCAGATAAATATATCATCACTATTAATAATGAAAATTCTTTAAAGGAATCTAGCCCTTCATATAAGGAAACTCATGATGCCTTAACTGGCTTATTAAATAGAGAAACAATCCAAGAAACTGCAAAGAGAAGAATTGATACATTAAAGAGTGAAACATCTATTATGATTTTAGATGTTGATAGATTTAAGGAATATAATGATTCTTTAGGTCATCAGTATGGTGATTTAGTTCTATCTAAGGTTGGTAAGGCGATTAAGAATGCTGTTGTTCAGTATGGTGAAGCCGGAAGAATTGGTGGCGATGAATTCTTAATTGTTATTAATTCAGCTGATGAGGAAATCGTTAGAAATGTATGCCGTAATATCCGTTTAGGTGTTCAGTGGTGTATGGAGGTTGACAATCCTGATTTCGTAATCACTTGCTCAATGGGTGTTGCAAGATACCCATTAAATGGTGATGATTATGATAAGCTATTTGGTATTGCAGATAAGTGCTTATATATCGCTAAGGGTAAGGGTCGTAACTGCTATGTAATTTATAGACCTAATATCCATGATAAGATCTTTGTTAACCAGTCTATTTTAAATGATGCATTCATTACTGGTAAGTATTATTCAGATAAGGCAATTGCAGAAAAGAAAATATTAGATGCAGTTGAGGCTGAAGAATTTAATGTTGCATTAGATAGATTATTAAATTATTTAGAAATTACTCAGATTACTGTATTTGATAAGCATTTACTTGCTAGATATAAGGTTGGTGGTACTCAAAACTTTAGAATTGAGGCTATCAGAGATGAGGATTATTTCAGATATTATAATGAATATGGATTCTTCCTATTAGATAACGTAAGTGTACTTGATTCATTAAATAAGGAAGTTCATTCATTATATAAGAATGCAAATATTGCGAGTGTGTTAGAGGTAAAGGTAACTGATGAGAGCGGAAATCTTATGGGTGTAATTGCATATGATGTAGTTAAGCCTGCTAAGACTTTTGATAAGGCAAAGGTATCATTTGTATTAATGGTATCTAAGATGATATTGGAAAAGATGTAAGAGGTGTAGTAAAAATGAAAATCAAAGAGAACGCTGTAGAGGCATTAACAAAATTTACAGAGGAGGAAAAGCTAATTAGAGTATTAGATGCTCTAAAGGTTGGTGTTGAAAAGGATAATTTAGTTATCGTTGATACATTCCTTCAGAATGTTCTTAACCAGCTATTTTTAGAGGTAGCTAAGACAGTTGAGGCTGAGGATTCAGACTTCAAGGAGAATAATCAAAAGACAGAATCTATTAAGAAGTTCTTAAAGGGCGATGATAAGAGATTCGGTGTAGGTCTTGATTTAGTATGTAATTATTTAATCAAGTCAAAGAAGCTATGGTTTAATTTCCAGGGCTTATCTGTAAATGAAAATGCTAATGCAATTAAGTTCTTTGAGGATAAGGAGCTTGAATATTCATCATCTGAAGAGACTAAGGATATTTATAATTCAATTATTGATGGTTTAAATAAGTTCTATTCAACTGATGTATTAGATTCAATTAAGCTTTAATTATGGATGGTATTAAGGATCTTGAGAAGAAAGAATCTCAAGAAATTGATGAGTTATTAAATAATCAGAAGGCTGAAAGAAAGGCTCTTAAGGAAGAACAAAAGAGAATCCGTAAGGAAGAAAAGAAAAGATTAAAGGCAGAACAAAAGGAAATAGAAAAAAATCGTCCTCTAACTGAAAAGGAATTGCTTATTAAAAAAAGAAATGAGCCACCTAAATTAACAGTTTTAGAGGAGGTTGGTAATTCTATTACACATGGTGTTGGTGCTATTTTTGCGATAGTGGCTTTAATATTAATGCTACTAAAATCAACTACGCCTGCTATGGTAACATCAAGCATTGTCTATGGAGCATGTATGTTCATTATGATGCTTATGAGCTGTCTATATCATGCCTGGAGAAGTGGTTCAACAGTTAAGAGAGTATGGAGAAGATTTGATTATATCTCTATCTATTTATTAATTGGTGGTACCTTTACTCCACTTCAGCTTATTGAATTATCAAGAAATAATGTTCCACAGTACTGGGGTATTATTTGGTTTACTATTATGTGGGTATTAATTGTTGTTGGTATAACAATGACTAGTATCTTTGGACCTGGCCGTGTAAGATGGATTAATTATCCATTATATTTCACAATTGGCTGGGCAGGATTAATCTTCCTTCCTATTTGGATTGTTCATGGAAGAATTAATTTATTACTTTGGATTTTAATTGGTGGTATAGTATATACACTTGGTATGATTCCTTTTGCTAAAAGAGGCTTGAAGGGTGCACATTTCATTTGGCATTTCTTTGTTTTAGCTGGTGCATTTGTACAGTGGCTTGGAATCTATCTTTTGGTATTCTGTGCATAGGAGGTAAAGCATGAAGACAATATTTGAACAAATCTTTGATTCATTTAAGGATGGAAAAGCTGATTATAAATTTATTATGGATAATCTTGATGCCGTAAGAGAGGTAAAGGATTATTTAGTTAATGAATTTAATTCAATTATTGATGAAGGTGAAGAAAGTGATAATATTATGCCTATCCTTGTTTTACTTACATTAATTGATGCTAAGGAAATCTTCCCTGCCTTAACTGATGTATTTAACCTAAGTCAGACAAAGCTAATGAATATGCTTGGTGATTTAGTATATGAAATTATGCCATATTCATTAAATTATACATTCAATGGTGATTATTCATTATTTGAAGAAACATTATTAAATAAGAAAAGACATTATCTTGAAAGAGGTGTTCTTTTTGAGGCTTACGCAGATGTATGTATAAAGAATAAAAAGACATCTAGATTAATTAATTTTATTAAGGCTAATTTAGAGGATGAATTATTCGAAAATTATTATGATTCTATTACAACTGTTTATTTAAACCATAAGCTTGATAGCTTAACAGTAGTTGTTAAGGAATTAAATTTAAAGGGTAAGCTTGATGTGATGACTAATGGCCCTTATTTTGAAATTCTTGATGATTATTTATTAGATCCAAAGAAAGATGAAAGCTCTAAGGAATTCATGTTTGCTCATTTAAAGAATTTCATTCAAATTGATAATTTGCCAGAAAATGACATGGTATATGATGGCTATTATGAGCATTCAGATGCAGTTAGAGATAAGATTGCATATTATGTTTTAAATAATAAATATAATGGTGACATTAATGCATATGTAAATGCCTTAGCTAAATATGTAGGATTTGAATCTTTATATCCAAAAGAGGAAATTAAAAATGAAATCACAACTGTAGAAAAGGATATTGATATTGATTATGAATTATATCAATATATATTAACAGCTGATGTCATTTTAGCTGATGAGGAATTTGCAGAATGTGATGAATTCCTAGAGGATTTTTATAATGCAGTAATTGATAATTTTGAGGATTATCTAAAGAAGGGTAATTTTACTTACGATGATTATGATAATTCTAGATCAATTCATTTTGTCACAAGAGATTTATACGAAGAAGAGTAAAAAAATAAGACCTAAGATTTAATATCTTGGGTCTTTTTTATCTATATAATCCTTTAAAAGCTCTTCGTATTTAACACCATAATCATGGAATGGATCCTCAACTGTATTATCGATAGCGTCAATAATAAAATCTGTTGAATAATCTAAGGCTTCCTTAATTCCCTTACCATTTAATAGATAACCAATAACCATAGAAGAGAAGATATCTCCTGTACCATGATATGATTTATCTTCCTTTTCCTTAAGGATAGTAGTTTTAGTTAAACCATCATAAGCTACTGCACCAATTGAATATTCATCATCCTGATATCCTGTAAGAATAACATTCTTAGCACCCATACTGATTAAATCAGCAATTAAATCATTGATGAATGAATCATCCTGAATAGGTTGGTATTCCTTACGTGTTAGGAAGCAGGCTTCAGTGATATTAGGTAAGATATAGTCTGCAATAGAGCAGATATCCATCATACCTACAATGATATCCTCATCTAAGCCAGGATACATCTTACCATCATCAGCCATCGCAGGGTCAACAATGAATAAACCATCATCAGCTAGTAGGTAGTCCTTACATTGCTTGATATATTCAAATTGTTCCTTATTAGCTACATAGCCTGTGTAGATACAATCAAATTGAATTCTTTCACTTCTCCAGTGCTCAATTATCTTAGGCATTTCATCAGTTAAATCTAAGAATGTATAATCTGTAAATCCTGATGTATGTGTAGATAATAGGCCTGTAGGAAGTATCGCTGTTTCGTGGCCAAACGCAGAAAGTATTGGCAACGCTACAGTAGTAGAACACTGGCCGTAACATGAAATATCTTGAATTGTTAATACTTTCTTGTTAGACATAGAAAACACCTCGAATGTATTATACTACAATTTTAAAATAATAGATATATTTAATAGTATTCAAAGTCCAATTCTTGAAATTTTGAACAAATTAACTTATTGTGTTTAAATTATCACTTTCGTATGTTATAATAATATCCTTGGCTAATTATGGCGTAAGTAAAAGATTAATTAATCTATATTACGATATGTATACTAGTTCAAATATGAACTAACATTTAAAATCAATTTGATTTTACAAACTAGACCTTAAATGGTACAATAAATTAAAGGGTGATGTCTATGCGAATACTACAGGAAATTGAAAAGAAATATAATTCTCCAACTATGTGTGGTGAATCTGCTAAGGCGGATTCAAAATACATAATGAACCATTATAAATTTAAAACAAAGACTGATTATATAACTCCAACAGTATTAATCTTAGGTGCTATCCTTGTTATTTTAGGAATAATAATGGTATTTAATGTATTAATTGCAGGTATTGTTTCAATGGTACTTGGTGTAATTGCGATTATTGCGGGTGTTTTCCTATTTATTAAGAATAGAAATGTTAAAAAAGCAGAATTCTTAAAATATTATGAGGGGGCCATTGCTCAAAATGGTAAAATTAAATATTCAACTTCAAAGGCAATCAGTGGCCTATATCCTGTTTATATAGAAGTAGATAATGAAATGAAAACCTTTAAGCTTATTTATCAGGATAAGGATACAATCTTCTGTGAATATGATGATATTTTAAATTATCGCTTATTAATTAATAAGGAAGAGATTGAAGAAACAAGATTACCTGATGAATCTAAGGATACTGATTTATCATATTCCTTAGAAATTACATTTAATAATAAGAAGAAATCTGAAATTATTTTCTGTAATGAAAACCCTTTGTTTAAATTAAATGGTAAAAATGTATATTCTCAAAAATCAAACACAAAGGCTATTAATAATTTAGCTCAAATAATGGATATGATTATTATGAAGAATATTGTTAATTTAGAAGAGATTTAAAATGAAAGGGGCTGTTAAGAAACTAAAATGTTTCTAAGCAGCTCTTTTCTTATATTTATAACTTTTACGGAGTGACTCGTTCACTCCTTTTTTTCCCTTTTTTAATATCTTATCATAATCAATATCTGGAATAGTTTCTGGTTTT
>JAILEP010000076.1 GCA_024697825.1 Acholeplasmatales bacterium
GAATTATTAAATTCCTGGAATAATACAGGTGTTGCAAATACATATGCATAAACACTGTAATCAGGCATCATCTGCTGATTACTTTCATTTACACAAATCATATATTCACCTGATTTAACTAATCCTAAAATCGGCTTAGTAATAGTTGCATTACCATATTTAACAGTTAAGCTACTGCCGACTTCATAATCATAAACATCTGCATATTTATCAGAAATATAAAAACCAGCCTCACTTGCATCATATTCAGTATCTGACATCATCATAAGCTTTGTAGGGCATCCATAATCTTCAATAACACTTAATGAAAGTGTTGGATTATTACTATCATCATATGTTTGATTAGGATCAGACACCTTCATATCTAAATAACGAGTTGCATTACTAACTCCATCAATACTCTTGACCTTATTTAGTTGTTCTTCAGTAAATCCAACCTGATTACTATCTACTATTCTAAAATCAGCATATCCTGTTAAATTAAAGAATCTATTAGTAGATGCTTCAATTGACTTCCACTCCATATTAAAGCCAATGAACACGCCCATACCAATTGCAATCATTAAAATCATTGATATGAATTGTGCCTTATAATGCCAAGCGGTTCTTAATAACTTTTTAAAAAGTATCATTACCACTCAACCTCCTCAACAGAAAGTGGATTTTCCTGCTCCTCATAAGATTTAATTTTACCATTCTTTACCTTTACAACAACATCAGCCATCTTAGCGATATTTTGATTATGTGTAACAATAATAATTGTCTTACCATATTCTCTAGCAAGATCTAATAATACCTTAAGTACTAAGACACCGGTATTTGAATCTAGCGCACCTGTAGGCTCATCACAAAGTAAAATCTCAGGATTTTTAGCAATAGCTCGAGCAATTGATACTCTCTGTTGCTCACCACCTGATAATTCAACTGGGAATTTCTTCAAATGATTTCCTAGACCAACCTTTTCTAGAATTTCCTTAGGATCTAATGCATTTTTTGAAATTTCCTTTACTAGTGCAACATTTTCATAAACTGTTAATGTTGGAACTAAATTATAAAACTGGAATACAAATCCAACCTTAGATGCTCTATACTCTGCAAGCTCATTGCTTGATAGTGTCGAAATATCCATACCATCAACAACAATCTTACCTGATGTTGGAGAATCAAGTCCTCCAAGCATATTTAATAATGTTGACTTACCAGCACCTGATGGGCCTAATATTACAACAAATTTACCAGCCTCTAATTTTAAGTCAATTCCATCAAGAGCCTTAAACTCCTGTTCTCCTACCTTATAGACCTTAGTCATATCATTAATTTGAACAACTGTCTTTAAGGCTTCGTTTGTTTCAACTACTTCTTTACTTTCCATTTTTCCAATTCCTCCCTGCACTTTAATAATTGAGCAACTATTCAACTAATCTAGAATAAAAAAATACTCTATTAAAGCATTGGGTTAGCAATAACTAACCTCATAATCATTATACGCTATTCCTTTTACTTTTCAATACTTATTTTTCATTTATTTTCATAAAATATTATATTTAATAAACTTGACCATTTTGTTATAATAGTAATGTTTAGGGTAGGTGAATTACAAATGGCTCAAGAGGCTAATAATGTTGAAGTAGTTGAAAATACTACTGAAAAAAAGGAAAATGGTTTTTCGAAGTTTTTTAATAAGGCAAAGGCAAGCGTCGCTGCAGCACAGCTAGAAAATAAAATTGAAGCTGCATATAAAAAGGATACTATCACATTTGCTAATTATGAAAAGGACTCATTACTTCCTAAAACCTATTATGGTAAATATCTTAGTGATAACCAAATTGAAGTATTTGGCGATCATGAAGCTAAGGTAAATACTATAATTATTTCAGAAAAGGATGAAAAGGCATATTATGTTACTAGTACAGAAAAGACTACTGTTAAGTCTACAGTTGAAGGTACAGAATATGAAAGACCTGGTACTATCATTAATCTAGATACAGATGTAACTGAGGTTAATGTAATTAAAGCAGGTAAGCGTTACTTCATCTATAAAGAAATCAAATAAGACCAACGAAAAAAACGAAGCTAAACTTCGTTTTTATTTTTTCCTTTGCTCATTATTATTTTGAAATACAAGCTCATCTACTGCAAATTTACCATTTGATAAGGCTCTAGGAATACCACCAATTTGAGTCACCCACTGACCGGCATGGTATAAATTATTTACACGCTTATCCTTTATATCAAATGTTCTTCTTTCATTTACTGGAGTAGCTAAATTAGATAAATAAGCACCTTTATAGGTATTAGTAAATTTTTCAAATGTAAGAGGTGTTGCCACATCAACAATGCTAATATGGCCTTCCATATCCTTAAATTTATTTACATAAATATTCAAGACCTTTTTAGCAATTGACATTTTTAAATCTTGATATGTATTTTTATCCTTAGCATTCTTAAAAATATCATAATCCTCAACATGTAAATCAACTAAGGCAATTAATGTAGTGCTTCCATCATTATTCTTATTATGAGGATAGGCACGATAATGAATTGTTTCATTATGTGATCTACCTACAACAATACCATCATTATCATAAATTAAAGAAAAATGATCTACCTCATTAGGATAATCCTTATCAATTTTCATAGCTACATATACAGTTGAAATTAATGGATAATTATAAACATCCTTAAATACATAATCAATATAGCTATCATGATACTTTTTATCTAATAAATTATTATAAAAATATGGTAGTGGAGAGGCATTAATAAAATAATCTGCATCATATACCTTATTCTTAGATTCAATGCTTATAATTTTATCATCACAAATATTAAGCTTTGTTATTTCCTCTCCTGTTATAATATTTCCACCTAATTCTAAAAATCTATTTTTTACATTCATCGCAAGATCACTACTTATTGAATAAATAGTATCAGCGTTATCATTAGTAAACTGGGCTACTAAGGCTGCAAAATAGGTTAGAGAATAAAATTTAGGCATAAATGAAATAAAGAAATGCTTCAAAATTTCTGAATTAAAATATTCAGAAAAATCATATAAAGATATGTGCATTGTTTTATTCCACGTTAAAGCAATTCCTGCAATACTTTTAATATATCCTACTATTTCAGTCTTCTTCATCGTATCGATAGGTTTATTAGAATGGAAAGGCATATTCTTAAGCTTTTTAACCATTTTAATAAATTGTTTAACTAGCTCTTTATCATTATCAGTTTCTGCATATTGCAATAATTCCTTCTTGAAATCATCTAAATCTCTTTTAATTTCAATTACAGAATCACCATAATAAAATTTATAAAAGAAATCAGGCTTTAATATTTTAACGCCCTTTAATAAATCTAATTCTTTATAAATAGGCATCATATTACCCTTTGATGAACCTGTTAGCCAATGAATACAGCCATCTATAGTAATTCCATCCTTATACCAGGTAGTACAAAGACCTCCTACCTCTTTATTCTTTTCAATTATTGTTGTGTCAAAGCCATGAAGCCTTGCGTATACTCCAGCGGATAAACCAGATAGTCCTCCACCAATAATAATTAGCTTTTTCATTATAATCTCCCTTTATGCAAGACGATTATAACAAATAGGACTATTTTTTACAATTAATTATAGATAATTAATCATTTTATGATATACTATTTGTGTTTTATTGGGGGAAAGGGCTATGGATAAAAAGAAAATTATCATAATAGGTGCTGGTATTTCTGGTATGACAGCTGGTATTTACGCTCTATTAAATGATTTTGATGTAGAAATATATGAAAAGCATACTATTCCAGGTGGCCAGTGCACAGGCTGGTATAGAGATAATTGCTACATAGATGGCTGCTTGCACTGGGTTGTAGGTACTAATCCTAAGGGACAGCTATTCCCTATTTGGAAGACTATTGGCGCTTTTGATGAAAATACTAAAATATATGAAACTGAATATTTTAATAAATATGATATTGATGGTGAAATAGTTACCTTCTATTCTGATTTAAATAAGCTTAAAGCTGAATTATTAAGAATTGGACCAGATGATAAAAAGATAATTAATAAATTCATTAAAGGTATTAAAGCTTATCGACATGTAAGAATTCCTGTTGAAAAACCAATGGATATGATGAACATCTTCGATTATATGAAGATGGGTATCAAAATGTTACCTATGCTACCAGCATATTTAAAATATACTCATATTACTGTTGGTGAATTTGCAGAAAAATGTAAATCTAAGCTATTAGAAAAGACATTTAAAAAAGCATTATATGAAGAATTTAATCTTCATTCTCTTCTATACATTATGCAGGCCTTATCATTATATGATGCTGGTGTTGCAGAAGGTGGTTCCTTAAAGTTTGCCCAAAGAGTCGCTAATAAATTCAAATCATTAGGTGGTAAGCTATATTGTAATACTCCTGTTGAAAAGATTGCTACTGAAAACAATCTAGCAACTGGTATAATACTAAATAGTGGTGAATTTAAAGCTGCTGATTATGTTGTTTCTGCCACAGATGTTCATTACACATTATATAATTTATTAGAAAATAAATTCGAGGATGAATTTTATAATAAGAGATTCGATAATAGAGAGGATAATAGCCTTACATTGTGCGTTTTAGCATCATATAAGGTTACTAAGGATATTTCTTCTTATCCTAAGATGATTGAATTTGATGTTAAGCCATTTAATATTGGCAAAACAGTAATAAAGGAATTAAATCCAAGAAATTATTCTTTTGATAAGACACTTAATAAGGATTGTACAACACTTGGTGTATTAATCCGTGTTGGTGATGATTTATATGATATGCTTAAGAATATGAACAAGGTTGAATATCAGGCCTATAAGAATAGCATTGGAAATACTATATTAGAAGAAATTAAAAGATATTATAATCTAACAGATGATGATATTAAATTCCTAGATTTAACTACTCCTATTACATATGAAAGATATTGTAATGCCTATAGAGGCTCATATCAATCATTTGTAACATCTAGCAACCATGAAAAGCTTATGGATACAGGCTTAGTTAAGGGATTAGATAATTTTATAATTGCTGGTCAGTGGGTTATGCCACCAGGAGGCTTACCTATTGCCTTATTTACAGGTAGACATGAAGCATATAGAATTACTAGGATGGAGCATAAAAAATTTAAGACAAAATAAAAGGGGCTGTTAAGAAACTAAAATGTTTCTAAGCAGCTCTTTTCTTATATTTATAACTTTTACGGAGTGACTCGTTCACTCCTTTTTTTCCCTTTTTTAATATCTTATCATAATCAATATCTGGAATAGTTTCTGGTTTT
>JAILEP010000124.1 GCA_024697825.1 Acholeplasmatales bacterium
TGAGATTATAGAGGAAAGAGATATAATTGATAATTTAATGGATGTTATTACTAAAACATTAAATACCTTAAATGAAGAAGATTTCATAGATGATATGGATGTAGAAGAGGAAAAGGAATTAATTTCTTAATTTATAATTTAAAAATGACCTAATTGATAAAATTAGGTTTTTTAATTTTATAAAAACATGTTATAATTTGATTACATAAAATTACGATATTGGGGTGGGCGTGTATGAATAAAAGGAAAAAAATATTAAGTTTTAGTTTTCTTTTCTCAATTTTATTATTAGGGCTTTCTATTACAAGCTGTGATGTAAATAATAATATTATAACAACAGATGATGAAACATCTAATACTGAAACTGAAGAAACTAAGGAATTAGATAATGAAGAATCAACAACTGATGATTCTTCTAGTACAACAGTTGGCACTTTTTCTATTAATGGTTTAAATGTTTTAAGTGTAGGAAAGAAAATTGAAAATGTGGATGAAAATCTAGAGGATCAATTATCTCCTAATTCAAATTATGCCGAGGTTTTAGATTTCATTGATAATAATTATCAAAGAGAAGATGAAAAGAATTCTATTGAGGTTGGAAGATGTTATAATATGCAAATGACCTTTGATTTTGATACCACTTCAGCTGTTTCAACCCTATATAAAATGGATTTAAATGGCACTGATGATTCTTCTAATTCAGAGGTTACTAGTGTTAAGGTTGATGGTAAGGAAGTAGAATTTGAGGTAAAGAATGGTACTATTGAATATGATTGGGAGCCAGAAAAAACATTACCAAGCATTCCAGTTGAAATAACCTTAACTGATAAATTAGGAAAATCTATTATTAAAAAATCTGAGATTAAAACTAAGGTTAATGATAAATCATATGTATTTAATAGTATTAATTCTAGTATTGATGATGATAGATTTACTCTTAAAATTGATATGACAAAAAACGAAAGCAATAATAAAAATACTGAATTATTAGTTGTTTTCTTTGATGATAGAGAAATTATTAAGTCATATAAATTAGAGGATGAGGTATCATTAATCGAATTTACTGATGAAAGAATTATTCATGGTTGTCGTTTTGTAATAATTGATACTGTTAATGCTAAGCAATGTAGATCCTTCCTATATTGGGGTGAGGTTTTAAACTTAATTCCTTTTAATGTTGCTTATGATGATATAACAGCTAATTCAGTTGAATTAAGTGTTTTAAATAAAGGTGCTTTAGCTAAAATTACTAAGATTGAATTATATGATGATAATGAAGTTTTATATATAAAAAATGATTCATTTGAAAAAATTAATATAACTGATTTAGATAGTGATTCTGAGTATAAATTAAAAATATATTTCAGCAAATATATCGATGGTAAGCTTTATAGTGATTATTTTTATAAAACTATAAAAACCTTAAAGGGAAATGAAGAATTACTAAATTTAGAGTTGGATTTTGAAAATATAAATTCTTTTATTTCTCAATCTGATGATAAGCCTGTTAACTATTCGATGAAATGGTCTAATGGTACTGAATTTTATTTAAATTCAGTTAAATATAGAGGCAATGGCAAAATTGCCTTTGGCAATGGAAGATTGGTTAATGATGAATATGTAACATTAGTTATACCTAATGATTCATTCTTTACAGCAGATATCAAAAATGTTGCCGATGTGTCAGGATATGATAGAAAATTCCATATTACAGATGGTAAAAGTAAGTTTACAGTAGAGCTTAAATCAAATGTAAGTAGTAGTAAGCAAACCTTCTTCCTAAAGGCTGGAACTTATAAAATGTATGCTGAAACTTTAAATATTACTTTTGAAAATATTGAAATAAAAGAAATTGTTAAGGATTCTTTTGTTAAGAAATTATTAAAGAACGGTATTAAAGAATATCATATTTACAATGATGGTAGTGGCGTATATAAGGTTGGAAAAGAATTTAATGCTAGTGCCTTTAAGTTATATGGTAACATTAATGATTCAAAGGAATATTTAGATTATTATATTGAAATCGAAGATAAATCAGCTTTAAAATATGATTTATTCTCATATGATGCTAATTCTAAATATGAAATTAGTGATGGAGATATCATTCCTAATAATAATTCTGGTTTATACTTATTAAGCTTTCAAAATTTGTTAATTTTCCAAAAATAAATATCTTGAACATATCAGTATCAAGCTCA
>JAILEP010000048.1 GCA_024697825.1 Acholeplasmatales bacterium
TGATTTACCTTTAAAGCGATACATTGAAACCTTACTTGTTACAACACCCTCTATATAGCAAGCCTCTCCATTTAAAAATCTTTCTAAATCAGGCTCATAAACAATATAGTCTCTTGGAAAATGATGGATAAGATCATCAAAGGTATAAATACCATTGCTATTAAGATTTAAAAGTGTAGCCTCACCTACACCCTTTATTTTAGATAAATCCATGATGATCCCTCCTTATTACGTCAAAAAAGGTGATATAAATATCACCTTTATTTTATACTATTTTTAATAATTATTCTACTGCAATGATGTAAGAATAAATATCCTGCTTACCTTCAATGATTTCAACATCAAGGTTAGGATTTACACTTAAGCATACATCCTCAACTGCATTTCTTTCCTCATCAGTGATATCAGCACCTAAGAAGATTGTAACAATCTCAGATTCATCAGTAATGATCTTGCCAAGTAAATCCTTTAAGCAGTCAGACTTCTTTTCAGTAGAAACAAGGATTTCACCATCAGCGATACCCATGAAATCACCAGAATTGATCTTAACACCCTTAATTTCTGTATCTCTAATTGAATAAGTAATTTCACCTGAAGTTACATTTTCAATCATAGCACCCATAGCTTCAACATTTTCCTCTAAAGAAGACTCTGGATTGTAATTAACTAATGATACATAGCCCTGTGCAATAGTCTTTGCAGGTAATACTGCAACATTAACACCATTTACAAGACCTGCAGCCTGCTTAGCAGCCATAACAACGTTACCGTTATTAGGAATGATAATTACATTCTTAGCATTAACAGCCTTAATAGCATCAATGAATGATTCAGTAGATGGGTTCATTGTCTGACCACCTTCAATAATGTAGTCTACACCCATTTCCTTAAATGTCTGAGCGATACCATCACCGAAGCAAACTGCAACAAGTGCAAATTCCTTCTTTGGCTCTTCCTTCTTTGGCTCAGCAGCCTTATGATCCTCATCTGCAATCTTAACATTTTCAATCTTGAATGAAATGAATTCACCCTGCTTCTGGCAGATTTCGATAACACGACCAGGTCTATCTGTATTTACAGCAGCTAGTACTCTGTTTTCTTCTCTTTCAACCTTAACATTTTCACCTAATAATGAAAGTGCAGCAGTTAATTCCTTAATTTCAAAAGAATCAGGCTTCTTTAAATCTAATACTAAATCAGTTCTATAAATATACTTAGTAGCCTTCTTCTGTTCCTTCTTTTCAGCAGTAGATGCATTAGCATCCTCAACAGTAAGAATCTTACCCTGTAAAGCAAGAACCATACCTTCAATGAATCTGCAGAATCCAGCTCCACCTGAGTCAACTACTCCAGCTTCCTTTAAAACTGGTAATAATTCTGGTGTACGAGCTAATGACTTCTTAGCTGCCTCATAATAGAATTCTAATAATTCATCAATTGTCTTAAAGCTTTCAAGCTTAGCAGAAGTTTCTTCTGCAGCCTCTCTTACTACTGTAAGTACTGTACCTTCAACTGGTTCCATAACTGCCTTATAAGCAATCTTTCTACCTGATACTAAGCAGTTCATGAAATCATTAATATCTAAATAATTATGCTGGATTTCCTTTAATCCTACATATAAACCTCTAAAAAACTGAGATAAGATAACACCAGAATTACCTCTAGCACCCATTAAAGCACCTCTTGATAATACTTTTGCGTTATCGATAATTGAACTAGATTCGCAAGTTTCTAATTCTCTAATACCTGAAGTTACTGTCATTGACATATTTGTACCTGTATCTCCATCTGGAACAGGGAATACGTTAAATGAGTCAACTTCAGCATGATGATTTTTTAAATTGATAGCTCCATTGATTACCATCTTTCTAAAAAGTGCAACATCGATCTGAACGACACCCATATGGTAATACCTCCTAATGATAATAATAAATATATGGTCTAAGGCCAAATGCCTGTATTTGTAAAAAATAATAAACTTTAAAAAAAAATTAAGACTTATTACTTATAGTAATACACCCACCAATCTCATTATCTCCCAAGCCCATTTTTGGGCAGTCTAAAAACTAGACTATTCTTTTATATCACTTTTTACAAGCGTTGTCAAATTTTTCCTGACAAATGTGTGCCGATATAAGACAAATGATCTAAATTATTATATATATTACAAAAGACTTAAAAAAATTCTTGCAAAAACAAATCTAATGTAGTAAAATAAACGAGCCTATTTATTGGTATCAAGGAGGTAAGAATCATGGCTAGATGTTATGTAACTGGTAAGACAACAGTAACTGGTAACAAGAGATCTCATGCTTTAAATGCTACTCGCCGTACTTGGAAGGCTAATCTTCAGACAGTTCGTATTAAGGACGAAAACGGAAACGTTAAGAAGGTTAAGGTTTCTGCAAGAGCTTTAAAGAAGGGCAACATTGAAAGAGCTTAGTAATAAGCTTCAATAATTGAATTACGCAACTAGACAGGTTAATGCCTGTTTTTTTGCTTTTATAAGGCAAGAAAAAAGACCTCGAAAGGTCTTTTTTTACATCTTATGAAGAATTTCTAATCTTTCCTTCTTGTTATCTGCATTACATACATAAGAGCCAGATACAGCTAAATCTAAATATTCTGCAATAGCAGGTAATGTCTTATCATTGATACCACCATCTACAGAAATTAAATAATTATAATTGTTCTTCTCTCTTAATTCCTTAAGCTCCTTAGCCTTATCAATTGCACTTGGCATAAACTTCTGTCCACCAAAGCCTGGTTCAACTGACATAACTAAAACTAAATCTAAATAAGGAAGATATTTTTCAATTGCAGATACTGGAGTACCTGGCTTAATTGAAATACCTGGCTTTACACCAAAGCTCTTAATTAAATTAATTGTTTCCATTACATCACAATCAGCTTCAACATGGAATGTAATATACTGGCTTCCTGCCTCTGCAAACTGCTTAATATAATTTTGGGGATGTAATAGCATTAAATGAGTATCAAATGGCTTATCAGTTACAGGTCTTAAAGACTTTACTACTGCTGGTCCAAAAGAAATATTTGGAACAAATTCACCATCCATTATATCCATATGAATATAATCAACATCATTGATTACTTCCTTTAAAGAATCTGCAAATCTAATCCAATCTGCAGTTAAAATTGATAATGCAACCTTCATTATAATATCCTCTCATTATTTGTTTTTTAGCTCATTATAAAGCTTGACATAGCTTTCGTATCTAGACTTTAAAATTTCGCCATTTTTGACCGCTTCTCTAACGCCACAGTCCTTTGAATTCTCTAAGTGATTACAATCACTAAAACGGCATTTATGACCTTTAAATTCAATGAATAAATCATTTAAATCATCCTTTGTTAATCCAAGTAGGGCTGCCTCAAGCTTCGAAAAGCCTGGAGTATCTCCTAAAAGACCACCCATAAATTGGTAAAGGCTGATTTCTCTAGTCGTATGTTTACCACGACCTAAAGCATCTGATATTTCCTGAGTTCTAAGTGTAAATCCTGGAATCAAAGTATTTACTAAGGAAGATTTACCAGCACCTGTCTGTCCAGATAAAATTGAAATCTTATCAGGAAGGCATGATAAAACATCCTCTCTTCCTTCTCCAGACTTATTGTTAACATAGAATACCTTATACCCTAGCTCCTCATAATATTTCATATTACCCTTAAGCTCTTTAAGCTCACTATCTGTTAGCTTATCAATCTTAGTGATAACTATTACTGGAGTAATATTATTTTTAACAATATTAATTACAAATAAGTCTAATAAATAATAAGAGAAGTCAGGCTCCTTAGTTGCAAATACCAAAATGATCTGGTCTACATTTGCAATATCAGGTCTTATTAATGAATTTTTACGTGGCTCAAAATGGTCAATCATATCATTTTCTATAACAACGATATCACCAACCTTAGGTGAAGACTTAACGATAGTTGGAGTCTTCTTTTTACTTAAGGATTTAGTATTTGCCTCATAAACCTTTTCAGCACGAAGCTTTCCTCTTGCCTTAACATCTATGATAGAACCATCCTCAAGCAATACCTTATAAACGCCACCGTTTAGGTTAATTACTCTGCCCTTCACTAATTGTTTTCCTCTTTCTTCATCTGCTTACTTCTAAGCTGTCCACATGCAGCATCGATATCTCCGCCCTGCTCACGACGTAGCTGAACATTGATTCTTCTCTTCTTTAATTGATCAAAGAAGGCCTGCATTGATTCCTTTGTTGATCTCTTATAAGGCTTTTCTAATACCTCATTATAAGGGATTAAATTAACATATACATTCATGCCATGTAATAAATCTGCAAGCTCATTAGCCTGCTCTCTTGAGTCATTGATATCTCTAAGTAGAATATATTCAATAGTAACTCTTCTATTAGTTTTAGCAATATAATACTTAATCGCCTCAATTAGCTCATCAATTGGATAAGCCTTATTTACCTGCATGATTTCAGATCTAATAGTACCATTAGGTGCATGTAATGAAATCGCAAGATTTACCTGTAAATCAAAATCAGCAAATTCCTTGATCTTAGGAACTAAGCCAGATGTAGATACAGTAATATGTCTTGCACCGATTTCAAGACCTAGTGGATGATTTACAATCTTCATAAATCTAGTAACATTTTCATAATTATCAAAAGGCTCACCAATACCCATAATTACAATATGAGTAATCTTAACCTCTGCTAGCCTTTCAGCTGTCATAAGCTGTAACACAATTTCAGATGTATTTAAATTTCTAAGCTTCTTTTTCATACCAGAAGCGCAGAATACACAGCCCATATTACAGCCAACCTGAGTTGTAACACAGATTGAATAGCCATAATCATTATTCATTAATACAGATTCAATTAAATTACCATCAGCTAATCTAAATAAGAATTTTCTAGTACCATCAGATGACTTCTGCATAGTAACACATTCTAATGAATCGATTACAAAATCCTTCTTTAGCTGCTCTACGAAAGTCTTCTTCATATTTGTAATTTCATCAAATGAAGATATCTTATGTCTATAAATCCACTCCATTAGCTGTCTAGCACGGAATGGCTTTTCACCCATATCCTCAAGGTACTTCTTAAAATCTTCTTCACTTAAATCATAAATACTTCTCATCTGAAGATACCCCCTTCTTCCACATATAACATTATACTTTATTTTTAATAAAAAGAAAGCAAAAAGAAAGGGAACCGCTCTCTAAAACGGTTCCCAGTTCGATTATCCTCTTAGCTTTCCGCCTAATTCTCTTTCAACACGTGTAACAATCTTCTTGATGATCTTTTCAACATCCTCAGCTTCCATTGTCTTAGTAGTGTCTTCGAATGTAATGTTATATGCTAATGACTTTTCATCAGCTTCAACATTTTCACCAGTATAAACATCGAATAATTCAATATTTGTAATAGATGACTTACCAGTCTGCTTAATTAAATTATAAATAGATTCACTTGGTACATCCTTCTTTACAACAATTGCAAGGTCTCTTGAAATTGTTGGGAACTTATTAATTGACTGATACTTTAGCTCCTGCTTATCAGTAATTAAATCAGTTAAATCAATTTCTAGTGCGATTGTACCACTAACATCATGCTGCTTTGCAAATCTTGGATGTAATTCACCGATTACACCAATTCTCTTACCTGCATGCATAATAGCTGCTGTACGACCAGGATGGAATGAATCAATGTCCTTATAAGGAACATATGATACACCAAAGTTTAGCTTTTCACATAATGCTTCAAACATACCCTTTAAAATGAAGAATGAAGCTGGATTCTTCTGTCCATTCCATAAATGAGATGCGACAAGACCATTAATTACGATACCTAAATGAAGAGTTTCAGAATCAGCTGTATGAACATTACCAATTTCAAATAATGCTAAATTTTCAATCTTTCTAGCCTTATTATATGCAATGTTTTCGATTAAACCATTTAATAATGATTCTCTCATTACAGCTCTATCCTCTGTTAAAGGCATTAATACCTTAACAGGCTCCTTAACCTCATTCTTAGGTAAATATAATCCTAAATCATTTTCGCTAATTAATGAATAATTAACTGCCTCATTTAAGCCCATATAAGCTAAAATTTGACGAACTAATCTAGTTCTCTTCTGAGAATAAGTTAAATAACCCTTATCTCTAGTCTTAGCAATAGTTGTAGGAATATTATCATAGCCATAAATTCTTGCGACATCCTCGATAATATCCTGAACAGATTCCTCTAAATCCATTCTACGAGATGGTAATGTAATAGTATATTCTAAGCCATTCTTAGTAAAGTCATAGGCAAGTCTATTAAATACCTCATTTACATATTCATCTGATAATGTAGTACCAAGAACTGAATTGATCTTTTCAGCTGTAATTGTTACCTGCTTAGAAGGCATTTCTACCTTAACAGCACGAGCAACACCTGAATATACCTTAGCATCTGCATACTTAACTAATAGCTCAGTTGCATAATCTAATGCTCTTTCTACTCTATCATAGTCAATCTTTCTTTCAAAACGAATTGAAGATTCACTCTTTAAATTTAATCTAGATGATGTCTTTCTAATTGAAAGTGGCTCAAAATATGCAGCCTCAAGTGCAATATTCTTAGTGTTTGCATCAACCTCAGTTGAAAGACCACCCATAACACCACCAACACAAAGTGGAGTATCGCCATTAGAAATAACTACATCAGTTTCCTCTAATGCTCTTTCCTGCTCATCTAATGTTACAAGCTTTTCGCCCTTCTTAGCCTGTCTAACAACAACCTTGTTACCAAGCTTATCTGCATCAAATGAATGTAAAGGCTGACCCATTTCCATTAAAACATAGTTAGTAATATCTACTACGTTATTGATAGGTCTAATACCAGATGCGACAAGTCTTGACTTCATCCACATTGGAGATTCCTTAACTGTAACATCTGCCAAATATCTTAAATTATATTTGTAGCACTTATCAGTATCTACTGTAACAGAGATTGGGTTCTTTGTAGCTTCTTCCTTAAAAGTACCCTTCTTTACATTAACCTTCTGTGATAATACTGCACCTAAATCAAAGGCAACACCCTCAATTGATAATAAATCAGATCTATTAGAAGTTAATTCTAAATCGATAACTGTATCATCTAAGCCTAAAGCCTTAAGTGGATCATCACCAACATTTACAGTACCAGGTGCGAAATTATAAATACCATCCTTATAGGCTGCAGGTACATACTTTTCCTCAACACCAAGCTCCTGTAATGAGCATAGCATACCATTAGATTCTACGCCTCTAATCTTAGAAGCCTTAATCTTAAAATTACCAGGTAAAACAGCCCCAACATTTGCAACGATTACAAGCTCGTCCTTATCAACATTTGGAGCACCACAAACAATCTGCATAACTACACCAGGCTTTACCTCTACCTGACAAACATGTAGGTGGTCAGAATCTGGATGAGGAATACAATCTAAAACCTTACCAACAGTTAAATTAGTTGCCTCAACCATCTTGCTATAAGATTCAATTTCATTAATATGAGCATTAATTTCATTGAATAATTCTTCATCACTATAAGCAGATAAATCTAAATAATCGCTTAACCAGCTCTTAGAAACCTTCATCTTACTTTTCCTCCTTAAACTGATTTAAGAATCTTAAATCATTAGTATAGAAGTTACGGATATCATCAATCTTATGCTTCATCATTGTGATACGCTCAACACCAATACCGAAGGCAAAGCCCTGGATTTCCTTTGGATCATATCCACTCATTCTTCCCATTCACAGAGCCATCAGTTGAGGTTGATGTATCTTGTGGATTATGTGGCGGTAAGGGCTGTAATACATGCAAGCACACAGGCTGGATTGAGGTTTTAGGTGCTGGTATGGTTAATGATAATGTATTAAGAATGAAGGACGAAGTCTAATATTTCTATCCTCACCTAGCATCTTACGGAACATTTCAAGTAATGCACCCTTTAAATCACCAAGTGTAATATCCTTACCTAATACTAAGCCCTCACACTGCATAAACTGATGTGAATGTGTTGCATCATCGGCATCTCTTCTATATACCTTACCTGGACAAATAATCTTGATAGGCTCACCATTCTTTTCAAGCATTGTACGTACCTGAACTGGTGAAGTCTGGCTTCTAAGTAATAATTCAGGGTTGATATAGAATGTATCCTGCATATCTCTTGCAGGGTGACCTTTAGGAAGGTTAAGCTTTTCGAAGCAGTATTCGTCTGTTTCAATTTCAGGTCCTTCTGCAACTGTATAGCCCATACCTACGAATAAATCCTCAAGCTCCATAACTGTCTGGTTTAAAGGATGAATTCCACCTACAGGTAGCTTATATCCTGGAAGTGTAACATCAATTGTTTCACTTTCTAGCTTCTTGTTAACGATAGCGTCCTCAATAGCCTTTCTCTTTTCCTCAAACTTAGCCTCAAGTGCTGCCTTGATTTTGTTTGACTTCATACCAATTTCCTTCTTAGCCTCTACTGATAAATCCTTCATAGATGCCATAACCTGGGCTAATGCACCCTTCTTACCTAGATAATTGGCCTTTTTCTGCTGAAGCTCATTTAAGTCATTTACTGACTCTAAATCAGAATCGACTGTCTTTGCAACTTCATCAAGCTTTTCTAACTGATCCATAAATTTCCTCCTCTGACAATAAAAAAATCCTTAAAGCTTATAGCTCTAAGGACGAATTAACCGTGGTACCACCTTAGTTCAGTAATTATAAAAATGAATTACTGCACTCATTAATTCCTTAACGCAGAATATACGGGGATGATTAATCCCAGCTCTAAGGGTGAATTCGTAGACTTTATAACAGGAATATTTCACCAGCTAATTCCCTCTCTAAGTTTTAAAGATTCTACTACGGTCCTCTTCATTGCCTATTAAAAACACGTATATTATAACTCAATCTAAATTAATTATCAAGTTGTCATTTAAAAAGAAAAAATGCCACAAAATAGGCATTTAAATCTTATAGAATTTAGTCTTATCTAAAACAGCGATTGGCTGAGTGAAATCGCCATCCTCAATCTTAGGTAATTCTTCCTCAAGTACTCTAAACTTAGAATCAATAGTATCAATATACCAAAGTAATAAAGCTTCTGCAATCATTGGCTTTCTTGCAGCACCATATTGTGGTACACCATGGTGAGAAATAAGCATATGCTCTAAAACTAAAGCCTCCTCAGTATCAGCAAGGCCTAGCTCAGTTGCGGCAAGCTTAACATCCATTGCACCCATAACTAAATGACCAATTAGCTGGCCCTCAGTTGAATAGGCTGGATTTATAGGGTCTGTTAGCTCCTTAGTTTTTGCAACATCATGTAAAATGATTCCTGCAAATAGGTAATCAGAATCCATATATGTATAAATTTTAAGCATAGCTTCTGCAAGCTCAAGCATACCAATTACATGGTAAGCAAGACCACCAACATAATTATGATGCATCTTAGTTGCTGCTGGATATAAGAAAAAGTCATCATGATATTTATCTAATACCTTTTCTGTAATTCTTCTTATATTTTCATTCTTAATTCTATTTAAATAATCATTAATAATATATTCAGATTCAGAAGCTGAAATTGGAGAAGACTTAAAGAATTCTCTCATTGTATCTCTCTTCTTATCATATTCGAATTCTCTTACATTAGTAAATGTTTCAACATTATAACGGATTCTACCATCTCTATTATCTAATGTACAATTAAATTCATATACGTCTGAAATCTTAATATTTTCTCCAGCCTCTGCTGAAATCTTAAGATTAAATAAATTATTATCCTTATCCTCTACAGCTAAATTAAACATACCATCTGATGTATTAATTCCTGTAACCTTACCAATCAAAAACATCTTAAATATCCTTTCTGAAAATGTAAACACCAGGATTCTTCATTGTATATCTAAATACCTGATATCCACACTTTTTAAAGCCGTCAAATAATAGCATTGTACCACCAAAATCAACGACCTCATCTCTATAGTCCGTTTTTATTATAACAAATAATTGATATTTTTCATCATTAAAAACAAACGCAGTTCTATGTTCACCTACTAAATTATCTAAAACCTTAACATTTTCTTCAATATCCTCACTCTTATTTAATCTTAATACTGGATATTTCTTTCTAATATTGATTAAATCCTTAAGCATATTGACACTTTCAATATATTTATCTCGTCTTAAATAGTTGAATTTATTAACTAAGCCCTTATGACGGTAGGAATTTTCAATACCCTGCTTAGTACGGTAAAATTCCTGACCTGCATGAATAAATGGAATACCCTCACTAATCATAATAATAGATTCTGCAATTCTTGCGGCATCAATAACCTGATAATCATCAAGACCCATACTATAATAGCCAAAATCATAGAATGTATAATTATCATGGCATTCAACATAATTAACACTTTGAGTAGGCTCATCAAATTTATAATCATTTAAGCATGAGCCTAATACTAAATTATTAATGTCATAGGCCTGAGCCTCTCTATCAAAGGCATATCCTGGAATTTTATTCCACTGGCTACCTCTTACAAAATCACGGAATTTATCATTAAAGAAGGCATATCCTGGAATCTTTTTATAATTATCCATTGATGGTCTTTTATCCTCTGGAAGTGGGTTATGCATATTCCAGCCCTCGCCATATAGCATAACAGAATCATCATATTTTCTTAATTCCTCTTCTGCCTCATTTAATGTATCTATATCAAGTAGACCCATTAAATCAAATCTAAAGCCTGAGGCCTTAAATACTGTTTGATAATATTTTAAAGCATCCTTAACAAGCCTTGAAACAGCCTTTCTTTCTGTAGCGAGCACATTACCACAGCCAGATGCGTTAGATAGCTCACCAGAATAATCAACTCTAAAATCATAGCCTGGATTAATCTTACCAAATGCCAAATAAGGAGTTTCATATACATGATTGAATACAACATCAAAATTAACTCTAATACCAGCTCCATGGAATTCATCAATAAGCTTTAATAGCTCATTAATTCTTGAATATGGATCATCAGGCAATTCTGAATAATATCCACATGGCACAAAGAATTGAATAGGGTTATAGCCCCAGTTATATTTAATGTTCTTATCAACATCATCTACTCCCTCAAAATCAAATACCGGAAGCAGCTGAACATGAGTAACGCCTAATGATTTAATATATTCAAGGCCAGTAGGCCCCTTCTTTGTTGGTCTATCCTCAAGCATACCTAAAAAACAGCCACGATTGTTAGATGTTAAATCCTGAGTAAAATCTCTAATACTAGCCTCATAAATAATCGCATCAGTATACTTACCACTAAATTTAGGCATCTTATTCTTCATCTTGTAGAATTTAGATGGATCAACTACATAATTATATTCAGCATTTGCACCACTTGATAAAGCATATGGATCTAATACTCGATTAAATTCATCATTAACTCTAATTCTATAAATATATTTATATCCTTCAATATCGCCCTGACGCTTATATTCCCAGACATTTTCATCCTCTAAATATTTTAAATAATGCTCCTCATATTTACCATTTAAGAAGATTTCAACTATTACCTCTTTAGCAACAGGTGTCCATATTCTAAATGTAGTTTCATTAGGTGTATAAATAGCACCTAATGGTCCATCATATTCATAAATTTCATCAAAGCGTGGATCTCTTACAATTGAACCACTCTTTAAATAGCCTCTATGACCAAATTCATCCTCTATATAATAATCCTTATGAAGAATTATTTCAGGTACAAATCGTGCAACATATTTGTTGTGCTCTGATTCCTGATAATATGATATTAATTCTAATTCTATCTTAGAATCACCATCAATTAAAAAGAATCTTTTAGCCTCATTATCGATTCCCTTATCTATTAAAATTGTAATGATATCATATGAGTCAATATATGCATCGATTTTTTCCATAATCATTACCTCTTAAGATATTCTAAAATATCTTTCTTTTCATTAATAACTCTTCTATTTAATACAGCGTATAAGGCTTCCTCAAGCTTTATACCTATTTCCTTACCACTATAATAAGGCTTTAAATCATCACCACTTATTGCAAGCTTATTATCAGCATTAAGTGGTAAATTCTTTAATCTTTCATCTATTTCATTTACATTATAGCCTAAATTTAAGAATACATTCTCACATCTTAAATAAGCATAGCTATATTTATAAAGTGAAACATTATCGAAATTATTATCTAATACCCTTTTGGCTTCCTCTGCACACTTCTTTTCACCAGATGTTGTAACATTTAGGAATTTATTATATCTAAAATAATAATAAAATACTAGGTCTTCCTCTCGATAATTACGCTTAGCTATTGCAAGCAATTCCTTATAATCAGGTATAAAATCAAATAAATCATAATGATTTATATATTGAATACCATAATCAGTGATTCCATAAAGAATTCTTTTAAAATAATCAAAGATTCTATCATCTGATAAATCCTCAAGTAAATCACAGTTTCTTTCCATAGCTAAGGCTGTATTTTCTTCTATTATAAAGCCAAGCTTACCTGCAAAATTTAAAGCTCTTAAAATTCTTAAGGCATCCTCTTCAAAGCGTTCATCAGGATCTCCTATCATTTTAAGCTTTTTATTTTTTAAATCCTCTTGTCCATTATGGAAATCTAATATTTTACCTTCACTTGTATAATATAAAGCATTGACTGTAAAATCACGTCTATAGCTATCCTCTTTAGCAGTATTTACTAAAACAACCTCAGGATGTCTATGATCAGTATATTCAATATCACGTCTAAAGTGAGTTATTTCAAATTCATGGTCTTCATAAATAATAGTAACGCTTAAATATTTTGAGCCATTATCTCTAACCTCAAAATGATTAGCTATTTCATCTATTGGCATATTAGTAGTAATATCAATATCATTAATTGGATAATTTAGTAGCATATCTCTAACACAGCCACCTACTAAATAGGCTTCATAGCCAAGTGATTCAATTTTCTTTAGCACTTCTATTCCTAAATCAAAATAGCTCAACGTTATCACCTATGTTGATTATACCATATTTATTTGCTAAAACCTAAATATTAAAGTATAATAATACCGGTGATTTTATGTTCCGTATTCAAAAAACATACGAAAATACTATAGTAATTGAAAAAAGCCAGTTCATAACTAGATTATTTAGAGTTAACACTGTTGAAGAGGTCAATTCTATATTAGATTTTATTAGAAAAAAGCATTATGACGCTACTCATAATTGTTATGCATATATATTAGGAGATAATGCCGAAATTCAAAAATGCTCTGACGATGGTGAACCTCAAAAAACTGCAGGTGCTCCTATGATTGATGTATTAAAGAAAAACAATGTAACTAATATTTTAGCCGTTACAACTCGTTATTTTGGTGGTATTTTACTTGGGGCTGGAGGCTTAGTTAGAGCCTATAGTGAAAGTGTAGCCTCATGCTTAAAGCTTGCAGAACTTTATGATATTAAGCCTGTTAGAAAATTTACATTTACTACCTCTTATTCTGGATATAATACTATTCTTAGAGTATTACCATATGTAAAGATGGATGAAATATCATTTACTGCAAATGTTATTATTACAGGCTATTGTGATAATGATAAATATGATAGCTTAACTCAAGATTTATATAAATATAAAATCGACGCTGAAGCCTTAACAGATTTAGGTATGGAATATGTTGAAGTACCAGTAGAAAACAAAAATCAGGACTAATCCTGATTTTTTTCTTTATTCATCATTTTAGCAATGAATTGATCAAATGTTAATAATATTCTAATACCCTTATAATAATTCATTACATCTCTCATTACATAATTTGTATATGCAAGCTTTTGAGAAGGATTTAAGGAATCAAATATATTCTTATGAGTCTTATATAGATTATAAACCTCATCCTCATATTTTTCCTTTTGTTCTAATAATTCTGGATAATCAAAATATGATGATTCTAAGATACATACAAGCTCCATTGTTTGTTGGATTAAATAGAACTGGCTCTTAGGAATATTATGCTTAACAAAATAATCATATACATCGATATATGCATGTAGCATTTCCTCATATCTTCTTACAGAGACATCATATTTATTATTTTGTAATGTTTTACTTTGGTCATTCCATTTCCATACATATGTTAGGTTTGCAATAACTACCATATCATTTCTACATGTTAAAATAGAAACATAATATGTATCTTCAAAATAATGAAGCCTTTCATTAAATCTAATATCATGTTCTAATAAATAGCTTCTTCTTACAAATACACCATGTAATGTTCTTAGCATATTAAAATTAACAGCGCTTCTTACAAGCTGTCCATTTTTCATATTTTCCTGAACCATGGCTGTACATAAAATATTAATTTGAGGTGAATTCTTTAGTCCATGAATTATTTCTCTTAAGGAAATATCACTATAGAATTCATCATCTGCGTCAATAAATGTTAAGAATTCTGCAGTTGATGCGTCTACTGCAGCTTGTTCAGTACGACCTGTACCTGAATTCTTTTCATTCATTTTATAGGTGATATCTAAATTAGAATAGGATTTTAAGAATTCATCTTTTAATCTATATCCACAGTCTCCTTGAATACGAATACCTATTTCATTAAAATCTATGTTCTTTTGTCTTGCGATAGAATCAAGTAAATTCTTTAATACTGATTCATCTTCCTTATACTGAGGAATAATTATATCTAAAAATTTTGCCATATTTTTATCTTTATACGCTCGCAGCATTAATTAATGCTTGAACCCCTTCTGCCATAAAATATGCTAAAATAAATGCCACTACAGCCTGAGCTAGACGAATAGGCCAAATAGCTCCTTGCTTAAATAGCTTTTCAATATTTGTAAATAGCATTATAAAATAGACTAGGATAAAGCATGCGACATATACACATGTATATATTAGTCCTGAAGTATTAATTAAGAACATAAATATCACCTGTAAAAATTATATAATAAATAATTAAAAAATGCCACAAATTGTGGCATTTTAATTCTTTTATAAGCTTCCAGCACCAGTTTTTCTGATGTTGTCTCTTAATTCCTTTTCCTTCTGAGTAAAATCGACTGCTTCCTTCTTATTCTGCTCAAGGCGTTCTTTACGAAGCTCCTCAAGGTGCTGTTTAGCAGATTCTGCAGTTCTACCGATATAAGCCTCCTGGCAAAGCATTGTGGCTACATTATCATGGAACTCAAAAATACCCTGTGAAATAACAACGAAGAACTCATTCTTTTCTTTGACAAGCTTGATATAGCCCTCGTCCATAACAGAAATGACAGGAACATGATCCTTCATGCAGGCATATTCACCATCTTTTACGCTGTGGATTACAACGTAATCAACCTCATCATTATAAAGATTTCCTTGATGTGTTGATACAATGATTCGCATTATTTAGCTAAACCCTTTGCCTTTTCGATTGCATCATCGATTGTACCTACCAAACGGAAGGCCTCTTCAGGAAGATCATCATGTAATCCTTCAAGAATTTCCTTAAAGCCTCTTACAGTTTCCTTAACTGGTACATAAGAACCAGGGATACCTGTAAACTGACCACCGATAAACATATTCTGTGATAAGAATAGCTTAATACGACGAGCACGCTTTACGACAAGCTTATCCTCTTCAGATAATTCATCCATACCTAAGATAGCAATGATATCTAGTAATTCATTATATCTCTGGATAATCTGCTGAACACGTCTTGCAACATTATAGTGCTCATCACCAACGATTGATGGCTGTAGGGCTCTAGATGTAGATGCAAGTGGGTCTACTGCTGGATAAATACCTTCCTCAGTAAGCTTTCTTGAAAGGTTTGTAGTTGCGTCTAAGTGTGTAAATGTTGTAGCTGGTGCTGGGTCTGTATAGTCATCAGCTGGAACGTAAATAGCCTGAATTGATGTGATAGAACCATCCTTTGTTGAAGTGATTCTTTCCTGAAGCTTACCCATTTCTGTAGCAAGTGTTGGCTGGTAACCAACGGCTGAAGGCATACGACCTAATAAGGCTGAAACCTCTGAACCTGCCTGAGTGAAACGGTAAATATTATCAATGAATAAAAGTACGTCCTGATGCTCAACATCACGGAAATACTCAGCCATTGTAAGTCCTGTTAAAGCAACTCTCATACGAGCTCCAGGTGGTTCGTTCATCTGACCGAAAACCATGGCAGTATTTTTAATAACTCCACTTTCGCTCATTTCTCCGTAAAGGTCATTACCCTCACGAGTACGCTCACCTACACCGGTAAATACTGAGATACCATTGTGCTCCTGGGCTACGTTATGAATTAATTCCTGAATAAGTACTGTCTTACCTACACCGGCACCACCGAATAGACCAATCTTACCACCCTTAATGTATGGAGCTAGTAAGTCTACAACCTTGATACCTGTTTCAAGAATTTCAACATTAGATGATAATTCATCAAGCTTAGGTGCTGCTCTATGGATTGGGTTGTTAAGCTCTGACTTAACCTCACCCTTTCTATCAATAGGCTCACCTAATACGTTAAATACACGTCCAAGTGTGCAACGACCAACTGGTACTGTAATAGGAGCACCTGTTGCGTTTACATCCATTCCACGAACTAAACCATCAGTAGAGTCCATGGCAATACAACGAACCTTCTTATTACCGACATGAAGAGCAACTTCTAATGTTAAATTAATGGCAACGCCATTATTATCATTTGCTGGAACATTGATTGTTAAAGCGTCATTAATAGCTGGTAATTCACCATCCTGGAAAACTACGTCTACTACTGGACCCTTAACTTCTACTATTTTTCCTAGCATTATTTGTCGCCTCCTATCGCATTCGCACCGCCGATGATGTCGATTAACTCATTAGTTACAACACTCTGACGGGCTCTGTTATATAATAATTGTAATTTATCAATAATATCATTGGCATTATCTGTTGCACTCTTCATAGCGTTCATACGAGATGAATGCTCTGCAGTTTTTGCATCTAGAATAATACCGAACATCATATCCTTAACATACATAGGTAATATTAAGTCTAATGTTCTTTCAATACCTGTTTCATAAATGAAATCGGTACTAGTCTTTTCTGCTTCTATCTTTTTAATAGGTAAAAGCTCTTCAAATCTAACTTCCTGTGTAATACTGTTTATAAAATGACTATAAACAATAACAAGCTTATCGATTGAACCAGCTAAATAAGCATCGATGAACTTCTGAGCAAGTGGCTCGATATCAATGAACATAACGTCATCTCTAACTAAAACATGGCCATCATTTAACATTGGATATCCATTTCTTCTTAAATGAGCAAAGCCCTTCTTACCTATTGCACCGGTAACAAATTCATCACTTGATTTATGCTCGCTTTTAATTCTTTCATCTAAAGCCTTAAATACAGAAGCGTTATAGCCACCTGCAAGACCTGTGTCTGATGAAATAATGATATATGCTGTCTTTTTTACCTCTCTTGGAAGTAATAGCTTATGAGGATATTCCTCACCAGCCTTTTCAACAATATCACTAACCATTGATGAAATACGAGCCATGAAGTCTTGATATGATTTATATGTTTTTTCAGCTCTCTTTACCTTAGACTGTGAAACCATGTACATAGCCTTGGTAATCTGAGCCGTACTTTTAGTTGAGTTTATCCTTGACTGGACGGCTCTTAGTGAGTTTGCCATATACAGACCTCCTCTTACATGAAGCGCTTATTGAAATCTTCAAAGTAAGCATCAAGCTTAGCTGTATCTGGTAACACCTTTGTGCTTCTGATTTCTTCTGCTAAAGCCTTACCAGCTTCATCAACCTTTAAATCTGAATATAATGATTCCTCATACTTTGCTAGGCTTTCAACTGGAATTACATCTAAGAAGCCATGAGTTAATGCATATAAAATCATTGTCTCCTCTTCAGCTGTAATAGTCTTATGTAAGCCCTGCTTTAAAACTTCCTGAGTTCTCTTACCTCTATCAAGCTTAGCCTTAGTAGCTGCATCAAGATCAGAACCGAACTGAGTGAATGCCTCAAGCTCACGGTAAGATGCAAGGTCAAGTCTTAGTGTACCTGAAACCTTCTTAATAGCCTTAGTCTGAGCGGCACCACCTACACGTGATACTGATAGACCGGCATTGATAGCTGGACGGATGCCCTTATAGAAATAATCACTCTGTAAGAAAATCTGACCATCTGTGATTGAAATTACGTTAGTAGGAATATATGCTGAGATATCTCCTGCCTGAGTTTCAATAATAGGAAGTGCTGTAATTGAGCCTCCACCTAATTCATCATTAAGCTTTGCAGCACGCTCAAGTAATCTTGAATGTAAATAGAATACATCACCTGGATATGCTTCACGTCCTGGTGGTCTATGTAATAATAGTGACATTTCACGATAAGCAACTGCGTGCTTAGAAAGGTCATCATAAACAATTAATACATCCTTGCCCTGTAGCATAAAATATTCTGCCATAGAAACACCAGCATATGGTGCTAAATATAGCATTGGGGCAGGTGATGATGCAGATGCAGAAACGATAATTGAATATTTCATTGCATCATTAGCCTTTAATGTTTCATAAACTGAAGAAACTGTTGATTCCTTCTGTCCGATTGCAACATAGATACAGATAACACCCTTATCTGCCTGATTTAGAATAGTATCTACCGCAATAGATGTCTTACCAGTCTGACGGTCACCAATGATTAGCTCACGCTGACCACGTCCGATAGGTACTAATGCATCTAGAACCTTGATACCAGTCTGTAATGGTGTATTTACGCTTGCACGGTCCATAACACCTGTTGCCTTTACTTCGATTGGTCTTGTAGCCTTAGCGTTTACTGGACCAATACCATCTATTGGCTGACCTAGTGGGTTAACTACTCTTCCTAAGAATTCCTCGCCTACAGGTACCTCTAGAATACGACCTGTACACTTTACTAGGTCGCCTTCCTTAATAGCACTTGATTCACCTAAAAGGATTGCACCAACTACATCCTCTTCTAGGTTTTGAACCATACCATAAACATCATTAGGGAATAGTAATAATTCACCGGACATTGCCTTATTTAAGCCATGAACAAGGGCGATACCATCACCAACCTGTACAACATGGCCGACATTTTCAGTCTGAATCTCTTCCTTATAAGCCTTAATCTGTTGTTTGATAAGGCTTGAAATTTCAGATAAATTGATATTTGCCATGAATTTATCTCCTTTTCCTATAGATCTTCCTTGATTCTACCAAGTGATGCCTTTAAGCTCATATCAATAGAAACTCCATTAGATACAATCTGAACACCACCGATTAAATCAGGCTTTACTATAAATTTAAAATCTAACTTCTTATTATTATAATGCTGCTGTAAAGAAGCAGTTAGTTTCTCCTTTTGAGCAGCTGTAAGCTCTTCTGCACTTAATACGTCGATAAATAAGATATTATTATCAGCACGTACTAATTTTCTATATTCGTGACCAATAGCGTCAAAATCATTAACTCTATTATGATCAACAAGTACATACATAAAATTTAAGAAAGTTTCATCAAAGCCATGATAAATAGTTCTTATCATTTCCTTTTTTCTTTCCTTAGCGACCATGGGTGAAACCATAATCTTTTTATAATCTGGGTCATCATTAGTTTTATCAACAGCAATGAATAAATCCCAGAATAGATCCACCTTGTTCTCTTCTAAAGCTAATTCGTATACAGCCTTTGCATATTCTGATTCAACCATTACTCGTTAACTCCCTTCAAAATGTCGTCAACGACATCAAGGTATTTAGTTTGGTCAATTTCCTTAGCTACAATCTTTTCTGCAGCTGCAAATGCTATATCAACAATTTCTTTTCTGATTTGTTCAGACATGTTCTTCTTTTCCTGTTCAAGCTCAGCGTCAAGATTTTCCATACGAACTCTTGCTTCTTCCTTAGCCTGGTTAATAATTTCATCACGTTTAATATTTGCATTCTTTTCTGCATCATCAAGCATCTTCTTAACCTTAGTACGGGCTGCTTCAAGCTCTGCCTTAGCATTAGATTCAATCTCAATAGCATTTGCCTTAGCTACTTCAGCGTCATTTAAATCCTTATCGATTGCATCTCTTCTAGTTTCTAAAATCTTAGTAATAGGCTTCCATAAAAAGAAACGAACAGCTAAAAATAAGAGAATAGTAGCACAAATCTGAATACCAAAATCTACTGCGAACTGAGTTGCATTAGAAACTAGCATTGTAGTATCTGATAGCATTGTAACTGGACCAAGACCAGCACTCTGGAAGGCACCTGTTTCCTGATTAACACCAGTAACTGCTTCTGTAATAGCTCTTACTGCTGCATCAAGATTTTCTGCCATACTTAAAAATAACATATGTTCTATTCTCCTTTCCTAATTATCTAACTGAAATAAAACTTAATCCTAGCTAAATACGATTAGGATAGCGATGATTAAACCGTAAAGACCTGTTGTTTCAGAAACGGCCTGACCGATTAACATAGATGTACGAATTGTACCTGCCATTTCAGGCTGACGAGCCATAGCATCTACTGCGTGTGCTGCTACATTACCTTCACCGATAGCTGCAGCAAAACCTGTGAATACTGCAAGACCTGCACCAATGTACTTTAAACCATCACCAGTTGAAAGTCCATCAGCAAGGAAATTTAATACTGTGTTTAAAATTGTTAAGAAATCCATAATTTTAATTTTCTCCTTTTTTCTTTCTTATTTTAACTATATATTTTTTCTTCATCTTTAATCTTCATAGATGTAAAGATAACAGACAGAATAACGAATACTGCTACCTGAATTAAGCCAAAGGCTATATCAAATAGAGCATTAATCAGTGGCATAATTGGAATTGCTGCCCATGATAATAAGTATTTGATTAATATCGAAATACATGTACCAGAAATAACGTTACCGAACAAACGTAAGCATAATGAGATTGGAAGTGTTAATTCACTCATTAGGTTCATTGGTAGCATAACTGGTGTTGGGTCGCAGAAACTCTTTAAATATCCACCAATACCATTTGAAGCTATACCAGTTGCCTGGATAATTACAAATGTACAGAACGCCAACGCAAATGTAACAATTACATAAGATGTTGGGTTGTTTAATAAATAAACAGCCGATATATTCGCCATGAATATAAATATTGTAAGTGTTAGGAACCAAGGCGAATATGCTCTCCATCTCTTACCGATGTTTGCCTTGATGTAACCATTCATCATATCTACTAACCACATAAATGGAATAAGCCACTTTGGTGTTGGCTTGAATGGGTCAACTCTTCTTATGAAGAAATATAGCATGAAGAATAACAATATTAAGCCACCACAAATGTAGATTGTAGCAGCAATCGGGCTGGTAGGATAAAAAGTATAACCTTTTACCTCCGTAAGATACATCACCTATCTCACCCTCTTTCCTTAAATAGAAGTATTGATACAATGAACAATACCTTTATCAGCAAATATCCACCAATATAAATGAATAAGATTCTAATTGCATTAGGATCATCATATAAATCGCCTAAGATTACAATTAGAATCGTAGCCGACGCGATTATGATACCTTTAATCAAAAACCATATCAGTGAAGATAATGCTGGTCTAAACGTTGCCTTATCTAATTCAGATTGGGAAACGTTATAGATAATTTTATTTTGAATGATCATTATTATATGAGTAATTACACCAATTACTAATCCGATAAGGAAATAATACCATTCAAGATCTACTAAAATGAGTATAACAGTTACTATGACTGCGAGTATACAAGCTGAAATGTAGAAAAATCTATTCGCCTTCAGGTTCTTCTGAATCTGTTCCTTCTGAATCTGATTCAGTTGCTCCTGATTCCTCGGCTTGTTCATTCTCTGCATTTTGCTTCTTTTCCTTTGCCTGCTCTTCCTCTGCCTTCTTAAGAATGTACATCAGATTACCGACAAACATGAATAATCCAAGAATTAATCCAACGATTGCAAGGATAATTCCCCATAGAACACTATCTATTAGGAAATACCCTAAGCAGTAGCCTCCTACTGCAAATATAATCATTGAGAATATTCCTTGAGTGGCAAGTGCGTATGTATTTGCTACTTTTCCGATTTTCATTTACTTAGTTCCAAATAAACGGTCTCCGCAGTCTCCAAGTCCTGGAACAATATAACCATTCTCATTTAGCTTTTCATCAAGTGATGCTAAATAGATATCTACATCTGGATGAGCCTTCTGCATAGCTTCAACACCCTGAGGTGCACCAACAAGTCCTACATAACGGATATCCTTGCATCCTCTCTTCTTTAGCATATCTACTGCAGCAATAGCTGAACCGCCAGTTGCAAGCATTGGATCTACTAATAAAACAATTGAGTTTGGCATTGTATCTGGAAACTTAGCATAATACTCAACTGGCTCTAAGGTTTCTTCATTACGATAAAGACCAATGAAGCCTACCTTAGCTGTTGGAATCATACCTCTGATACCATCAACCATGCCTAAACCAGCACGTAGGATCGGAACGATAACAACATCCTGTGCAAGCTCATACTGCTCTGACTTACAGATAGGTGTTTCGATTTCAACCTTGCGTAAAGGGAAATCTCTAGAAATTTCATAGGCCATAAGACCAGCGATTTCACTTACATTCTGGTAAAAGTCTCTTGTCTTAGTGTCCTTCTTTCTGATGTTAGTAAGCTTATGCTTTACTAACGAATGGTTAAGAATTGTAACTGTCATTAAAACTCCTCCTCATATTTTGTTATTTTATTTATACGTCTCTGATGACGCTCATTGTGAGAGAACTCAGTATTTAACCAAATGTCAACAATTTCCTTAGCTAATGCATAGCCAGTGTACTTTGCTGATAAAGCTAAACAATTTGAATCATTATGCTCACGAGTTAGCTGTGCTGCATCCTTAGAACCAACAAGTGCACATCTAACACCCTTTACCTTATTAGCAATCATAGACATACCAATACCAGTAAAGCAAATAACAATACCCTTATCTGCAGCACCAGACTGAACATCCTTTGCTACGGCATAGCCATAATCAGTATAGTCACAAGAGTCCTTAGTATAAGTACCTCTATCTGTAACCTCATGTCCCTTTTCCTTTAAATAGTCAATTAGGACATTTTTTAAATCTAAAGCTGAATGATCACAACCAATTGAAATTTTCATCTTAATCTACCTCACATAAATATTCAACACGAAATCATTATAATTATATCACAATAGGTGTCAAATTTAAAAACACATTGAAAATTGTTATATATGAAAACGCTACCGGTTTAAATATAAATATTTAACTTTTTTTGAATTGAGACAAATCAATACGATATGTAATAATTTAATTAGTCTTGTTAACTGTTTTAAAGGCGAAAAAATGGGCCAAAACTGGCCCATTTCAGTTTTACTTTCTATTAAATTCACCAACGTGGTCAAGCTCGAATTCTTCTTCCTTTAAACCACTAAATGAAACATTTTCTATATTAGCCTTGTTAACGTTAGAGAAAATGAATCCTCTTCCCTTTAGCTTAGGAAGACCATCCATCATCGCAGCCTGTCCTTCAACTGGATTTTCTGCATAATGAAGTGATACATTCTTAACTAAAATTGAATCAATTGGCTGTTCAGGTAATCCGAAGAATGTACCTGCAGCAACATTAACCTCTGTACAGTCAATGTCCTGGAAAACAAACTTACCTAAATAAGGTGTTCTATCATCAACTGGAAGCTTTTCCTTTGAATAAACATATTCTGTATGACCATCTGGGTCACAGTAATAGAACATGTTAATAACAAATGGAGTAAGAACCTTTGTCATCTTGATGTTTTCGAATGTAATACCATCAATGATAGCATCCTTACCTCTACCTCTTCTAGTCTTAATTCTTAAGCCTCTATCAGTCTGATTAAATAAGCACTGAGAAACAGTAATATCCTTAATACCACCACTCATTTCAGAACCAAGCACGATTGCACCATGACCGAAATTCATTGAGCAGTTTCTAATATTAAATAATTCACTTGGCTTCTTATACTTTCTACCTGTATAAATCTTACCAGACTTAATAGCGATACAGTCATCACCAACAGAGAAATAGATACCAATGATATCAACGTTTTTACAAGATTCTGGATCACATCCATCAGTATTAGGAGAATTCTTAGGATTAATGATTTTTAAATCAATAAACTTAAGATTTTCGCTAAAATATGGGTGTAAATTCCATGATGGAGTATTTGTAACAGTAACACCCTGTAAAGTAATATTCTTACAATTATTTAAGAATACACCTCTTGGACGCCATGCAATACGGCGTGTTCTTACATCAACCCACCAATCAGAGTTCTGGGCATTACCATCAATGATACCTTCACCAATGATATTAACATTTTCAACATTAATACCAGTGATAATACTAGCGAACATATCAAGTGGGTTACCTTCCCATGAACCTAAATTATATTCATCCTTTTCATCTGATGTGTAAATTACACCAGGCAAAACAGGATAATGTGTACGATCAGTATCACCAACTAATCTTGCACCCTTAGCAAGCTCAATAGTAATATTAGATCTTAAGAATAAAGGTCCTGTATAGTAGTCTCCCTCTGGGATAAATACACGTCCTTCATTAGGGCATGCAAGGATTGCTGCCTGAAGTGCATTTGTATCATTTGATACACCATCACCCTTAGCACCAAATCTCTTTACGTTTAATGAAACATATTCATATTTAGTCTTAACAACTAATGTTTCATCCTTATTATCCTGCTTAAGAGTAATCTTATACTCAGTATCAGGATTTAAACCAAAGATTGATATGACATTCTTTGTACTTTCTGCATATAGCTCATCATTTACGTATAAGCAATATGGAGCTGTTTCAACAATCTCGTTATTAGTTAATTCTAATGTGATACTTCTAGAAGTAACAACAATTGGATTAAACTTCATAATTTACCTCCTATAACTCGACTACAATTGGACGATTATCTTTAATTTGCTTTGAGTAGCTAACTCTATTATAAATAGCGATACATAAATTCTTAATTAATAAGAATACTGCATCAATAACAATATAATATAAACCATATGAGAATGGTTCAATACCATATCCACCTGTTGTTCCAAATGGATCAAATACTAGGCCTAAATAGCCCATATAAGAAACAACAAAATATAAAATTATAGAAAGAACAATGTTATAACCAAAATATACTAAGAAGGCAGAAAAACCTGTTTTATTATAAATTGTAAATCTATAAGTATTGTTTCTTCTACTGTAAAGAACTCTAGAAAGAATCTTTACAACATAATTCATAAATAATGCTAAGAATAATGCAATCAATACAACAATGGCAAGAGAGACGCTCAACTGAGTCTGAATGTCAGCATCTGCTGTTTCAGTGAAATCAAGTCCAACGTCTAATCCGCCTATTATTATAAAGAAAACGGCAGCCGCAGCTGCCCAAAACTTAACAAAAGTGATTGTGATCCATGATGGAATCTTTGAGAATTTATCTATGCCATAAGGCTCAAATTCTTCAAATTCATTCTGTTCAGTAGTTTTCTTTTTTTTCATTATCTGTCAACCTTTTCGTATGTACGGTCATAGTTGATGAAGCCTAAAACTACACCAGAAATTGAGAATACATTAGAAACAATAATTGAAATCATAGAGATTAAATAATTATCGTTGAAAGTAGCAAGACCAGTAGGGTTATTTACATACTTGTATTCCCAAATTTCCTTACCACTTGATGTTACACCAGTCTGTACATAAATTGCGTTTGCTTCAGAAGAAATGCTCTTGTAATAAAGCATAGCATAAATATAGTAAACTGATAAAAGTAGCATTAAAGCAGTTAAGATTGTTGCTGTTACAACTGAACCTAAATTCTTCTTACCAGACATACTTACTGCTGTAAAGATATTTAAAATACCAAATAACATTAGTAAGAAAATACAAATAGCTGTTGCATCAAATGGCATACCAGGATACATTACATCATACTGAGTAAACTTCTGGTAATCACTGAATGTATAGAAGAAAGTCATCTGATTTACTGTATTTGCATGTGCAACTAAGAAGAAACCGATAATTAAACCAGGTAATGCAGTAAGAATAGCAGCTAGCTTCATGTTGTTATACTTGAAGCTATCGATGAATCCTAAGAATACAGTCTTGAAATAACGACCGATTGCAGCGAAAACATCGCCAGCGCCCTTCTTTTCAGGAGTCTCTTCATATCTATTATTATCCATAATTTTCAAAGAACCTCCTATCTAATTCTCTTTGTAGTTTCAATATCAAAGAAATGAACTCTATTCATATCAAAGCAAGCTTCAATTTCAGTAGCAGTAATTTCCTGTCTATTATAAACCTTAGAGATTAAGTTTTCTTCACCAAGCTTACCATAAATTAGGTTATAAGCACCTAAGTACTCAGTGTAGTCAACTACTAAATGTACATGTGAATCAGGGTTCTGAGCTAATGATGCATCATCAATAGCAATATACTCTGCACGAATTGCACACTTAACAGCCTTACCACGGTAGTTACCTAAAATTTCTGTCTGGTGAGCAGTTAATTTTAACTTAGTATCTGTTCCTTCATGAACGAAATACTCAAGATTTTCATCAATATAACCATCGATGAAGTTCATAGGAGGTGTACCGATGAAACCAGCAACGAATAAGTTTTCTGGATTATCGAACATTTCCTTTGGTGTAGCAATCTGCTGAACGTAACCGTCCTTCATTACTACGATTCTAGTTGCTAAAGTTAATGCTTCAATCTGGTCATGTGTTACATAAACGAATGTAGCATTTAATCTATCGTGTAACTGCATTAATTCCTTACGCATTGATCCACGTAGCTTAGCATCTAGGTTAGAAAGTGGCTCATCTAGTAAGAATACTACTGGGTCACGAACGATAGCACGACCAACGGCAACACGCTGACGCTGACCTCCTGATAACTGCTTAGGCTTTCTGTTTAAGTATGGAACTAAACCTAAGATTTCAGCAGCCTTCATAACTCTTGCATGAATTTCTACAGGGTCAACCTTACGAATTGTTAATGAGAATGCCATGTTATGGTAAACAGTCATATGTGCATATAGCGCATAGTTCTGGAATACCATGGCGATATCTCTATCCTTTGGAGCAACATCGTTAGCTCTCTTTCCATTAATGATTAAGTCTCCTGAAGAAACGCCTTCAAGACCTGCAATCATACGAAGTGTTGTAGACTTACCACAACCAGAAGGACCAGCTAAAACTATGAACTCACCTTTCTGAATTTCAATGTTAAAATCATATACAGCATGGAATCCATTAGGGTATACTTTATTTACATTTTTTAATATAACGTCTGCAGCCATAATTTCCTTCCTCCTTCTTATCTCTTTACCTTGATACTATCTAAGTAAGTATATAACTTCTTAGCTCTTAAGTATCCGTATACACCAGCAGCAATGAAACATGCAGCTGATAAAATTAATAAAACCATTGCAGTAATGCCTCTAAAGTTACCGTTAGTAAATAACCAGTGAACATTATTAGCAGAACCTTCATAAATTACCTTACCAACATTAGCTGTAGCATAATCAGATGCAGCCTTAACAGCAGCTGTGTATTCTTCTGAAGTACCAGTTGTCTTAATCTTAGCAGCTTTATCTAATAAACTCTGCCACTTGTTGTAAGTGTTAATGATATTTAATGGTATCCAGAAAATCTGAAGTACATTAATACCACCAATAACAATTAAAGAAATTGCTCCTTGCTTAGAGTATGCTTTTGTCTTTTCGATACATAAGAAACCAAATAGTAATAGCACAACATTTAATAAGATTGCAAGAATAACCTGGAATGTTTCAGGGAACATACTATTTAAATAAATGAATGCACCAAAAATACTGAAACCTAAACCTAGGAAACCTAGACCGTAAGATAACTTGTTATCTCTATATCTCATCATTTCAACTGAATTTTTGCCAAACTCAAGGTCTGACATCTTATTCATAGTTGACTTTTCTTCCAATTTATTAATCATTTGCAGCCACCACCTTTTCTAATTCATGTCTACGCTCTGCTGTATCCTTGAACTTTAATAATGATAAAATGAATACAAATACAACATAAACGATAGTAAAGATAAAGAATACTAAATATCCAATAAATGTAGCTACGTTACAAGAGAAATATTCCTTAACAGCTGACATTGAAGGGTTAGATGAACCTAAAATATCACGGAAAATTTCAATGTTAATATCAGAATTCTGCATTACATATACATAATTATATAGGTCAGAATCAGCGCTGAAATGTGACATAGCAGATAATGTATTAACAATTAATACAACACCGAATACAACCATAACTATTGTGTAAATAGCAGAGATAATGATATTACTCTTATAGTAAATTCTTCTTGAGTTATTTGAGAAGAAATATAAGAATGCAACACCAATTAATGAAATAACACCAAACCATAGGATTAGGTTATTAACATCGTTTAATTCAATCTGGAAATCGTATACCTGCTTCTTATATGAATCAAAAGATCCTGCAGTATATTCGAAATCAGTTGCTCTGTTGTAGTTAGCAATTGTAACTGGAGCATATACGCTAATAGTACTTGAAGAACCATTTGTGAACTGAGTATAGTAAGCCTGAGCTGTATAATATTCAGTACCATCTACGATACCATTAGTTGTGTCATAGTAAGTATATGTACCATTCTCTAATGTATAATAATTTGTAGAATCAGCAAACTGAGTTAGTGTATCTCCACCAATACCGGCAGAAACATATCCAATTGGATCACCAGCTGTAGCTGCTTCATATTTGTAAGTATAATAAGTTTCATACTCTTCTCCTACCTTATGAATAGGAGCTGTATCACCTAATGTAACCTTTGTATAAGTACCATCTTCATTCTTAGTGAAATAATCAACATTTGATAACCAAACTAAGAAATCATCCTTAACATAGTAAGCATTTGATGTAAGTTCAGACTGTGTCTTATCAACCTCAACATAACTAGATCCTGAAATAGTGTAATAAGTTACGCCATCTTCAAAATCACTTTTACTAGTGATAGTAACACGTCTATATGCAGAATATGTATATGGAGTAGCTAATTCAAATTCAGTAGTTGATCTAGTGTAAGAATTAGCAGGAATAGTTAATAAAGCTATTGCTCTAACATATCCATATTCACCATCTACAGTAATTTTTGTACTAGTAGATGCTGCTTTCATAGAGCCATCAGCATTAGTATCATATCCTGTCATATTGAATAACGCGAATAGATATTCCTGCTTATTCTCTAAGTCATCAAGTGTTTCCTTAGTTGAAGCTTCAACTGTAGTACTTACATTTACATAGATGTAGTTGTACTGAGTCTTAAATGGTAATGCGGCAATAATAATCGCACCAGATAAAACCAATAAGATTAAATGAAAAATTTTCATTTTAGATAAAAGCTTCTTCATTTAAAAACCTCCATTTTTAAATGTTGAATTCAGAGGAAGGAAACCCTTCCTCCTTTTCAACTATAATATTTTTTTAAATTAAGCTGTCTTTGCAGCATAAGATGGAACGTATGCAGCGCCAACAGAGTTTGCATATGTATATAATGCATTCTTGTTGAATGTATCCATTTCACTTAATACTGCTGAATAAGTTGTTGCAGCCTTCTGACCAGTAATTACTGTGTAAGAAGATGAATCAGCTGTATGATCAGAGATAACTACATTAACCCAACCAGTATTAGAATCCTTCTTAGAAGCACCCCAGAAACCAGTAATTGAATCATAAACATAGTTAGAATCCTTATATGTTGATACGAAGCCTGTAGGAGCACAAGTATCCCAAGTATAAGTTTCAAACTTATCAACCTTAGCTAACTTTAATACTGTATCAGTAGAGATAGCTGTAGAAACGTTCTGTACACCCCACTGACCATAATGGTTAGTAGCCTGTAAGTTAATACCAGATGTTCTAACATAACCAACACCATGAGTAGTACCTAGGTAGTTTCTGTTATATGACCAGAAATCTGAACCAGATGAAGCTAACTGTAATGAAACTGCTTCAGATAAAATAGCATTGTATTCACCAACTACAAGTGATGTAGAAACATAAGCCTTAGTTGAATCATAATCAGTCTTGTTGCCATTTGCGTCAACAATTAAATCATCATCACCTGGCTTAGCCCAATAAGCAGTAGGACCGTAATCCTGAATTAACTTACCAAAGCTTGAGAACATGAAATCCATTAATCTAACTGCACCATCAACGTTATCAGATGTTGCAGGAATTGCCCATGTAGTAGACTTTAATGCACGGTTAGATTCATAATATCTATTTAATGTCTTACCAGTGAAATTATTGATTGCCTGAGTATGATCCCAAGTAGATCCTGTTGCCCAATAAGTTAATGGAGGTAATACTGCAGTAATACCAGTCTGTGAGTAGTTAGAGTCAAATACACCCTTTTCACGAGCAGATGCAGCAGTACCGATACCATTATAAATATCGTTAGCAGCGATTGTTGCAGCTGAATAGTCATACATCATGAAGCCATAACCAGAATCAGTTAAAGTCTTCTTGTAATATCTATCAAGCATACCTGTAGATCTCTTTGAATCCTTAGCGTCTGTATAGAAATCACCAACGAATAAGCCTTCATCATACATTTCTGATAAATAATTTAATGCATCATATGAAGCCTGAGTAGTTTCAAGTGCATGTAACTTGCCATCACCTGCGAAATAGAAATTGTTCTGTTCTGCATCAAGACCCTGAACACCCCAAACCTGTGCGAAGTCTAAAATATTTTCGATACGGTTATTAGATGCAGCTCTTGGGAAGAATGTTTCAACTTCTGCAGAAGAATCACCAGTAATTAAGCCTGGATTAGCCTTTACAACACGCATTAAAGCAATTAATTCATCTGCATTATAAGCTGCAGCTGAAGAAATATATAAGTCTGATGGATTAGTATAGTAACCCTTAGTAAATGCATCAGCATGTGCAGTCTTAATATAATCAATTAGCTGCTCAGCTAATTCCTTACCTGTACAACCAGTTGCTAATAAAGTATTCTGCTTCTTAATGATATTTTCAGTCTTAGCAATTGTTACTTCCTTAGTTTCAGTGCCAACTAATACTGATACAGTCTGAGCATCTGCATAGTTATAATCAGCGTTAACAAATGGCTGATAGAAACCGCCCTGAAGAACGTTACTAGATGGAGCTGTACCACCATTAGTTGTAGTTGTATCCCAACCAGATGTTGCATCAAGAACTACCTTAGCCATACCTGTGTCCATAATGAACATTCTTTCGATATCATTATAACCATCGAAATATGGAGTATAGTAAATACCACCATCAATTGTAATAGCTCTAGCCATTGTTGGGTTCTTAGCTAACCAAGCTGAGAAGTTAGGCATCTTGTCTAAATAGTTAGATAAGTTAACTAAAGATGATGAATTAGACTTAAAGTTAGAAGTTGCGTTATATAATAAGTCAACCTTTCTACTAGAATCATTCTGGTTAACGAAACCGTTAGTTGTTACATCCTGCCATACAGCTGAGTCTGAAGACTGAGTATATGAAGATGCTTCAACGATTGTAGTCTTTGTATAAGATGCAAATGCCTTCCAAGCTGGTAACATAGATCCCTGAGTGATTGTTTCACCAGTGATAGGGTCCTGGAATGCCTCAGAAGAAACTCTAGTGATTCCTCCTGTACCTGAATAGTTTAATAATACATCTACTTCACCTGCGTCAGTTGAGTAGCTTGGAGCAGCTGGAGCTGCTGTAAATGTCTGGTCATAAGTAGTAGTATCTGTACTAGCTGCAGAACCAGATGTTGTTGTGTCATTCTTAGATGACTTGCTTGAACCACCATTACAGCTTGCTAAAGATAAAGCTGCTACTGCGGTAACACCAATTAATAAATACTTCTTTTTCATTTTGTTTTTTTCTCCTTTTTTCCTTTTCTTTTTTATTCCTTAACTCCGCCTACGTTTACACCAGCTGCGAAATACTTCTGTAGCTTAGGATAAACCACGATGATCGGAATTATTGAGCAAACTACGAATGCGTATCTTAATGAGTAAATTGAATAAGTAAGGTTTGATCCACCTGACGCTTCAATTTCCTTAATCTGATTCTCCATCTGCAGATTAAGGTAACATGTTAATGGCTGGTCGTTTGTACCTAATAGCATCTGAGCCCAAATATAACCATTCCAACGAGAAACTGCATAGAACATCGCTACTGTGATGATAGATGACTTTGACATTGGAACATAGACACGCAATAATATCTGGAATTCAGTTGCGCCATCGATTGTAGCTGCTTCCTCGATTTCTGTTGGAACGCTACTAAAATAGTTTCTTAATAAGATAATGTTGAATGCGTTAAAACCTAATGCAATAATGAACATATAACGGTTTGTAACACCAAATCTTATAAAGTTCTGATATGTTGGAATCATACCGGCATTGAACCACATTGTAAGAGTTAACATGAAGTTAAAACCACGGTGGAACATTAATCTCTTCTTTGATAATGCATATGCACCACAAATACCAACAATCATAGATACAGCTGTACCATAGATTGTGATAAAGAATGAGTTACAGTATGATAACCAGAATTGCTTACTTGTAAATACCTCAGCATAAACATTGAACTGTAATCCCATAGGGAATACTGATACCTGTGCGTTATCAACGTACTGCTTTGCTGAAATTGAATTCATCAAAATGAAGATGAATGGGTATAAACACATAAGACCAAAAACAGTTAATAATATGTAAGAAATAACCTTAAAAGCTATTTCAGTTCTATCGAGTCTTTTCACTGTGTTTACCTCCTAGAATAATGATGTAGAAGATACACGTCTACTGATTGCGTTAGCACCTAATACTAGGAACATTGCAATGATTGAGTTAAATAAGTCTGCAACGATACCAGCCTGCTTATAAACAGTACCTGTATAGTTTACATCACGGCCTGACATACGATAAACGAATGTTGAAACTACATCTGCAGTCTCCCAAGCTGAGTCCTTATCACTAACTAATAGGATTACCTTCTCATAACCAACATTTAAAATATGGCCAATACGCATAATAAGCATAATTGTTAATGTAGGGGCCATACCAGGGAATGTTACATAACGAATTTGCTGCATTTTTGAAGCTCCGTCGATACGAGCTGCTTCATAGCTTGTAGGTGAAATTGCAAGAATAGCTGCAAAGTAAACAATTGAGCCATAACCAGCACCTTCCCAAATACCTGAAATCTGATAGATCGGTCTGAAGAATTTAGCATGCATTAGTACACTGTCAACGTATGTTGCTGTTGTCTTAGTTCCATCTGTAGCTACTACAGTGTAATCCATCCAACCTACTGTTTCGAAGAACTTATATACCCATCCACCTGCAGCACCACCAGCTGTACCTTCACACCATAACTTAATGATTGTTGTCATAACTGTTACAGATACGAAGTGAGGTAAGTAACATAATACCTGAACGATACTACGATACCATAATACCTTAATTTCACTGAATAGTAATGCTAGGATAATTGGAATAGGGAATCCAATAAGTAATCCGTACATACTGTTAACGAATGTATTTCTGAATGCCTTCCAGAATGTGGCTGCCTCTTCACCGAAGAAAATTCTATTGAACCAATATAAACCACTCCATAGGTAGTTAGTTCCTGTATTATCAGCACCCCACTTAAAACCAGTAAGAATACCAGCAACTGGGATATACTTAAATAAAATAAGGAAGACTAACATTGGTACTAATAAAACATATAATCTCCAGTCTTTAAGGAAAGTTAATCCAAAACGTTTCCATTTGCCGCGTTCAACCACATCAACGACATCTTGATTTGATTCGACATTTTTTTGCATTAAATACACCGTCCTTTAAAACTTTTTCTCCGTTGTCTCATCCGACTCTGAATTGGATTTTTCTCCTAAATCCTCATTAGTATCGTTTGAAACATCGTTTTCAGCTTCTGCTTCTGCTTCATCTGAATCTGCATTCCCCAGACTGTTCAGATATTCAGCTTCAGCCTCAGCTAAACGTTTATCATCAACGATCTTGTCAACAGCATTATTGACAATTCCTTGTGACCTTAAAATAAAAACACCGACCAAAGCTATTATCAATCCGAATAGATTGTAAATAAAGCCTTGCTCTATAAACTTGCAGACATTGATGACCTTTTCAACATATGCGCCATCCTCAATGTCCTGACCAAGTGATCTTTCAAACACCGTATAGGTTGCTGATATATCACCTGTTTTTAAAATATTACCTGATGTAAGTAATCTATATACTATAAACTGTATTCCACAATACAGAACATAGTCAACTATAATTAAAGCAATCACTTTAATCGGACTAGACATTACCTTCTTCGTCTTGTGACCTCTAAAAGCAATAACATTCACACCTATTGCAAGTAAACCTATGCATTCAGATATGAACACTCGCCAATCATACGCGTCCGCGTAGTATTGTATTTCACCAAAAATTCCACCGATCCATGTTCCTGCCGCCATAAAAGGGATTACGAGTAAACCCCATAAATTCCATCTTGCGACAGCTAAAAACGTAATAAACAATGCGAAAGCAATTGTTGGCGTACCACTTAGAACCGTTGAAGCAAATCTCTGCACTAAAGCTTCGAGAATCGCGCCGATGATAGCAAGTAATGCTAGATCTTGTAACATATAAACCTTAACGCTTTTCTTCATAAATCTTCGCTCCTCAAGTAGACTCCCACAAACGTTTTCCCGACAAAAAATGGGCGTACTAATAGCGTTTTCACAATTCTATACATAGATTTTAGCATTATTAACCTACATAGTCAATATAAAAGTTCAGTTTTTTTGTGCAATTTGCACATTTATGTAGCGTATGTATTTTTTACCAAAACAGAGGATTTTTTAAGTCAGATATGTTATAATTTTTATGGAGGTTTTAGCTATGAAATATACAATAAACGCAACTAAATCAATTAATGAAACATTAAAATCTATGAAGTATGGTGACACTCTTTTCCTAGAAAACGGAGTTTATAAGGAAAAGGTCGTTATCCTTATTAATAATATAACTATTGAAGGTGAAAGTAAGGATGGTGTAATCATTACAAATCATGACTGGTTCACTAAAATTATGCCAGATTTCAATGAATGTAATACATTTAGAACCTATACACTACTAGCAGGTGGTGAAAATATAACAATTAAGAACCTTACAATTGAGAATTCTTCTGTTCCATCTTCAAGATATGGCCAGGCATTAGCATTATATGCAGAAGGTGATGGCTTTAAGGCATATAATGTAGCCCTAAAGAGTGCCCAGGATACATTATTTACTGGTCCATTATCACTTGATCTTATCGAAAGACATCAAGGATTCCTTCCTGAATATCAGCTAAGAGGCAAAAAATCTAGACAAATTTACGAAAACTGCGATATTTGTGGTGATGTTGATTTCATCTTTGGTGCAGCACAGGCATTATTTATTAATTGTAATATTATATCTATTGCACGAGAAGGAAAGGATGGTATTGATGGCTTCCTATGTGCTCCATCTACTTACCAAGAGGATAAATATGGTTATTTATTCTATAAGTGTAATCTAATTAAGGAAAATGGAGTAAAGAATGTTTATCTAGGTAGACCATGGAGAGATTATGGTTCTGCAGCATTTATTGATTGTAAGATGGATGACCATATTAACCCAGAGGGATTTAATCCTTGGGGAAATAGTGGTAGAGATAAAACATCTAGATTCTATGAATATAACGAAAATGCCGATTTATCTAAGAGAGTTAAATGGGCACATATATTAAATAAGGATGAGGCAACTAAGCTAGTTAATGAATTCTTTGAATTAGTAGGATATAAAAAATAAGGAAGAGGTTAATCTTCCTTATTAAATAGCAGTTCATATAGCTTCTGCTTTACATCAAGCATATTAAGAAGAGAGTCAATCTCTTCTTTTATTTTTTCGTTTTTTGGTAAGTTCTTATATTCAGCTCTAATTAGAAGGTTCTTTGGAGAATTTTCAATATCAACAAACTCCATAACCTGAGTCTTATAACCAAAATATTGTAAAATATTTGCTCTAATAGCATCTGTAGTAAGAGCTGAGAATCTTTCCTTTAATATACCAAACTTATTAATAACATGTAGCTTATCTGATTCAAGCTCTGCATTTATTTCATGCTGGCAGCAAGGAACAGAGAAAATATATTTACACTTCATATTTACTGCATGATATAAAGCATAATCAGTTGCAGTATCACAAGCATGAAGGGTAATAATCATATCGACATTTGAATCCTTATACTGGGCAACATCACCCTTAAAGAATTTTAAATGATCATAACCATACTTTTCAGCAATCTTATTACAATTATCAATAACATCTTCCTTTAAATCTAAGCCAATGATATCACAATCCATATGCTTAAGCTCTACTAAATAATAATAGAGGATAAATGTTAAATAGCTCTTTCCACATCCAAAATCGATAATCTTTAAATATTTCTCATTTTTGATTTCATCATCAATTGTTTCTAAGAATCTATTTATTTGTTTATATTTGTCATAACTAGATTTAACAACTCTACCATCTGGAGTCATAACACCTAAATCAACTAGGGCTGGTACCATAATACCCTCTTCAAGAATATAAGCCTTCTTACGATTTTGTTCAGTAACGCATACGAAGCATTCTTCCTTATTCTTCTTGCGATTAGATAACACCTTACCCTTAGATGTTATTCTATAGCTATATGTGAAATCAGATGTTACTAATTCCATATTATTAAATTCATTAGATAATAATTCAATTAGCTTATCATTAATATCATCATCACTACAATTAGTATGAAATACCTGTTTTTGTGTAAATAATGATACCTGAATAATATCCTTATTATCATTAGCTATTCTTTGAATCTTAGCCTTTTCATATTTTTGGTCCTTTTTCTTTTTACCAGAAATAGTACCCTTTAATATATTAGAAGGAATATTAATATCCATAGTAACTCCTCTTTCCAAAACTAGAGGGGGTAAAAGCTACCCCCTAATAATTAATCTTTGATTTCAACAGTTTCAGCAAGTGCAATAAATGATACAACTGAATTTGCAGCTGATTCTGCAGAACCCTTAGTTGTATAAGATTCACCTACTGCACATACACGTCCAGCTGGAGTGTATAGCTTATAGCAGTACTGACCATTCTTATCCTTAACAGCCTTAAATGTACCTTCAACTGCATTCTTCTTGAATGATTCAATTGAATTTAATACACCAGCCTTAGATGTATAACCATCAGCCTGACATAGAATCTGTCCATTAGATGCCTTTAAATCCCAGCTGTATTCGCCATCGTACTTTTCGATTTCGAACTTACCGCCGTCCTTATCCTCATCCTTAGTAATCTTAATAGGTGTTGCAGTCTTTAAATCTGCATCCTGATAATCAATATCAACAATATCAGCCTTTACTGCGAACTTCTTAAATGATTCAGAAGCTCTTACAGCACCACTTTCCTGTGGATAGCTTGAAGAAATTGCAAGTACACGGTAATTCTTAGAAATAAGCTTGAACTTATATCTTTCCTTCTTATCCTTAGTGATTCTTAATTCACCAGTTTCAATATTTCTCTTTAATGCATCAATTGCCTTAGTTACACCTTCTCTTGAAGTATAAACCTCAGATACAAATAGGATTTCTCCATTAGATGCCTTTAAATGATACTGGAATCCATCACCAATTTCATAAACCTCATACTTACCATTATATGATCTACCCTTAGGCTTATCATCTTCCTTAGCTGTTGTCTTCTTAGCTGCAGCCTTAGTTGTAGTTTTCTTGGCAGTTTCTTTCTTTTCTGCAGGCTTCTTTGTAGTAGCCTTCTTAGCTACTGGCTTTTTAGAAGGTGCCTTAGCTGGAGCTTCCTCTGCAGGCTCAGCCTTCTTAGCTTCAACCTCATTTAAAGCATCCTGATATTTTGCAAGGATTGCATCGACTTCTTCATCATTCTTAGCATTCTTTAATGCTTCGATATCCTTCTTTAATTCTTCCTTATCTACGTTTGAATTAAGCTTTGCCATAATCGATACCTCCTATTCCTCATCTAAATACTTTAATAATTCTTCTAGAGAATTTAAAGCATCGTTCTTTTTATTTTCAAATGCTGCTACAGCTTCAGAATCAACTTCCTCTTCAGCTTCTGCCTCTGTATCAGCTGGTGCATCTTCTACAACAGGTGCTACAACAACATCTGGAGTTTCAGTATTCTCATCCTCAGTTGGTGTCTCTTCCTCAGCTGTTGGTTCTTCAGTTGTTTCTTCCTCTGCTGGAGTTTCATCAGCTACTGGTTCTTCAGCTGTTTTCTCCTCAACCGGAGTCTCTTCTTCAACTACTGGTTCTTCAGCTGTTTCCTCCTCAACCGGAGTCTCTTCAGCTACTGGTTCTTCAGCTGTTTCTTCCTCTACTGGAGTTTCATCAGCTACTGGTTCTTCAGTTGTTTTTTCCTCTACTGGAGTCTCTTCAGCAACTACTGGCTCTTCAGCTGGTTCTTCTTCAACTGGAGTCTCTTCTTCAGCTTCTGGCTCTTCAGTTGGTTCTTCCTCTGCTGGAGTTTCTTCTGCAGCTTCTGGCTCTTCAGTTGTTTCTTCCTCTGCTGGAGTTTCTTCAGCAACTACTGGCTCTTCAGTTGTTTCTTCCTCTGCTGGAGTTTCTTCAGCAACTACTGGTTCTTCAGTTGGTTCTTCCTCTGCTGGAGTTTCTTCAGCAACTACAGGAGCTTCTTCCTTTGTAGCTTCAGCCTCTGCCTGCTTAGCCTCTGCAGCCTTAGCTGCTCTTGCTTCTCTTTCAGCCTCTTCAGCTAAGATCTTCTTACCCTTAGACTTACTGATAATCTTATCAACTAACCACCAGATAATAACAATTAAGATTAAAAAGATAATCGCAGAAAAGAAAATAATATCCTTATCGCTGATACCTGTCTTATCTGATAATGTTTTTAATAAACCTGATAATCCACTTAAAATCATATTTCCACCTCGAAATGTCAATAAATATCTATTTATTATTATAAAATAATTAAACATAATATTCAAGGAACTAATTCTCCCAAAAATTATAAAAAAAACTGACATTTGCATGTCAGTTGTAAAATCATCTTTATGGAGCGAGTGATGGGAGTCGAACCCACGTCATCAGCTTGGAGGGCTGAGGTTCTAGCCATTGAACTACACTCGCATATAAAAATGGTCGGGAAAACAGGATTCGAACCTGCGACATCTTGGTCCCAAACCAAGCGCTCTACCAAGCTGAGCTATTTCCCGATCTTTATACGTTACATCGAACGCCCGTTTATTATAGCATACCAAAATTATTTATTCAATACCCTTTTTTACATTTTTTAAACAAAATTTTAAGAAGGCCAGAGAGCCTGGCCTTCAATGAATTTTACTATTATAAAATGTGTACCTTAATAGTATCTGTAATAGCATTACCAACTGATGATGCACCTGTGATAACTACTGTATCTCCGTGCTTAACAATACCAGTTTCAAGTGCCTTTTCGATAGCATACTTGAATAATTCATCTGTTGAATTCTTATGCTCTGCATATACAGGATATACGTTCCATGCAAGATTTAACTGACGACATGCCTTTTCATTAACTGTTACAGCAATGATTGGACATACAGGACGATATGCAGAAAGCTTGAATGCAGTTGCACCATGACCTGTTACAGAAATGATAGCCTTAGCTTCAACCTGATTTGCACATCTTACTGCTGCATTACAAATAGATGATAAGAAGTCTTCACCTAATTCAAGGTCCTCCTGATCATATAAATCTCTATAGTCGATATCTGATTCAGTAAATTCAGCAATATCTCTCATAGCTGTAACTGATTCAACTGGATACTTACCAGCTGCAGATTCACCTGAAAGCATGATAGCTGTTGTCTTATCATAAATAGCATTGGCAACATCTGAAATTTCAGCTCTTGTAGGTCTTGGGTTCTGCTGCATAGAATCTAGCATCTGTGTTGCAGTAACTACAATCTTACCTGCCTTATAGCACTTATTGATAATTTCCTTTTGAATCTTAGGTAGCTGAACGAATGGAACCTCAACACCCATATCACCACGGGCAACCATTACACCATCAGATGCTTCAATGATTTCATCCATCTTAGCAATACCTTCAGTATTTTCAATCTTAGAAATAATCTTAATTTTACCAGATGTATCATATTCATCGATTAGCTTTCTAACCTCGTATACATCTTCCTTTCTTCTAACGAAGGATGCAGCGATATAATCAACACATTCCTGAATACCAAAAATAATATCCTCACGGTCAACCTTAGAAATATATGGCATATCAACAATTACATTAGGAATGTTGATAGACTTTCTATTTGATAATGTAGCGTCATTTAATACCTTAGTAACAATATTCTTACCTTCAATTCTTAATACCTCAAATGATACCTTACCATCATCAGCTAGAATAATAATACCTGGCTTATTAACATATTTTGCTAAATCAGGATATGTTAAACCGATATGAGTTTCATCTCCTAATTCATCAAAGTTGTCAGTGAATGTAAATTCCTGACCCTTCTTTAAGCTCACCTTACCATCCTTAAATAATCTAACACGGATTTCAGGTCCCTTTGTATCTAATAAAATAGGTAATGGAATATTAAGCTCTGTTCTAAGCTTCTTAACCCTTTCCATTCTTACCTTCTGCTCCTCATGTGTACCATGTGAGAAATTTAAACGAGCACAGTCAAGGCCGTTCTTCATCATCTTTCTTAAGATTTCTTCATCGTCACTAGCTGGACCAAGAGTACAGATAATTTTTGTTTTACGCATATAATAACCTCCTGATATAACTTACTTTCCCTTAACATAAATTTTAACACAAATACGCTATAATTTAAAATGAATTCGAAAAAAATAAAAACATATTGAATAATTATTATATTTATAAGACAAATTACGAATAAATGTAAAAAAAGCCCAGGCCTAAACCTGAGCATTTGTCCATAAATGGTGCCGACTATAGGAATCGAACCCACAACCTACTGATTACAAGTCAGTTGCTCTACCAATTGAGCTAAGTCGGCAATGGTGGAGGACAACGGGCTCGAACCGCTGACCCTCTGCTTGTAAGGCAGATGCTCTCCCAACTGAGCTAGTCCTCCATCGGATACGAACAAGACAATTTTACACTAATAATCATTCCTTGTCAATCAAATTTATAAGAAAAAAGCACGGATTTTAAGCAGACCCGTGCTTCTTATTACTTAGTAAGTATTAATTACTTAGTTTCCTTATCTTCAGCTGTATTCTTCTTATCAGAAATTAGCTTTCCACCTAAGAAGCCTGCAAGTAATGACTTAATATCTAAGCCTGTAGCCTTTTCAAGACCTGCGAAGATCTGAGTACCATTCTTAGTAATTTCCTCATTTAACTTAGCAGTGTTACCTTCACCGTACATAGTGATAGAATCAATCTTAGACATTGCAGAAGCCATTGGCTCACTGTATGCCTTAATCATTTCTGGTAATACATTAGAATCTAAGATTAACTGTAATGTTGCAGCCTCACCATACTGCTTCATAGCCTCAGCCTTAGCTAAGATAGCATCAGCTTCAGCCTTACCCTTTGCTTCAATACCCTTTGCTTCTGCAAGAGCAGCTTCCTTAGCAGCGTTAGCACGTGCGACCTGTGCAGCAGCCTCTGCTTCTGCCTGGATCTTTAATGCTTCAGCCTGCTTCTGCTTCTGAACCTTTTCAGCTTCTGCAGCAATCTTCTTCATTTCAGCTTCCTGCTCTAATTCGTACTTCTTAGCTTCTGCAGCCTTCTGACGTGCGAATAAGTCAGCTTCTGCAGCCTGGCTCTTAGCATACTTTTCAGCATCTGCCTGCTTGTTGATAGAAGCCTGTAGCTTTCTTTCCTGAAGTTCAACTTCCTTCTGTCCTAATTCAACCTCGCGCTCACGCTTAGCAATATCGGCATTAATCTGTGCAATATTGATTTCCTGCTGTCTCTTCTGCTCCTCAATTGCATATGCAGCATCGGCAGTAGCCTTTGCAGTATCTGTCTGCTGCTTTAATGAAGACTGCTTTAAAGATAATTCAGTGTTCTGTTCAATAATCTTCTGATTAGCTTCAACTCTAGAACGGTTAGCTGATTCTTCAGCCTGAGACTTAGCGATTGTTACATCTCTATCAGCGTTTGCCTTAGCAATAGCTGCGTCCTTAGAAATCTGAGAAATATTATCGATACCTAAGTTTTCAATAACATGATTGTCATCAGAGAATGACTGAATGTTGAAGTTTACAACCTCAATACCCATCTTAGCCATGTCAGGAACTACATTTTCCTTAACAGACTGAGCAACACCCTGACGATCCTGAACTAATCTCTTGATATCAACAGTACCGATGATTTCACGCATATTACCCTGTAATACCTGCTGAACCTGGGCAATTAATTCATGCTCGTTCATGTTTAAGATTGCTTCTGCAGCTCTATCTAGTAATTCTGGATCAGAAGAAATCTTTAAATTTGCAACACCATCTACACGGATGTTGATGAAGTTAGATGTAGGAATTGCCTCATCTGTCTTGATATCAACCTGGAATACACGTAAAGAAAGCTTATCTAATCTCTGTAAGAATGGAATTCTAAATCCAGCCTTACCAATTAAAATCTTTCTCTTTCCCATACCGGAAATGATGAATGCTGTGTCTGGTGCAGCTTTAACGTAACCAGCCACGAAGAATAAAATTAATAATACTACTACAGCAGCAATACCAACTATTAAGCCGATAGTTGCATTCTGTGACATTAAAAACATTAAAATATTCACTTGTTAACCTCCCGTAATGTTTTTATTTATACCTTCAAGAGCTTTCATAAAAAAAGACTCTTGGTAACAAACCAAAAGTCTTGAATTTTAAAATGAATCCGGATTAAATCGTATTGACGAATTTCATTCCCATTTCTGGGTCCTACTCCCTTTTGTAAGGTATATTTTGTTTACAATTTAATAATATCACATTTGGGGGACTTTTCAATAAAAATCGTAAAAAATCGTACATTCACATATTTGTAAACAAAAAATACTCATATATAAATATTGAAGAATTACCAGAACATTTAGAAGGAAAGCTATTATTTCAACATGTCTAGAAACATAACATTTAATACAATTTCGGACACCCTCAAAAAAGTTCGGACACCTGGACACCTTACAAAGCAAAAGAAAAGCCACCCTCTAAGGATGACTTATTTCTACAGGTTGCCTACCTGCAAGCGTAAAGCTATCTACTACGGCCCATAGGTACTTGAATGCCGGGCACACACGTACGTATTCGGCTACCTTTCAAATAAAAATTATATTATTTTGACAACAATATCATCATTTTTCATTCTTACTATTGCTCTAGTATTCTTGTCTTCATTTATTTCGTTAAAGAGCCTATCCCAATCTTTCACTTCTATTCCAAGCTCTTTAAAATATTTTTTAAATGCCTTTTGAAATCTAATATCTAAAAAATCTGTAATTACAAAATCTTCATAATTCAATATAATATCCTCCAAAATTATTGCGCTTAAATGTATTCAATTGGAAGTGCATAAAGATTATCTCTTAATTTTAATTTATAATCTCCTCTGCAAATGATTGCACCAATTCCTCTCTTTTTGCTTAAATCTTTGTCTAAAACATCAAATGCGGATGCCATTTCTGATTTTGGATTGGTTGTTTTTTTGATTTCAATTGGATACAAAACACCATTTTCTTCAATAATCAAATCAATTTCACTATCTTCAAATGTATCTATACCTTTTTGTGTCTTCGTCACTTTATCTTTACCACGATAATAGAATATTCTCTTTTTGTAATCTTTTCCTTGATTAATATATGATTTAATTATTTCATTAATTACAAATGTCTCAAAGAATGCACCATTCATTGCACCATTTTCAAGTGTTTCTGGTGTTAACCAAGAAGTTAAATAAGCAGCTAAACCAGTATCCCTAAAATATACTTTAGGCGTCTTAATTGCTCTACTCAAATGAGAATTATAATAAGGCTCTAAAAGATAAATAATATCTGTTTTTTCTAGAACTGAAATCCAATTTCTAATTGTTTCAAGTGATACGCCTACATCTTTTGAAATACTACTATAATCAAGCATATTCCCTGTTCTTGCAGCTACAGATACCATAAACCTATAAAATAAATTATTATCCCTTATTTTCGTAATATCATAAACATCTCTTTCAATATAAGTCTTTACATATGAAGAATAGTATTCTTCCCAGTCTCTTGGATTATCTTCATATAATTCAGGGTATCCACCTCTATGAATTACCTTCCATAGATTTTTATACTTCTTAATACATTTTTCACGTTCTTTAAAATAGTCTAAGGTTGGAATAAAAGGTGTATTAAAAGAAATGTTATTTATTTCTCTTAGAGATAATGTTCCTAACTCTAAAATAGAAACCATTCCAGCTAAGGATTCAGATAAACCTTTCATTAATTCCCATTTTTGTGATCCTGAAAATAAATAATTACTTCTAGTAGAAACTTCATCAAGTATTGTCTTTGTTGCACCAATCAATTCAGGAACCATTTGAACTTCATCTATAAAAAGAGGTCTTTCAAAATTTTCTAAAAATCCTTGAGGATCTTCTTTTGCATTATTTAAAAGAACTAAATTCTTTAGATTTATTCTCCTTATATTAGGAAACATATGCGTTGTCATGGTTGTTTTACCAACTTGTCTGGCTCCAGTAATTGCTACAGACTTAGAAGTATCAAATCTATTTTTTAGGATATCTTCAATCGCTCTATTGATGTATGTCATCATACCACCTCCGACTATTCTCAATTTCAATTTGATTATAGCCAAAAGTACTTCTCTTGTCAATATTCAAATGATACATTTCAAATCAAAAAAACTATACCATTAAATAAATTTACATAATTTACATCACAAAATTTTACATAAATATTACACCAAATTTCTGAGACAGATATTGAAAGATATACAAGATATAGAAGATATCAAACGAAAATATGCAAGATATGGAAGATATTTGACGATATAGAAGATAATCGAGCATGATGCCTTAACTCCTAAGGGAAAGGCCCCCAGTTAGAGTCTGGGTAAGTGCGCCAGATAAGCAATAAAATCATCCCGTAATAAGGATGATTTTTTTTATATCTATTACTAATTATTATTCATTATTTTCATTCCAAGTTCAAACGCTAAAAACATAATTTTAATTTTATCATCAAGTCTCGCACCACCAGCTAAGCTTCTTGGGTCCCAATTAGAATGATCTAAATTATCACCTGCATAAAAGAATTGAAAAAATTCGGTTCCTCTAAAATCGCATAGAGCTTGCATAGCGGAACATTCCATTTCAACACATATTGCACCTTGTTCCTTTCTTTTTGCTACTTTATCTTTAGTTTCTCTATATGGTGCATCTATTGTCCATGTTCTACCTTCAACATAAGGATACCCATATTCTTTTAAAACTTCTTTGAATTCTTCTTTATATTTTTTATTAACCTCAATTGTATCTTTTGGTTTAGCATAATGATAACTTGTGCCTTCATCTCTTAAAGCACTTGTAGGTATAATAATACCACAATCTTCAATAGATTTATCAAGAACTCCACAATTACCAAGTAATATGAGTTTTTTACTTCCCATAACCATTATATCTTCATATTGATTAACACAAAGAGATGCCCCAACCATAGAATGAAATAACGCAAATCTTTTACCTTTATATTCAACTTCATAGATATAATTTAATCCTACTGCCGAATGAACATGACCAATTTCTTTAGCATCAAATGTTTGAAGTACGTTATTGAATAATTTTTCAGAGAAACAAGAGATTGTTACCTCAGGAAAATTTTCAATTATTTTAGCGCACATTTCAGGCATAATTATAGCTTCTTTATTTTCATCAAAATCATTTAACAACATAATCATACTACTCCATTAATTTCATTTTCTAATTTTTCTAATACTTTTACTATCTCATCAAAAGATGGATAGTCCTTAAAAAACATTGGTTCCATCATTTTATAATCATTCTTCAAATCATCAAGATTCTTTGGAATCAACTTAAATGTCCCTGGCCTTGCCTCTTCAAATTTAGCCCATGGTCTATTGTAGAATGTCATTGTAAAGAGTCTAACATCTTCTAATATGCCCAAATTATTCAATGCGTCACTTTTTACATTAGAATAGTACATTTTAAATAAATCATAATAATGTCTTGAATATCTTTGAGGAATTTTACCATTTTCTCTATTAGCTTCTTGATGTAGTATTACTGCTTTTTCCCAAAATGTTCTAACTGGTAAAGTTACTCTCACATTGAAACTTACATTATTAAATAGACTAGGATAATATGTAGAAGCATAACTTTTTATAGTTTTTGTCTCATAAGGCGTCCAAGACGCAACTGGTCCAATCTCAATTTTTACAGCATTTTTTATGTATGCTGTATTATAGCTAGATGGATATTCTACATAGATAGCTAATTCTTCATCACTTAGAGTGATTTTTAATTGTTTATTAATTTCATTTGATAAATCATTGGTTATTACCTGTAATAATTTGCCTTTATAAAACTCTAGTGCTCTATTATTTAATTCATCTACTAATTTATTCTTTTGATTATTTGAAATACTAAATAAATCTTTCGAAAAATTAAAATCAATTATTCTGCTATTTAATACAATATCAATATCTTCAGACATTCTATCTATAAGATTATATGCCTTAGATAATGATGTTCCACCCTTAAATTCAAAAAAATCTTTATATTCACATCTATTGAATAAATAATCTAAAATATAACAAACCCATAAATCTTTTTCTACTATTGAAGAAGCAAGTCCGCTTTTTCTTGATGTTGCTTCAACAACTTCATTTATTTCATCTATACTTCTATTTAATAATTTAATCATTATGCTTTAACTCCTTCAATTCTTTAATTAGTTCATATATCCATTTATCAACTGACTTTGCTTGAATTAACGCGTCATCTATTATTTTATTTGATACATTATTAGCTAAAATTCTTTTAGATTTATCATCAAAATTATCTTTTCCATAGTAATTTATTGCTTGAATTAAATACTGAACCATTTTATCCATATTAAACATTTTCTTTGTAGATGAATGTTTAAAATTAATAATCTTCCCATCAATATTATATTTTTTATATGGACCAGTTGATGAATATGTATATGTTTGTGGCAATTGAGTAGATAATCCAAAATAGTTAATCGCAACTTCTCCAGTTGGAACTATATCCCACCCAAATTTTCTTGCTATACATTCTGATAGTTCAAAAACATTACATGGGAGATATTCATTTAATAAAGAAGAGTATTTAGGTTTCATATAAATACCATCAAGTATTTTTATAATTACACCCTTATTAATTAGTCTTTGAATTATTTTTTTTATATTTTCATAGTTAGTTAAATCTATAAAATCGTTAAGAATAAAAATAGATCCGTCACTAAGGTTATTAATTCTAAACTCTACTTCTTTAGATAACATGTTATCACCACCTGTTGTCCCTTTTATTATATAGTTTTAGGGACAAAAAGTAAATAATATAATTCATAAAAGCAAAAAATATTTAGTTGATTCTAATTATAATTGTTTAGATAAATGACTCCAACTCCTAGTATGTTCGTGAAAGCAAATTTAAAAAATCAAAAGACAAATTTAGGAAACATAAAAAGTCACCACCAAACCAATTTTTAAGGCCAAAAAGTCACCACCAACAAACTCGCCACCAAAATGATATCGAAGAACTACAAAAACTGCACGAAATAGACGTTTTGTACAAAATAAGGCAACAAACTGAACGATATTTAACAGTATAGATAAACAAAAAGATATTTTTCTTAAATTTTCAAAATCCTAAGCGAAAGGTCGTGCGTTCGAATCGCATCGGGAACGCCATTTTGATGTTAAAACAGCCTCAGAATTATTAACTCTGAAGCTGTTTTTTATCATTATAAACATTATGAGATTCTTAATTCAACTTTATATATAAATGTTTCAATGTCATCAATAATAGTATCAAAATTCTTATTTAGGTGTTTTTGAAAAACTATGCTCAAAACATATTTCTCTCTACCATTGCTTATATCAAAAATATAGAACTGATTATTCTGATCTATTTTCATAATAACAAGCAAATATGCTTACTTCAGATAAAATACTAGGAGATAAAGTAACTCCATAAGTAAACTTACCTACAGAACTATAAGTATAATTTAGAATTATATCATCTTTTAGTAAATCACTTTTTATTACAATGGTATTATAGCCTTTTATACCTTCTGCCCTTAATACAATTGTTGAATCATCATCATAACAAAAGCTTAATTTCACATAGCATTTAGTGCTTGCTTCAGAAATCATTTTTTCTACTTTAATTTCAAGTTCAGGAATCGTATCTAGCATAGCAACATTTTCTGTTTTAAATTCAATTACAAATTCCTTGGGCTTATATATAGGAACTAGCTTCATATCCTTATTTAATACAGTATTTTGATCTATAGCTTTAGTTAATTTATTACTATCAGCCCATCCAATAAATTCATAGCCATGCTTCTTAGGTTTTCCTAAATCGTTAACTGTTTTTACATTATCT
>JAILEP010000068.1 GCA_024697825.1 Acholeplasmatales bacterium
TAGGTTTTATATGAACCTAATAGCTTAGATTTAGATTTACCAATAATTTCATTAGAATATATCAATACGAAATTAACTAAAAATGATAATAAAAACCCAGCCTGATATACAAAATATGGACTATATATTAGCATTAATATACAAGATATTGATAATATATCAAGCCTTGTATATTTAGTATTACCACTCTTATTTAATTCTCCTATTATTAAAAATAATAAGGCTCTAAGGCAGGATGCAGGTGCGCCTATAAATAGGACAAACATTGTAATTAAAATAATTGGAATTTTATTTCTATAATAATGAAATAGCTTAAGCATTATAAATGATATTATCTTATATAAAAACAAAATATGTAGGCCTGATATTGCAAGAACATGAGAAATACCTAAGGCTGAATAGCCATCCTTAATATCATCCTCTAAATTATTATCACCAAAGACCATTGCTAAAACATAATTATAGGAATCCTCACTTAAATTATTTTTTAAATATTTTAAATAATAATATTTAACTGAATTTATAGAAAAGCCATGCTTAATAAGGCTTCTACTTGTTACACGAGCAGATAAGGATATTCCTTTACTAAACAAATAGCTTTCATAATCAAAATCAGTTAAATATGATTTGCTTGAGCTATTTATTTTTAAGGTAAGGGTTAAGGTATCACCAGGGGCTACATTATGATCATAATCATAAACTAATATTTTATTGATACCACTATAGACAATATATGAATCCTCATCCCTTACATCAGATACATATACTGTATATGATTCCTTCTCTTTAAATAGGGAAGCTTTTATTTTAATCATTGAAATTCTAAATATTAGAATAAATATTATTACCAATGTAGGAATTAATACTAATTTTTTCTTTATTAAATAGATAAAATAAATCCCTAAAAAGATAAAGAAAAAATAATATCTAAGCGATAGCATCAATAATAAAACGGCAATTAAAATAAAATGTAAATCATTACATAGTGGCTTCTGTTTTAATAATTTCAAGAATCGCATCTGTTACATCTATTATCTCCTGAAGCTCTTCAAATGTTTCAATTGTCTTAGTGCTTCTATAATCTAAAATACGTTCAGCTCGCTTAGTTCCAACTCCTGTTAAAGACATTAGCTCACTTAAAGAGGCAGTATTGACATTAATTAAGCCTGAATCAGGCTCAATTTCGGCCTCTATCGTCTTTTCGTCGCTACTAGCGATAGTTATCGTGGTTGATTCATAATAGCGAACTGTGCGGTCATTTTCGACGACACTATATTCATTTAGATATGGTTCTATCCTAGAAATGATATATCCATAGCTATAGCCATAGGGTATTTCTAGACTTAGCTCCTCAACCTTAATTTCTCCCTTTACTGTAATTGTAATAGTGCTTGGAGTTGTATCACTATCCTCGATTACCTCACTTGTATCCTCGCTACTGCAGGATGTTATCATTGTTGGCATAAAGGCTAACAATAGGGTCAAGGCTATAATTACTCCAATAATAATATATTCCTTCTTTTTATACATAATAATTTCCTCCTATAAATAATAAATAGTCAAAAATTACTAATTTTTTAGAAACAAAATAAAAAAAGAGACAAATTTGTCTCTTAATAAGTTAATATTTTGACAATTTCACCATCTAATGTCATAAGAGTAATAATATTTTCATCCCAAATTGCGTAGCCTCGCTTAGAGCCACCCTTAGGAATAGTAATACTACCTGGATTTAAATAGATAATGCCATTATCCTTCTTTTCTAAAACAGGAATATGAGTATGTCCTGAAATTACAAGATCAGGATGACCCTGATATTCATCTAAATGATGACCATGCTCAACATGAACATTTAAGCCATTCATTATAGCATCATAATGGTGCTTAATTTCAAATCTCAATACCATCTGATCAACCTCAGCGTCACAATTGCCATTTACGCAAATAATTTTATCTGCATAGGGATTAAGTAAGGCAATGCATTCCTTTGGACAATAATTAGCAGGTAAATCATTTCTTGGACCATGATATAAAACATCACCGCCATTAATCATGATATCACATTTTTCCTTCTCAAAAATTTCTAGAATTCTCTTAGTAGAATCTGAGCTACCATGAATATCAGAAACAATTAAATACTTCACTCCTCTGTAACCTCCAACAATCTAACAAGTGCGTCATAGATACCGTCAAACTGCTCATTAGTTAATGAATCAAACATTGGGTATGTATAATCAAATACATCAGTATTAATCTGATTTGCAATCTTAGCTGTTTCATTTGTTAGGCTAACCTCAAATACACGGCTATCCTTCTTACTCTGGCTCTTATTTAAAAAGCCCTTATCAATAAGCCTATTAATAAGTGGTGATATAGTGTTAGTAGATTTATTTAATCTCTTACAAATATCTGTAACTCTAGTATGGCCTTGATTATGATAAATATCCATAATGATTACTGCTTGAAGGGAAGAAAGACCGTATGGTTCACATAAATTATCTCTGATATTATTAAATCTATTAGACATTTCCTTAAGCATATCTATAACATTACTTCTATTTTTTAAATCATTTAAGTCATATTTTGCCATATATATCACCTCTCGACATAATTTTTGTTTTTATTATAACGAAAGTGATTTAATAATGCAAGAAAAAAGACTCAGGAAATTAATCCTGAGTCCATTTTTTTAATTATTCAACTGGCTTGAATTCCATATCTCTAAGTCTGCAGTAGTTAGCATAACGCTTCTTTGCATCCTTTAAGTTCAAATCATATAATTCCTGAGCCTTAGTAGGGTTAACCTTAACTAGCTGAGCATAACGACCTTCGTTCATTAAGAAGTCATTGTACTTAGTCCAATCTGGTTCCTTAGAATCCATAGTGAATGGGTTCTTGCCTTCCTTAGCTAAATCAGGGTTATATCTGAATGTTGGCCAATAACCACATTCTGTAGCCTTCTTAGCTTCCATCTGAGACATGAATAGACCTGACTTGATGTTATGAGCGATACATGGAGCATAGCAGATAACTAATGATGGACCATCATAAGCTTCAGCTTCCTTCATAGCCTTAACAACCTGGTTCTGGTTATAACCATGTGAACAAGTTGCAACATAAACATGACCGTAAGACATAGCGATTGAAGCTAAATCCTTCTTGAATGTTGGCTTACCAGATGCAGCGAACTTAGCGATAGCACCTGTACGTGAAGACTTAGAAGCCTGACCACCTGTGTTAGAGTAAACTTCTGTATCTACAACTAAGATATTTACATCCTGGTTGTTTGCGATTACATGGTCAAGACCACCGTAACCGATATCATATGCCCAACCATCACCACCGATGATCCACTGAGAAACCTTGATTAAGTAATCCTTTAATTCAAGAATTTCCTTAGCATACTTAGCATCTGTTGCTTCCATAGCAGCAACAATCTTTGGAGCTAATTCCTTAGTCTTAGCGCCAGACTTTCTATTTTCAATCCATTCCTGGCATAGAGCCTTAGCTTCATCAGACATAGCATCCATATTGTTTGCCATAATTGTCTGAAGTCTATCTCTTAATGTTTCAACTGCCATTCTCATACCGAAACCGAATTCAGCATTATCCTCGAATAATGAGTTAGCCCATGCAACACCACGGCCTTCTGCATTAGTAGTATATGGAGATGAAGGATAAGAACCTGAGTAAATTGAAGTACAACCAGTAGCGTTAGCAATCATCATACGATCACCAAATAACTGAGAAGCTGCCTTTACATAAGGAGTTTCACCACATCCACCACATGCTCCAGAGAATTCGAACATTGGCTTGTTGAACTGTAAGTTCTTAGCATTAGCGTTACCTGCAACTTCATTCTTGTAAGTTACATTCTTAACTGTCCAATCATAAGCAACTTCTTCCTTGTTTGCACGAGAAGTAATCATTGTATGAGGACGTAATGCCTTAACAACTTCCATAACATTTGGATCCTTCTTAGAAGGCTGCTTAATCTTAGGGTTACCTGGACATACTGTTAAACATACACCACAACCTGTACAATCCATTGTAGAAAGTGCAAGTGTATACTTATAGCCCTTGAAACCTGTTGCATCTAATAACTGAATACCAACCTGGCCTTCAGCTAAATTGTTATTGAATTCTTCAACTGCCTTAGCTTCATTCTCATCTAATAAGAATGGACGGATACAAGCATGAGGACAAACGAATGCACACTGGTTACACTGGATACAGTTTTCTGCATGCCACATTGGAACGTCAGATGCAACGCCTCTCTTTTCATACTGTGCAGTACCATTAGGCATTGAACAATCCTTATTGTACTTAGCGAATACTGATAATGGTAATGAATCACCCTTGATTGAGTTGATAACATCAGCGATGTCACGAACGAATGCAGGACGAGTTTCATCAACAACCTTAACATCATCAGTTAAGTTAGCCCATTCAGGCTTAACTGGAACTTCTACTAACCAGTCACCACCCATATCTACTGCCTTGTGGTTCTGATCTACTAATTCCTGACCCTTTCTTAGGTAAGTCTTAGTAGCGAAGTCCTTCATGTGCTGCTTAGCTTCATCAAAGCTCATGATCTGTTCATTTAACTTGAAGAATGCAGACTGCATGATTGTATTAACACCTAGACCTGGACGGAAACCACACTCACGTGCAGCTGCGTTAGCCTTGATGATATAGAACTTAGCATGCTTCTGTGCTAATAATCTCTTATACTTGTTAGGTAATCTATTCTCGATCTGGTCAGCATCAACAGCTGTATTTAATAAGAATGTACCACCATCACGTAAACCATCGATCATATCAAACTTATCAAGATATGCATCAAGTGAGCATGATACGAAGTGAGGCTTGTTAACTAAATATGTAGATCTGATTGGCTTCTGAGAGAAACGTAAATGTAATCTTGTAGAACCACCAGACTTCTTAGAGTCGTAAGCTGCATAAGACTGAGAATAGAATGTAGTGTAGTCACCAACAATCTTAGAAATATTCTTACATGCACCTACTGTACCATCTGAACCTAAACCGAAGAATAATAATTCTGTAGTTGTTGGGTCAGCAACATCGATAGACTCTGTAGGAACTAATGATGTATGCTTAATATCATCATCAATACCAATTACGAAATGATCCTTTGGATTTGGCTTTCTTAATTCAGTGAATACTGCATTAATCTGGTCTGGAGTTGTATCCTTTGAAGATAAACCATAACGGCCACCAACAATCTTAGGAGCCTTAGCGTTACCAGCATAAGCTGCGATAACATCAAGTGCAAGAGGCTCATATAAAGCACCCTGCTCAATTGTTCTGTCTAATACTGCGATCTTTCTAACTGTTGAAGGGATTGCAGCTAAGAACTTCTTTACAACAAATGGACGATATAAGTGAACTTCTAGAACACCGACCTTCTCGCCCTTTGCTCTTAAGTAGTCAACTACTTCTTCAATACACTGGTTTACAGAACCCATAGCAACGATGATTCTTGTTGCATTTGGATCACCATAGTACTGGTATGGTGCATAATGTCTGCCAGTAGCCTTAGAGATTGCAGCCATATATTTTTCAACGATTGGATAAACAGCTGTATATCTCTGTGCCTGTAATTCTCTAGTCTGGAAGTATACATCATCATTCTGAGCAGTACCAGCAGTCTTTGGATGTGCTGGGTTAATAGATCTTGCTCTGAATTCAGCGATACAGTCTCTATCTACAAGCTTTTCATATACTGAGTAATCAACTGGTTCAATAGTATTAACCTCGTGAGAAGTTCTGAAACCATCGAAGAAATGTACAAATGGAATTGATGACTTAATTGCAGATAAGTGTGCAACACCACCTAAATCCATAACCTCCTGTACTGAGTTAGAACATAATAATGCGAAACCTGTCTGACGACAAGCCATTACGTCCTGATGGTCACCGAAAATTGCTAGTGACTGTGCAGCGATTGTACGTGCTGCAACATCGATAACGCCTGGTAAACATTCACCTGCGATCTTATACATATTAGGAATCTTTAATAATAGACCCTGAGATGCAGTATATGTTGTAGTTAATGCACCTGCCTGTAATGAACCATGTACTGAACCAGCAGCACCTGCTTCAGACTGCATTTCAACAACCTTAACTGGCATACCGAAGATGTTCTTCTTACCCTGTGAAGCCCATTCATCAGTGTACTCAGCCATTGGTGAAGATGGTGTAATAGGGTAAATACCTGCAACTTCTGTGAAGGCATAAGATGCATATGCAGCAGCATAGTTACCATCTATGGCCATTCTTTTTACTTCTTTTTCTTTACTCATATTATCCTCCTTAAAATTTCAAGTAAAAAACAACTTAAATAAAACAACTATATATTCCTCTATATATATTTATTTCTTTTAATAGCAAATCCATTATACCCCTTTATTAATATCTTTTCAATATTAAATGGTTTCAATAATTAATTATTTTTT
>JAILEP010000086.1 GCA_024697825.1 Acholeplasmatales bacterium
TATTATGAATAAATTGGTATAAATAGATAAAATATTATCTATGGAGGTCTATATGATATTTGAAACTACAGATGAAATTATTATGGATGTTGCAAAGAGATTTAAGAAGATGAGAAAGATAAAAAATATCACTCAGCAGGATTTGGCAAAAATGAGTAATGTTTCATATGGAACTATTAAAAGATTTGAAACGACTGGTGAAATATCATTGCATTCCTTAACTAAGCTTTGTGTCGTATTAGATTGTCAGGATGATATTAAAGCTTTATTTAAAAATATTTCGTTTAATGATATTGACGAGGTGATAAGGTATGGAAAAGCTTAATGTTTATTTTGAAGATAAATTAGTTGGATATTTAGCAAAATATGAAAATAAATATGCATTTGAATATGATTCTAATTGGCTCGCTAATGGCTTTTCAATTTCTCCATTTTCTTTACCATTGAAAAAAGGAGTTTTTATTCCAAATATGATGGTTTTTAACGGTTTTTTTGGTGTGTTTGCTGATTCTATGCCTGATAGCTGGGGAAATCTATTATTAGATAGATATTTAAAAAAGAATGGAATAAATCATACTAATGGATTAACAAGATTATCGATTATTGGTAGTACTGGTATGGGTGCTTTAGAATATAAGCCTAATAACGAAATGAAGGATAATTTTAATTTTAATTTAGATAGATACCAAGAAGAGGCCAATAAGATTTTAAATAAAGAAGATTCAGATATAGATTATTTATTTAAATTTGGTGGTTCATCTGGTGGTGCAAGACCAAAGGTTTTAATTAATATTGATGGTGTAGATTGGCTAATTAAATTTGAATCTAGATTTGATTTTCAAGATTTTGGACTATGCGAATATGAATATGCCAAGGCTTGTGAAGAAATAGGAATTAATATACCTCCAGTTAAGCTATTTGAATCGAAAACTAATTCTGGTTATTTTGGTGTTCAAAGATTTGATAGAAGAGAAGGGGAAAAAATTCATATGATTACAGCCGCGGCTTTACTAGAAGCTGATTTTACAAGTCCGTGCTTAGATTATAATGAATTATTTAAGCTTACGAAAATTATCACTAATGATAATATAGCTGATTTGAATGATTTATTTTTAAGAATGTGCTTTAATGTATATGCACATAATCTTGACGATCATGCAAAAAATTTTTCTTACTTATATGATATAAAAAATAAAATTTATAGATTATCACCTGCATATGATATGACTTATAGTAATACATATTATGGAGAGCATACAACATCTGTTAATGGTAAAGGAATAGATATAACAGATGATGATTTAATTGTTGTTGGTAAAAAAGCTGGATTAAAGCTAGATTATATGAAAGAATCTATTAATAAAGTGAAAGAAATAGTTAATAGAAGATTGGGTAAGTATTTGAAATAATGGCTTTCTTAGTTGGTGTTGCATCAAGTGGAACTAGAGCTTCAAGTAAATGGACAAGTGCCTTAAGTGATGATTTAGCTAGGATATAACGAAAAAATGGGGCTGGTAACTAAACCAGCCCCTAAATTTTATATTATGCTTTTTTATAATCTGTTGTTGTCCACATTAAATCATAATTGAAGACACCAGCACCTGTTGGTTCTGTACCAAAATAATTCATAGCTAGACGACTATAATTATTTGCAGTAACCCAAGTATAGCCCCTTTCATTCTTGTAGAATGGAACAATATTAAATGGAATTGTTTCATCATCTGTGTGGAATGAGAAATGATCTCTATCTAATGTTGCAAGAGAAGCATTAATATTTGTAAATGGATCTGTATCAGCAGTAGAAGAGCCGTAAGTCATTGAGCTTGTGTCATTATAGAAATAAGAATTAATAATCTTGTATCCACCATATTTAGCGACATCATCAGTATAATTCTTATTTGTATCCCAGCTTGTGTCATTATTCTTTAGGAAGCTCTTAACACCTGTATAAACTACAGATTCCATATATACAGAACCACCTAATCCTGAAAGTGCACCCTGTGATACACCACCAGCCTTAAATTTAGCTGATGCGTTAGTAATAGTTGTAGAAATAGCACTTATATTTGGTAGCATTGCATAATATTCTGAATTATCAACATAGCAGTTATATAAATATGCAATTCCTGATCTAATCTTAGGAAGTCTATCCTCAAGATTTTTGAATGTACAGCTTGAGAATGATACCTTTAATTCCTTATTGTAATTATAATCATCACCAGAGTCTGCAAGTAGGAAGCCCTTCTTTTGAGGAAGTGCATAAGCCTTCATAACATCATCAAATGATAAGCCTGCATCTCTTAATGTCTTATAATAATAGCCCTTAACAGTAGTAGAATTATCAGCTAAATAAGCCTGATAATTTTCTTCAAGCTCACTCATCATCTTATAAATATAGCCATCCTCACTATCATCACCACCATGGAAATTGCAATATGAAATATGTGTACCATTTGATGTAGTTGCGCCATAAGGAGCTCTTAATAATGTATCAGTAGTATTATAAACAGGGTTTGATACATCGATCTGACCATCATAAGATTTACCAAATGAGCAGTGGTCAATCCATACTGCCTCACTAAATGAAATCTTAAAATATGCCCAACCGAAGTTATCATAATCGCCAACCTTGAATGTAGGTTCTAATGTATTAGCATCCTCCCACATCCAGATTTCATCCATATCTAGATTTCTAACTACGATATTGTAATCAGATGTTAATTTAAAGCCTGCATGCTTAATCTTAGCACCATTCTTAGAATAGATTAATAAATTAGATGTATTTTCAATACAAATCTGGGAAATACCAGATGTTACAATATCATCATATTTATATGACTGAGTACCCTTAGATAAGCCATAAGAAGAATTGTTCTTATCAAATGATTTAACAATGCTTGATGAAATACCAGCATTAATTAATGTGTTATATCCTAAATCTAAATCCTGAGTAATTTCAATTACATGAACAGTACCCTCAGCTGTTAATGTCTGATTGATTGTACCATCTGCATTAATTGAATCATTAGTATAAGTATATTTAGCCTTAGTAAGAGCGTCAATAAATTCAGCTGCTGTACTAACCTCTACATAGGCAGAAGTATTTTCATATTGTCTAAAATCTCCAAGCTTCCCTTCAACAACACCGCCTGCAGATAAATTTGCAAGATATGTATCACTCTTATACTGAAGCTCTGTTAGCTGAGCATTGTATTCAGAATTAGGATCTGATGATTCTGATACTAATCCTATAGTAGAAGATGGAGTACCTGCGTTATTTGTACTAGACGCAACACTTGATGCAGCGGCGCTTGAAGTATTGCTTGTTTGATTAGATGGGCTGACTGTATTAGTACCACAAGCAGAAAGGGCTGCGATACCTAATAGGCCAATACCTAATAAATGCTTTTTTCTCATATATAAAACCTCTTTTTCTCAAATTTCAATATATTGTATCACATATTTGCAAGCGTTTACATATTTTTTCTCAATTAATATTTTTAACAGGATTATTTATGGAAATATGTATCGTAAATGAGTATAATTAGTATAGGTGATTAGCTATGTTTTATTATTCTAAAAGTAAATACGTCACATTATGTGGATGTAAGAGAAGATTATGGCTTGAAAAATATAAGCCAGAGGAAAAAGAGGAACAGGAAGAAAATCAAAGATTAATTGTTGGTAATGAAATTGGTGATATGGCAATGGGCTTATTTGGAGACTATTACCTAGCAGAAACAGACCCAATCGATATTCCTAAAATGGTAGAAAACACTAAAGAGGCCATTGAACGTGGTGAGGGTGTCATTTGTGAGGCTGCCTTCATATATGAAAACAATTATTGTGCAGTTGATATTTTAAAGGTTTTACCTGATAAATCAGTTGAGATTTATGAGGTTAAAAGTGTAACTAAGGTTAAGCCTTATCATATTACTGACACATCATATCAATATTATATTTTATCTAATCTAGGCTTTAAGGTTAATTCAGTTAATATTGTATTAATCAATAAGAATTATATAAGAGTAGATGGTGATGTTAATTTAAATGATTATTTTATTATTGAGGATGTAACTGAAAAGGCCATTAAAAAATCAGAAGAGGTTAAGGCTAATTTAGAAATAAGTGATAATTATTTAGCTAATGAAAATGAATTACCTGATGTAGCCTTATCATCTACATGCCTTGAATATGATGGATGTCCATTTAAGGATTATTGCTTTAGACTTAAGGGTATACCTAGTGAGGGCTCTGTCTTAGATTTATATTCTAATAGAAATAAATGGAAAATGATTAATGATGGAATCATTTCATTTTATGATTTAAATAATGATTTTAAATATTTTGATAAGCTATCAGATATTCAAAAAAGACAAATAGATTTTTATTTATATGATAGAGGATTAGATATTAATAAGGAACAAATTAAAGCCTTCCTAGATGAATTAGAATTCCCATTATATTTCTTTGATTTTGAAACATATCAAAAGGCTTTACCTGATGTAATAGGTGCTAAGCCTAATCAGCAGATTCCCTTCCAATATAGCTTACATATAATGGAAAGTGATGGCACAATTACTCATAAGGAATATTTAGGTGATGGTATAAATGATCCAAGATTCCCACTTATTAAGCAAATGCTAAATGATTTAGGAGATAGTGGATCTATTATTGCTTATAATGAATCATTTGAAATATCTCGTATTAAGGAGCTAGCCTATAATTTTAAGCCTTATTCATCTAAGCTATATAAGCTAGTATCAAGATTTAAGGATTTATTAATCCCATTCCAGGAGGGATATGTTTATAATAGGGCAATGGGTGGTTCATTCTCTATTAAGAGTGTTTTACCAGCCTTATTCCCAAATGACCCAAGGCTTAATTATCATAACCTAGATGATGTTCATAAGGGTGATGAGGCAAGCCAAGCCTATATTGATTTAAAGAATATGGATATTGATTCTAGAAATAAAATAAGACATAGCCTATTAAAATATTGTGAGCTTGATACCTATGCCATGGTCGTATTATACGAAAAGCTAGTAGAGCTTACTAAGGAGGAGTAGTTAATATGAATAGTAATGAGAAGATGTATAATCTTTTTAAAGCTATCAATGTAAATATATTAAATAAAAAGGAAGAAAATAATGGCTTATCATTTATAGATCATTATTATTATCAAATGACATCATATGCCATTTCTCTAATTGATGAGCTAGAGCTTGATATAGAGCCATCTATTGCGACAATAGAGATGTATAAATCATTTATTGAAACAGTCTCTATTGTTTCAATGTATACAAAAGAGGATTCTATTAATGACGATGATTCAACAGAGCCATTAAATGATTATAATTATATTCAAGAGCTTAATTTATATAATAAATATAAGGATACTCTTG
>JAILEP010000094.1 GCA_024697825.1 Acholeplasmatales bacterium
TATTATAGTTAACCCTTGTGAAAAAGTGGATAACTCATAAAAACGTTTTAATTACAATAAATATTATATCATAAAGGTAGTGGAAAATAAACAACAAAATCCACATTAATTCACAATTTTGATTATAATTTAAATTTATAAAAAATTAATAAATTAAAAGTTTTGATAATAAATAAAAAACACCAGTTAATATTTCATATTAAAAATACTAACTGATGCCTTTGGAGACTATAATTTTTTCATAATTCCTTCGACAGCCATTTTAAGCTCTTCGTTGGTCTTTATTTCATTTTCGATTCTATCTACACCATTCATAATTGTAGTATGGTCCTTACCATTTAAAATAGCACCGATTTTTGTGTATTGTAATCCATATTTCTTCTTTAAAATATACATAACAATATGTCTTGGTAATACAATTTTAGCTGATCTTGAAGCACCAAGAATATCAATTGTACTAATTCCATATGCATTTGCGACTACAGAAATACATGATTCATATGTAGTTTCCTGTGGATTTCTTGATTTAACAAGAATATCAAGTGCTTCTTTAGCAAAATCTAGAGTAATATTATCGTTATTAGTTAGGTCACAATAAACAATAACTCTGTTTAAAGCACCCTCTAATTCTCTTACGTTATCTGTAAAAATCTCTGCGATGTATGATAATACATCATCTGGAACTCTTAATTGAGTCTTTTCAGCAGCTTTTCTTCTTAAAATCTGCATTCTCTGTGGAAAATCTGGCTGGTTAATATTAACCTGATAGCCCATCTGGAATCTAGATGTAAGTCTATCCATAAAGCCATTTAGCTTATTAGGTGGAACATCTGATGTAATAACTACCTGCTTAGATCTATCCATCATACTTTGAAATAAATTAAAGAACTGATTTTGTGATCCTGGCTTACTTGAAAGCATCTGGATATCATCAATTAATAGAATATCAGCATTGTCATATTTATCATCAAATGCCTTCATATTCTTATCCATTGTACCCTGCTGGAAGTCCTTAACGAAGTCGTTTGCCTGTACATAAACTATCTTATTTTCTACGTTCATATCAGAGATATAATTACCGATTGCCTGCATTAAATGTGTTTTACCTAAGCCAACTCCACCGAAAATGTATAATGGATTTACATATACACCTGGAGTATCTGCAACCTTACTTGCAGATAAGAATGCATTACGGTTTGATTCACCTGTTACGAATGATTCAAATGTATAGTTTAGATTTAAATTATTACTACGAAGAGGAGTAAAAGCCTCCTGAGGCTTAATTGCTTGAGCCTGCTTATCATTTTCAGTAATGAATTTAAGCTTTACCTTTCTTCCATAATTCTTCTTTTCTATAATATTATTAATATTTTCCATGTGCGTTCTATTAATATTATGTTTAATGAACTCACTGTCGACAAGAATAAAAATTACACCATTTTCCTCATGGTCAATCTTTGTGACATTTTCAAAAGACTGATTAAAGGTTGTTGGTGCAAGCTTTTTCTTTAGTGTTTCGCGGACGTCATTCCAAATCTCCTGTCCTGATACCATATTGCTCACCTAACTTCTTAAAAAATTAATGGGACTTTAATTATACTACAAAAACATCCTGAAAATCACTGAAAATTTTCATTTAAATTACGCTTTTGTTTTATCTGCTATCATTTTACCAAAACGCAAGTGGTTAGCAATAAAAACTTATCAACAAAAAATGTGGATAACTTTTTAAAAGGGGGATTCATAGTAAATAAAAAATGTGGATAACTTTTTTGAGAAAATTGAGTATTTACGCCATTTTTTAGTGTTATATACATTTTCACATGTTAAAAAATATGTTACTAATTTATCCACATTGACCGAAATTTTAATAACAATTTTTTCTGTGGATTTTTTTTGAAACATTTTTAAACGTACACATTTTTTCTTTTACCTAAGCCGTTTTTTATACTACCTCAGTTAAAAGTGGATAAAATTTGTATGTCAAAATCGGACAAATAGGTATGTGTCAGAAAGCGATTTAAATAACTAATTAAAAAATGGAATACAAAATGCGGTTTTGTACCGATTTTATAGCTAAAAATTGAATAAAATTAGGCATTTTTAAAATGTGGATAACTTTTTACCCCCTTAAATGTTTTTCCACATTTTGTATTATCCTTATTATATTAAAGGGAACATGATAAATTCCTTAAAAATTATATTGACATTAAATATTGGTTTTGATAGAATAATAGGGCATGGTTTCTTAGAGAAATGGAGGATAACAAGTATGAAAAGAACTTATCAACCAAATAAGAGAAAAAGAAAAGTTACTCATGGTTTCCGCGCTAGAATGGCAACAAAGAACGGTAGAAAAGTTTTAGCTGCTAGACGTAGAAAAGGCAGACATCAGTTAACTGTTTAATTTAATATTGAAAATTGACATAACTAGTACGACCAGAACAATTAATTAATGCTTTGGTCGTATTTTTTTGTCTATTAGGTATATTTATATAATATGAAGAAAGAATATCGCGTAAAAAAGACATCTGAAATTGAGGCTATTTTAAAGAAGAAATGCTTTAGATCTAACCAATATTTTTCAGTTTATAAATTAGAAAATTCAGAAACCAGCCATTTTCGTTATGCGATGAGTGTAGGCAAAAAAATTGGTAACGCAGTTACAAGAAATCAATATAAGCGTCTTATAGCTGCATGTATAACCAATTTAAATATTAAATTAGATAATAACGTAGATGTTTTTATTATTGCAAGACCAGCAGTAGTTGGACTTGAATATAAAGATATCTTTAAACAATTAGAATATTTATTTAGAAAACAAAATTTATTAACTCAAGGAGAAAAAAATGACTAGTTTTTTCTATAGAAACAGACACAAATTCATTTTGATTGCAGTGTGTTTCGTCCTTGTATTAACTTTATCAGGTTGTCGTACTTCTGCTTCTTCTTGGTATTCTAAGCCTTATACAACATGGGGCCAGGATTGGATAGATATGTGGAACGGCGGAAAGGGTTTCTGGCAAACTTTATGGGGTTGGCCAATTAACATCCTTTCATTCCCTATTGCCTGGATTTGTAATGGAATCGGTAGACTTTGTGGAAATTCATATTTCTGGGGTATTTTCTTTACAACAATCATTGTAAGAACTGCAGCATGGCCAATTTATTCTCGTACTAATGGTATGAGCTTAAAGATGAATCAGATGCAGCCTGAAATGCAAAGAATTCAAAAGAAATATGCTAACCGTAAGGATGCTAGAAGTCAGCAGCAGATGCAGCAGGAGACTATGAAGCTTTATAAGAAGTATAAGATTAGTCCTCTTGGATGTATTGCGCCTATGCTATTCCAGTTCCCTATTTTCATGAGTATGTACGAGGTAGTACAAAGAATTAATGCTACTGGTACTTCTTCTGTTAATGATGGTGTAGCAATTACATATGCCGGCAAGTTTGCATTAAGTAATACAAAGATATTCGGTTTCTTTGAAATGAACACTTCATTCTTTGATGCTTCAGCAGTTCAGGATAAGATTTTCGCTGTAGTTGTAGCTTTAATCTTCGTAGGATTACAGGTTTTACAGCAGAAATTATCATCTAGACCAATGAAATATCAGAAGGTTCATCCAAATGATAAGAAAAATAATAATAATCAGATGAAGTGGATGATGATTATCATGAACGTAATGTTTGGTTTCATGGCATTATCCAATACTACACTTGGTATCTACTGGCTAATCGGTGCCGTTTATCAGTTATTCCAGTCTCAGGTTGGAAGATGGATCAATGAGCGCAAGTATGAAAAGCAGCAGTCTAGACCAGATGTATTTTAATTAATTGAGGGTGAAAATATGCAGAAAAAGGTAGAATTTATCGCTAAAACTCAGGAAGAAGCTCAGGCTGAAGCAGTTAAGAGATTACACCTTTCTAGCGATAAAATTTTCGTTAATGTTTTAGGAGAATTACCTGAAGGCTTAAACTGCGAAGCTCTTGTTGATGTAAATCTTACTTTAGAAGGTAAAAAATACCTAGAAGGTATTTTAAATGCTTTAAATATCGGTTATCAGATTGAAGCAAGATCAGTAAATGGTGAAGAGCAGATTCACTATATCATTGATTCTTATGAAAATTCATTATTAATCGGTGTTAAGGGTAAGACACTTGAAGCTTTACAGGTTCTAGTTCGTAACTTAATATCTACATATACTAAGGATCACATCATTACAACTTTAGATATCGGTGGATATAAGTCAAACCGTGCTAGACAGTTAGAAATCTTAGCTACTAAGACAGCTAAGGAAGTTGCAAAGACTAAGGTTGCAGTAAAGCTACAGCCAATGAGTTCATTTGAACGTCGTATCATTCATGAAAAGTTAACTGAATGGAGAGATGTTTATACTGAATCTGAGGGCGAAGGCGAAAATAGAGCAATCGTAATCAAGCCAAAGGCTAAGGAAGAAAAGTAATTAAAAGGGGATTAATCCCCTTTTATTTTTATCATTTAAAATATATTTTAAATGTGATAAAATGATATTATGAGAAAAATAGTAAAATGGATTTTAACAGGAATATTAATATTTATATTTTTCATTCTTTTCTCATTTGGAATAGATTCAGCTGTAGAGCATGTGATTTTAAGCTCTAAAATTTCAGCATTTAAGAAAAAGGCTGTGTATCAGGAAGATATTTCATCTTATTATGTAAAATATTATAAGATTGACTTAGATGATCAAGTTCCTGGCTATACAATGTATGAAGATAGAATGTTACCAGGAAGTATTGGTGATATTATTACATCACCAGATTCTAATTTCTTTCAAAATATGTTCTTTGGAGAAATGATTTGTGATTTCATGGGTTATTTTGTTGGAGGACATGCCGCAATAGTTCTTGATTCTTATCAGGATTATGAAATCAATGTCACAGCTGATGATACAGTTGAATCAACAGTAACATCAGGAAATAGTCCAGCATTTATAGTTAATAGAGATTATTGGAATTCAACTGATTATTTTACTGAGGTTATTGGTTATCGTGCTCCGTTAACGGACACAGAATTAGACGACCTATTGTCCGTAGCAGTCGGACAAGAAGGTGATTTTTACAATAGTACATTTACCTTTAATACTAAGAATAAATCATACTGTAGTGATCTTATAACTAAAGTCTATAAAAGGTATGGAATTAATACTAATAAGGATGGCTATTGGACAACAGTTTGGGATATAATGACAACCCCAGATTTAGACATTGTATATTATCACAAGGTTATTGGTGATATTAAATATATTTATTATGTGGAGTGAGGTGAATATTTATGGCATATGTAGCATTATATAGAGCGTATCGTCCTCAAAAGTTCGCTGATGTAGTTGGTCAGGAGCATATTATTAAAACGTTACAAAATGCAATTAAACTTAATAAGGTTGCTCATGCCTATTTATTCTGCGGTCCAAGAGGTACAGGTAAAACTACATTAGCTAAAATTATGGCTAAGGCAATGAACTGTGAGCATGGACCTACTACTGAGCCATGCTGCGAATGTGATATTTGTAAGGGTATTGCTAAGGGTATGATCTCAGATGTAACTGAAATCGATGCTGCATCTAACAATGGTGTTGAAGATGTTAGAGCAATCAGAGATACAGTTAAATTCTTACCAAGTGTTGGTAAATATAAGGTATATATTATTGATGAGGTTCATATGCTTTCACAGGCAGCCTTCAATGCCTTATTAAAGACACTTGAGGAACCACCTGCACATGTAATATTCATTCTTGCAACAACAGAGCCTTATAAGCTACCTAAGACAATTTTATCTCGTTGCCAGAGATTTGATTTTGCCTCAATTTCATTAGAAAATATGCTAAAAAGGCTTAAAATCGTGGCTGAAGAGGAAAATATTAAGGTTACTGAAGAGGCTTTACATCAAATTGCAATCTCAGCTGAGGGTGGTATGCGTGATGCACTTTCTATCTTTGATCAGTGTATTAGCTACAGTGTAAATCCAGAGATTACACTTGATGATGTTTTAGCAGTAAGTGGCAATATTTCCTATGTAAAAATGGTTGAGCTATTAATTAAATGTGCTGAATCAGATTCTACAGGATGTATTCAATTAATTGATAGTATTATTAGAGAGGGTAAGGAGGTTCCAAGAATCGTAAATGACCTTATTCTATTCCTAAGAGATACATTAATGTTTAAGAATAATGCAATATTAGAAGATAAGCTAATGTATAAGAATGAGCAATTTATAAAGATGGCTTCTATGCTTGCAAAGGGCGTAATTTATAATTGGCTAGATATTCTAAATCAAGCATTAAATGATATGAGATTCTCAACTCAAAAGAGAGCTTATTTAGAGCTTGCAATGCTTAAGATGAGTGATTTAAAAATTAATGATGCTGCAAATTTAAGTGAGCGCATTACTTCTCTTGAAAATTCAGTTGAGATGCTAATTAAAAATGATAGAGCTAATAGAAATAATAATTATAACAATTATAATAATGGCTATCAAAATAATGATAGAAATAATTATTATGAACCAGCTCCAAAGCCTCAAATGTTCTCTTCTACTGAGGAGCTTTTAAGAATGAGAAATCAAGCACCAGAGCCTACACAAGAGCCAGTTGTAGAACAAACACCTATTGTCCGTGATGAACGTACAAACGAGGTAGTTGAGGAGCCTATCCATAATGTGGTAACAGCTCAGGTATTTGAGTCTACTCCACAGGAGCCTGCTCAGGGTATTCCAGATGATGAAATCAATATTCACGATGTTGAAAGAATTCTTCATAATTCATCAAAGGAAAACCGTGCTAAGCTTGAGGCTGTATGGAAGGAAATTGAAAAGAAATATAGCTATGTATATGTTCAGATTATGACAAGAGGTCAAATTCTTGCAGTATCTGATGATGCATTCCTATTAGGACTTGCGGATGCTAAGTTCTGTAATAGATTAATGCAATATGATACTTTCGTAAAAATTATTGAAATTTTTAGTGAGTATGGTATAAATATTAGGGATTATGTCTGCATACCTAGAGAGGTATGGGATGTAATTAAGAAGGATTTCAGAGCTAAATACTCTTTAGCTAATCCTACTCCTTCTCTTGAATCAGTAAGAATTGGTGTTAAGAGACGAATTGTACCTACAATTCAGGAGCAGGCAAGCTCAAATCCTGATCAGAAATTAATAAATGATGCCAAGGAATTAATTGGCGATGAATTAAAAATAGTGGAGGAATAAAAATTATGAATCAGCAGCAGATGATGAAGCTAAGAAAGCTTCAGAAGCAGATGGAGGAAGCTCAGGCTAAGCTTGAGGAAACAGTATTTACAGGTACATCAGGTGGTGTAGTTACTGTTAAGGTTAAGGGTACTCATGAGGTACTTGAGGTATCAATCGATCCAGAGGCAGCTAAGGATGATATTGAAATGGTTCAGGATATGATTGTTATTGCAATCAATGATGCTAATAAGCAGATTGAAGCTGAATCAGCTAAGGTTATGGGCGGCTTCGGCGGCGGTATGGGATTCGGATTCTAATGAATACAAAATATCCAGAGACTTTGGAAAATCTTATTGATTCATTCGGTAAGCTTCCTGGTGTCGGAAGAAAGACTGCAGAAAGATATGCTTTATATGTATTTATGCATATGAAGGATGAGGATATTACAGACTTCTCTAATGCATTATTATCACTACACACAGATATACATATCTGTGAATCATGTGGAAATATCAGTGAAGGTAATATTTGTAAGATCTGTAGTGACTCTTCAAGAAACCATCGACAGGTTCTTGTAGTTGAATCAATAAAGGATTTAATTACCTTAGAAAAAGTTAATGAATATAAGGGAATTTATCATGTATTAAATGGTTCAATTTCATTCAGTAAGGGTATCAGTATTGATGATTTAAATATTGATTCACTTATGGAAAAGGTTAAGGGTGGCGAGGTTGATGAAATCATCCTTGCGACTAACGCAACACTAGAGGGTGAAACAACTGCTAAATATCTTAAGGAGCTATTAAAGTCTTATGATGTTAAGGTGACAAGAATCGCACATGGTCTTCCTGTAGGTGGAGATATTTCATATCTTGATGAGCTTACATTACTTAAAGCATTTGAAGGCAGGAGGGAGTATTAATGCTTACCTTTCATTCAGTGGATTCAGATGATAATAAGGTTATTTTTAATACCGATTATGTAAGGGAAGATAATAGAATTATTTTCAAGGATAAATCTACAGAAAATACAGATATAATTCTAACTATAAATGATGATTTAAGCCTTGTTTTTGAGCGTAAGGGTAGTATAAATATGCTATTACCATTAGCTTTAGGTGAGAAAAAGGCAGGTTATTATAAGAATTCAAATGGCTTAGAATTTGATTTAAATGTTAAGACTTTATTTCTAGAAATAAAGAATAATAAAATTTCAGTCGAATATGAGCTTTGTGTAATGGATGTTGTCCAGACCCACAAAATCTGGATATTATTACATTAAATACTTGAAAAATGTCGATTTTTTAAGTACAATATAATAGCATTTATGCATTTGGAGGAAATAAAATGGGTAATCAAATGTCATTAATTGAAATTGCATTAGAAATCATGAATGAGCATGAGGGTGCAATTAATATTTACACTTTAATTGAGGAAACACTTGCAAAGAAGGGTGTATCAGATGAAGATGGTACATTAGCTGCAAAGTTATATACTGATATCACTGTTTCATCTAAGTTCGTATTCTTAGGTGATGACAATTGGGATTTAAAGTCTCGTCAGTCATTAGATGTATTTGATAAGGATGGTTCATCATTCAACTCTAAGGAAGATTACGAAAGTGATGATGACGAAGAGGAAGAAAATGATGATCTTGGCTTCGATGAGGATGAAGACGAGGATGATTCTGATGAGGACGATGAAGACAACGAAGATGACGAGGATGATGATATTAACTTCGAAGATGAAGAGGAAGATCATGAAGAAGACGACGCTGACTATGAAGATGATGATGACTCTGACGATTCATATGATGATGTAGATCCTGATGAAGAAAAGTATAACAAAATCATGGATGAATATGAGGATATGTACGAGGATTAATTCTCTTTACATATTTTCACATAATTTCAATTGAAAAATCACACAATTTAGTGTTATAATCATAACTGTCTAGAGGCAAACCTTTTAGACAAAACTATAACTCTCCCAATTATGGATAAGGAACAGCCTCGGCTGTTCCTTATTCGCTTTTAAAAGGATTATATTCTTTATAATTATGATATAATAACATAAAGGACGTGATATTATGTATAAAATTGCATTAGTAGAGGATGAAAAGAACTTAGCCTCTTTAGTAGAGAAATATTTAAAGAATGAAGGATATGAGGTAACTGTATTTACAAATGGTGAGGATGCCGAAAAGATGATTAATGATGATTATCATATGTGGATTCTAGACATTATGTTACCAGGAGTTATTACAGGATACGATCTAATTAAGAAAATTAGAGAGGTAAATCCTCGTATGCCTATTATTTTCACATCAGCTCGTGACCAGGATATCGATAAGGTAATGGGTTTAGAGCTTGGTTCAGATGATTATGTAGCTAAGCCATATTCTCCACGTGAATTAGTATTACGTGTTAGAAATTTATTAGCTAGAAGCTATGCAGGACAAAAGGATGATAACCTATTCAAATTTAATGGATATGTTATTGATTTTGATAAGAGAATTGTTACAGAAAACGACGAAAATATTAATTTAACTAGTAAGGAATATGATTTACTTCTATTCCTTATCCAAAACAAATCTAAGGCTTTCTCAAGAGACCAGATATTAGATCATGTTTGGGGTAATGACTATTTTGGTTCAGACCGAGTAGTAGATGACCTTATGAGAAGACTTAGAAGTAAAATGCCTAACCTAAATGTAGAGACAATTTACGGTTTTGGATATAGACTTCTTATATGATAAAGCCAAAAATTAAGGAAAGAGTTAGAAAATTTAGCTTTTCTGCCCAGTTAGTTTTATTAATTTCGGGCATATTATTATTCGTATCAATCGTTTTTACCGCCGTAACAATCGCATCATTTCAATCCCTTGCTAAATCTGAATGCTTTGACCGTTTAAGTACGGTTGCTAAAATGATTTCTCAGGGTGATAAGCCAGGTCAGGATATTTATAATCCTACATTTAATAATTTTGATATGGATTATGAATATTATAAATATAGAACTGGTATCGCATCACAAAGTGATGGATTAAATAACTATATTACTAGTGATGAATTAAATAATTTAATCAATACTATGCAGGAAAAGTATGGAAATATCCCTGCAAATGATGGTGTAAGAGGAAAAATTACGACTTCAACTGGTTCATATTACTACTATGCCAATTTTGAGGTATCAAATTTCCAAAATTACACAATTGTATTTACTACAAATGCTTATGTAGATGGTCTAGTTAGACCAATGTCATTTAAGATTATTGTTGTATTCTTAGTTGTATTATTAATTGCAATGCTTGCCATTTCATGGTGGAGTAATAGTGTTATTAAAAGAATTAAGCTATTACAGTATCATATTGAGCAAATGCCTAAGAATAAATATGAAAAGGAATATTTAGATAAGTCATTAGATGAAATAGGTCAATTATCTGTTTCAGTAGAGAAAATGAGAACTGAAATTTCTCATAATGAAGCTACTAAGCAGGAAATGCTACAGAATTTAAGTCATGACTTTAAGACACCAATTGCGGTTATTAAATCTTATGCAGAAGCCATTCAGGATGGTGTTGAAACTACAGAATCCTTAAATATTATTATTGAACAGGCTGATTTATTAAAGAATAAGGTTATTAAGCTATTACAGTATAATTCCTTAGAATATTTAGATCATTCTAAGCCTTTTGAGCATATTAATATGGCGGAATTAATTCAAGAGGTATTAGTTTCATACAAATATCAGACTAATTTAAAGATTGTTGATGATTTAGATGATTCAATTTTCTTTGATGGCTATCGTGAAAATTGGACTACAGTTATCAGTAATATCTTAGATAATGCTAAGAGATATGCTAAATCTATGATTAAAATCTCATTAAAGAATGATAAAATCTATATCTATAATGATGGTGAGCATATCGATGAGGTATTTATTAAGAATTCATTTAAGGCTTATGAAAAGGGTAGTAAGGGACAGTTTGGTCTTGGTATGTCAATTGTTGTAAAAACATGTAATTTCTTTGGTTATTCGTTATCTGTACAAAACGAAGAGCCTACAGGTGTTACATTTGTTATTTCTAAATAGTAAAATCCCACTTTTTATTGAAAGAAGTGGGGTTTTTATATATAATATGGTTGAATAATTGCTCAATGGAGGCATATAAGATGGAAGATTTAGATTTAATAAAATCAGGAACTGAAATAGCAGATATGAGTGATTTCTTTAAGCTACTTGGAGATGCGACAAGAATCAAGATATGTTTATTAATTCATAATGAAAAGCTATGTGTTAATGATATCGCAGAAAAGCTTGGTATGACTAAATCTGCAATATCACATCAATTAGCCCTTCTAAGACAGGCTAGACTTGTGTCATACGACAAGGTTGGTAAAGAGGTTTACTATAAATTAGCTGATGATCATATCAAAATTGTCATAGAAATGGCTTATGAGCATGTGACTGAATAAGTATAGGTAAATAGTGAAAAAGCACGCTAAAAGAAAAATTTGGCGTGTTTTTTATTTATTAATAAATAAAAAGGGAAGGCCGTATTTCTACGACCTTCCACGAGGAGATAATTGAATTAGAAAATAATTTTTATTATCTTAATTCACTAATTAGTTGTAACTAAGAGTGTAGTTACCACACATATTTATCGTTTTTTCCCAAGATAAAATTTATTTCAAAATAATATATTAAATATTACTTAGAAAGCATAATGCTGTATATATAACCTGTACCAGCAGCGACGATTTCTACATAACCTGTAGCTACATCATCTGCAGTAACAGTATAAACATCTGTATCTGTTGACTTATCAACAGCAATTGCACCGGTGCCAGTACCGATTGTATAATTTGACTGACCTGAGTAAGAAACAACGGTTACCTTTTCACCAGCCTTAGTTACTGGAACTCTTACTGTTGTATTAGCGTTCATCTGGACATAACCAGCTGCATTATAAGCAAATTTACCACCAGTTGAAATTACAGTTAATGAAATGTCAGAATAGTTACTTACGATTGTACCTTCAGTAGGAGTATCTGCAGAACCACCCTGAATATTTATTTTAGAATTTGTAGATGGATAGTTATTCTGGAAATCCCAAATTACATCATATTCACATAATGCATAAACTATCGCAGCTTCCTTTGCAGCACCACGAACTATTGTCCAAGTACCAGTAGTTGTTAATTCATAAACGAATGTAACTGTACCAGCAGTTGTATCTGTAACTGTAGAAGCAGCTGTAACCGCTGTGCCAGCCTCATTTGTAACACTAGGAGCTGTTACATCCTTTTCAGATGATAATACTAATGTTAAAGTAGCAGGACCCTTTGTTGTAGCAATTGTTAATACACCTGAACTATTAAGCTTTAGACCACAATTTGTTGTAACTGTATTGCCAGCAAGATCTGTAAATGTATAATTGTTACTAAGTTGCTTATATGCACTTGCACCTGGATCAAAGAATTTGATATTAGTAGCATTTTCTTGAGTTGCAGTTGTTGAATCAGTTGTATACCATTCAGCCTGTACCCATGTTGTATCTACTGGGTTACATGTAACTGTACCTGTAATACCAGAGCCATCACAAGCTGTTGCAGTGAATGTTACTTCACCTTCAGTTAAGAATGTAATCTTACCACTATATTGATCAATTGTAGCAATTGTTTCATTACTAGAAGACCACTTAACTGACTGGTTAGTTGCGTCAGTATTTGTCTTTGCAGTAAGTGTTAATGCAACACCGATTGCTTCCATATCTGAACTCTTTGTAATATTGATAGAAGAAACCTTAGTTTCAGTAATATTATCATCATATGTTACAACAATGTCAGTAATGTATGTAGATGCAGCTGCAGTAAGAACAACATTAGTAGCATTTGCATCATAAACTACATAAGAATTTGTAATCTTACTACCTGTTGTATTATTGTTAAAGAACATTACAGACTCATTTTGAGTATCTGCTTTCATTGTTGCAGTACCAGAATAATATCCCTTAACTTCTACATAGCACTTTCCTTCAACTGGAATAGTAATAGTAGCGCCAGCACCACCCTTATAGTGAGTCTTTGTACCTTCCTGAGCAAATCCATTACATAATGCGCTCTGATCAACAGATCCATCGAATGCATATGTTACAGATGTGCTTTCTGTTTCACCATCTAATAATACCTTAGATGTATCATTATCAACTGTCCAAGCGTTTTCTGTGATTAATGCATCGATATCCCAGAAGTTATTTGAAGAATCCTTTTCATATGCTTTCTTAGTAGTGTTATAAATTCTATTAAGAATAGCTCTACGTCCACCGAATTCATTTGTTGTATCATCAGTAGAAATAATATCACCATTACCAGCATATCCTAAAGAAGTAGCTGTTGCCTGATCCATTTTCCAACCGATTGCTGTCTTATCATAATCAGTTGCAATCTGAGTCTTATACCAAACAGCTGCTTCAACTCCTGTGCATGTTGTATTGATATATGCAACCTGATTGTAGTAACCAGAAGACCATGGTGTTCTAGCTAAATAAGTCTGAACAGATTCAGTCTTTTCCTTTACTGTTGAGTTATAAATAACTAAACCCTTACCAACTTTTGTTTCAGAGTTAGACATTCTTGGTGCACATAAATAAGAAGACGCTGCACCATCATCACCTGTAGAAACGATTTCACACTTTTCATATAATGCAACAATACCAGCCTGTTCCATCCATAAGAAGTCTACATCACCTTCGATATAGCATCCATAGAACCAAGCTTTACCAGCAGTTCTTAATGTATCCTGATGAGATAAGAATGAGCAGTTATATGCAACTGTCTTACCAGTCGTATCTGTACCTAAAACCTCAGCCTGAGTATTATTACTAATACCAGCTGCAGCTGCACCAGCACGTGTCCAGTCAGATAATAATGTTAAATTCTCAAGAATAATGTTACCTGAACCCTGAATAGCGACTAAGCTACGAGTCTTTTCAGTAGTCATATCAGAACCATGACCCTTAATGATAACGTCTGCACCATATTCAGTAGTAGTATCACCACTGATCTTGATTGTTGCAGTACCATTGTATGCTAAACCATTTTCCTCATATGTACCCTTAGGTAACTTAATAGTATAAGTAGATGTATCGCCACTTGTTGGAACAGCTGCTAATGCTGCTTTAATTGTTTCATACTCTACTCCGTTCATTGTAATTGCTGTAACCTCTTCAGCTGCTGCTGCACTTGATGCTACAGAAGAAGCTGCTGCGCTTGATGCTGCTGCGCTTGATGCTGCTGCACTTGATGCTGCTGCACTTGATGTTGCAGCGCTTGATGTTGCTGCGCTTGATGCTACTTCAGAAGAAGCTGCTGCAGAAGAAGCTGCTGCAGATGAAGATTCTTTCTTAGAACCACATGCTGCTAAAGCTAAAAGTGAAGTAGATGCAATTGCAAGACCTAATAATAATTTTCTCTTTTTCATTTTAATACCTTTCTTTCCTAAAAACTATTTTTCCTTTTCCCACGAAAAAACCGCTTTCATTATACTCAATTTTTAAAATCTTGTAAAGCGCTTTCCATGACGATTTCTTAAAAAATGAGTGATTTTTTCCTTGATATATTTAGAAACAAGAGTATCATATTTGCCCCAAATTTTTATAAAATCGGTACATTTGTTTCTAGTGCGTACCTTAAAACGCCCTAAAATTGCTCTCATTTTGATAGCGCTTACTATGGAAAAATAGTCAAAAAATTTTTTTAAAAAAATGTTCAAATATTACACAAATTGTACAATGTGTAACGTATTTTTTATGTATACCTATGATATAATTAAACTAAACAATAACGTTTCATAATATAGGAGGTGAAGAATTATGCAATTCATCCCGTACTTTAACTATGCTGCAATAGTCCTTTTTGTTATTACTATTGCGACGGCATTATATAAGCGTCTCTATATACGTAAGACAGGTGTTGGATATTTAATATTATCGATATTTTGTTTATTTGTAACAATCATTGATGTCTTATCAGTGCATTATAATTTAGGTAGGACTGCAACATGGATATTCAATTCATTATATTTATTAACGCGAATGTTTACATTGCTAATATATTTTACGTATATGTTGACACTTACAAATAAGCTTGAAAAATTTAAGAAGAATCCTTTAATGGTCGTTGGTACATACCTTCCATATGTAGTATTTACAGTTTTCATTTTTATTAATCCAATAAATCATTGGTTATTTTATGTAAATGATGCAGGTGAATATGTAAGAGGTAATTATATATTTATTTCATATATGATAAGTGGATTATATTTACTAGCTGAATTTGGATATCTAATTATGCATAGATCATATTTAGATACTGACAAGTTCATTGCCTTATCTGCAATTTTTCCATTAACTATTCTTTCAATAGTAGCTCAGCTATTTACAGAAGGCTTATTAATGGAAATGTATGCAATGTCTATTTCATGTGTTTTAATTATGTTCTTAGTTGAGCGTCCTGATGAGCAAATAGATTATGATACTAATTTTGCGAATCTTAATGCATTTATAGCAGATGGTAGAAGAACATTCCTAGAAAAGGAGCATGTTAAGATTATCATTTTAAATGTTATTAATGAAAAGAAGGTTAATACTTTATTTGGTTATAGTAAATATAGAGAATTTAGAAAAACTATATCTAGAATTATTAATAATACATTAGAAAATTATAAGGTTAAGGGTATCTGCTATAGCTTTGGTGATGGTAGATATGGAATTGTTTTAAGGAAAAAATATCTTGATTATGCTTTAAATGTTGCGGAAGCGGTTAGAAAGAGCTTAAATGGAATGATTGAAATTAATTTAAGTGAATTCTATACCTATACTAATTCTGCAATAGTTGAATGCCCTAATGAAATAACATCTGTTGCTTCATGTGGAGACTATATTGAAAAATTTAGTAGTGAAAAGAAGCCTATTGAATCAACAGTAACATTTGCTGATAAGGAAGCCTTAAAGGAATTTGAAATCTATAGCTATGTTGATAATATTATTGATAGAGCCTTAGAAAAGAGATTATTCCAAATTTATTATCAGCCTATTTATTCAATTAATGATAAGAAATATAAATCTGCTGAGGCTTTAATTAGATTAATTGATCCAGATTATGGCTTTATATCTCCAGGTATGTTTATTCCAGCTGCTGAAAGAAGTGGAAAGATACTTCAGGTAGGTGCTTATGTATTAGAAGAGGTATGCAAATTTATAGCTAGTGATTATTTTAAGGAATCAGGTCTTGAATATATAGAGGTGAATCTATCTGTTATTCAGTGCATGAAGGATGGTATATCAGATGATTTATTAGCTATATTGAAGAAATATAATGTTGATCCTGCTAAAATTAATTTAGAGATTACTGAATCATTTATGGAAATCTCAATTGAGAAGATGCAGAAGAATTTAAATAAGATTACCGAATCTGGTATATCATTATCACTTGATGATTATGGTACAGGCTATTCTAATATTGAAAGAGTAGCTAAGCTTCCTATATCAGTTATTAAATTCGATAAGGCATTTGCTGATGCGATTAATAATCCTAAGATGGAAAAGATTATTATTGATACAATAGCGATGTTTAAGCATATTGATTACCGCATTGTAGTAGAAGGTGTAGAAAATAAGGAAATGGCAGATACCTATAGTACATATGGATGTGATTTCATCCAGGGCTTCTATTTCTCTAAGCCATTACCTTTAGATGATTTTAAGAAATTTATTGATAGTCATAAGAATACTAATAATTATTAAAAAGAAAGCAGCCCAGGAAAATTCCTGAGCTGCATTTTTTTGTTTATTTGATTATTAAGCTGCTGTAGCGTAAGATGGAACGTATGCAGCACCAACTGAAATTGCATATGTATATAATGCATTCTTGTTGAAGACACTCATCTGATCAAGAACTGTAGAATATGAAGTCTTTTCCTTCTGACCAGTAATGATATTATAACTAGATGAATCAGCTGTATGATCAGAGATAACTACGTTAACCCAACCATTATTAGAATCCTTCTTTGTAGCACCCCAGAAGCCTGTGATTGCATCATAAATATAATTAGAATCCTTATGTATAGATACGAAGCCTGTAGGAGCACAAGTATCCCAAGTATAAGATTCAAACTTATCAATCTGAGCAAGCTTTAAGACAGTGTCTGTATTGAATGCAGTCTGAACATTCTGTACACCCCACTGGCCATAGTAGTTAGTAGCCTGTAGGTTAATACCCTTAGTTCTAACATAACCAACACCATGAGTAGAGCCTAGGTAGTTTCTGCTGTATGTCCAGAAGTCTGAACCAGAAGCAGCAAGCTGTAATGAAATTGCATCAGATAGGATAGCATTATATTCACCAACTACAAGTGATGTAGAAACATAAGCCTTAGATGAATCATAAGATGTAGGATTACCCTGTCCATCAACGACTGTATCGATATCACCTGGCTTAGCCCAATAAGCAGTAGGACCATAATCCTGAACTAGCTTACCAAAGCTTGAGAACATGAAATCCATTAATCTTACAGCGCCTTCAATATTATCAGATGTTGCAGGAATTGCCCATGTAGTAGACTTTAATGCACGGTTAGATTCATAATATCTATTTAATGTCTTACCAGTGAAATTATTGATTGCCTGAGTATGATCCCAAGTATCCTCTGTTGCCCAATAAGTTAATGGAGGTAAAACAGCTGTAATTGATGTTTGTGAATAGTTAGTATCAAACTTATCCTTTTCACGAGCAGATGCAGCAGTACCGATACCATTATAAATATCGTTAGCAGCGATTGTTGCAGCTGAATAGTCATACATCATAAAGCCATAACCAGAATCAGTTAAAGTCTTCTTGTAATATCTATCAAGCATACCTGTAGATCTCTTTGAATCCTTAGCATCTGTATAGAAATCACCAACGATTAAGCCTTCATCATACATTTCTGATAAATAATTTAATGCATCATATGAAGCCTGAGTAGTTTCAAGTGCGTGTAACTTTTTATCACCAGCAAAGTAGAAGTTATTCTGCTCAGAATCTACACCCTGAACACCCCAAACCTGTGCGAAGTCTAAAATGTTTTCAATACGGTTATTAGATGCAGCTCTTGGGAAGAATGTTTCAACTTCTGCAGAAGAATCACCAGTAATTAAGCCTGGGTTAGCCTTTATAACACGCATTAATGCGATTAATTCATCTGTGTTATAAGCTGCAGCTGAAGAAATATATAAATCTGATGGATTAGTATAGTAGCCTTTTACAAATGATAAAGAGTGAGCAGTAGTAATATAATCAATTAGCTGCTCAGCTAATTCCTTACCTGTACAACCAGTTGCTAATAAAGCATTCTGCTTCTTAATGATATTTTCAGTCTGGTTAATAGTTGCCTCAACTGATTCACCATTAACTAATACTGGTACCTTTGTTGTTGCATCTGGATAATTGTAATCAGCGTTAACAAATGGCTGATAGAAGCCACCCTGAAGAACGTTACTAGATGGAGCTGTACCACCATTAGTTGTAGTTGTATCCCAACCCTCTGTTGAATCAAGAACTAGCTTAACCATAGATGTATCCATAATGAACATTCTTTCGACATCATTATAACCATCGAAATATGGAGTATAGTAAATACCACCATCAATTGTAATAGCCCTAGCCATTGTTGGATTCTTAGCTAACCAAGCTGAGAAGTTAGGCATTTGGCCTAAATAGTTAGATAAGTTAACTAAAGATGATGAATTAGACTTGAAGTTAGAAGTTGCGTTATATAATAAGTCAACCTTTCTACTAGAATCATTCTGGTTAACGAACTTATTAGTTGTTACATCCTGCCATACAGCTGAGTCTGAAGACTGAGCATATGAAGATGCTTCAACAATTGTAGTCTTTGTATAAGATGCGAATGCCTTCCATGTTGGAAGTAATGTGCCCTGAGTGATTGTTTCACCAGTAATAGGATCCTGGAATGCCTCAGAAGAAACTCTTGTAACTCCTGCTGTACCAGAATAATTTAATAATACATCTACCTCACCTGCATCAGATGTATAAGTAGGTGCGTTAGGTGCTGCAGTATATGTTTGGCTTGTTGCTGTTGAGCTACCAGTACTGTTTTTGCTTGTGTTTGTGTTTTTGCTTGTAGAATTAGAACCACCACAGCTAGCTAATGATAATGCTGCAATAGCAGTAACCCCGATTAGTAAATACTTCTTTCTCATTTAATTTTCCTCCATAATGTTAAAACAAAAAATCCCAATATTATTTAACATATTTAAAACCGTTATTATTATAAATAATAAGGGAGATTTTGTAAAGCGTTTATGAAAATAAACTGAAAATTAGTACATTTGAGCAAAACTTGACTCGTAATTATTGTTTTACTTTTTTCTTTTAAGTGTTCTTATTATATGCAAAAAATGATATAATAGACTATAATTTCAATTGCGCTATATAAGGAGGACAAATATGAAAATTTTACATATTGCTGACCTTCATCTAGGAAAGAAGACCTTTGGATATTCTTTACTTGAGGATCAAAGATATTTTTTAGATAAGACAGTCGATTATTTAAAGGATAATCAAATAAATAAATTAATAATTGCTGGTGATATATATGATACTGCATCACCATCAGGAGATGCTATTAGTCTATTTGATAGCTTTTTAACTAAGCTTGTAAACAATAAAATAGAAGCCTTTATTATATCAGGTAATCATGATTCAAAGGATAGAGTAGGCTATTTAAATAATATTGTTGCCTCTCAGGGTATTCATATTAATTCAAGCATAGAGAATGCTTTAAAGCCTATTACATCTGATAATATTAATTTTTATTTAATCCCTTATTCAAGTGCATCTGACATTAATGCAGCCTTTGAAACTAATTATAAAAATTATAATGATGCGCTTGCGCACGTAATAAATAAGATGGAAATTAATAAGGAAATGACTAATATAGCTATTGCTCATCAGCTTGTTTTACCAACTCAAAGTGAGCTTGAATTTGGTGGAAGTGAAGAGCCAGTAGTAGGTACTATTTCAAATATTCCATCAAGCCTATTTAGTGATTTTGATTATGTGGCATTAGGCCACATTCATAAGCCTCAAAATGTAGCTAAAAACGCAAGATATTCAGGTAGTCCCTTAGCTTATCATTCTGATGAGGCAAAATATGAAAAATCCTATACAATTATTGAGGTAAATGGTAAGGATTTATCAATAAAAACTGATAAAATAATACCACTTAGGGATACTAAGGTATTAACTGGTACTTTTGAGGATATTTTAACTAAAAATGATGCTTATAAATCATGTTATATCCACGCAGTTATAACTGATGGTGATATACCAAATGCTATGGAAAAGATTAAGCAGGTATTTCCATATGCCTTAAGTATTTCTTATTTAAGACATGATGGTGTAGGTGTCAATATATCTGAAAAGATTAAGGATATTGAAAATATATCTCCTAATGATTTATTTAGTAAGCTTTATACTGAACAAATGGGTCTTGAATTAACTGATTATCAAAAGGAAATAATTAATGATTTATTAAAGGATGGTGATGAATAATGAAGCTTCATAAGCTTGTATTAACAAACATTGGTCCTTATGCCGGAAGAAGTGAATTAGATTTTGATTCACTTGATAATTCATTATTTTTAATCACTGGTGCGACTGGTGCTGGTAAAACCTATATTTTTGATTCAATTTGTTATGCATTATATGGTAAAACAAGTGGAGAAAATAGAGAACCAGATGACCTAAAAAGTAAATTTGCAGGCCCTAAGGATATAGCCTCTATCGATTTATATTTTGAATATCAAAATAAGGATTATTTAATTCATAGAGAGCCTATTCAGTGGCGTCAAAATGAAAAGAAAACTAATGGTGAATATCTAATGTCTAGAAAGGCTGCAAATGGTCAAATTTATATTTTACCTGATGATAAAAAGCCTGTTATTTCTAAGGATTTAGATAAATATATCATTGAATTATTTGGTCTTGATTTTAAGCAATTTAAAATGACAATGATGATTGCCCAGGGTGATTTCTATTCGCTTATTAATGCTGATACTAAAAAGCGAGAGGAAATATTTAGAAAGATTTTAAATACTGAAAAGCTAGCCATTTTTTCAAAGAAGCTAGATGAGAAATGTAAGGAACAGGAAAACCTACTTAATTCTAATAATAAGGCCTTAGAAACAATTAGAAATGGCTTTATGTTTGATGGAGAATTAAAGGAAAATACTTTAAATTCTAATTTTGATGTTTTATTATTAAAGCCTTTAATTATAGAAGAATTAAAGCTTGAAAAGAATAATTTAGATGAATTAAAAAATAATTTATCTGAAAAGAAGAATGAAATGCTAGATGCATCAAATAAATATAATAAAGCAACAACTGATAATAACAATCTAGATAGCTATTTAAAGGCAAAGGCTCAGATGGAGGAATTCAATAAGGTATTACCTGAATATGAGGCAAAGGCTAATATGCTTAAGGCATCAGATAAGGCCTCTATTTATAAGAATGCCTTAGATAGCTTTGATGCAGAAAATACTCATTTAGCTAAATTAAATAATGATAAGGAATTATGCATTTCTAATATAAATAAGAATAAGACCTTATTAGATAATCTTAAAATAAGCCTTTCTACCGCAAGAGGAATGCTTAATGAAAATGATAAGCTAATTGAAGCTAAATGAGTATTTTCTGCATCAAAGCTATCTAAGGCATTCTTATAAATAGAGGCCTTATCTGATGCCTTAAGCATATTAGCCTTTGCCTCATATTCAGGT
>JAILEP010000131.1 GCA_024697825.1 Acholeplasmatales bacterium
TACGCCAAATGTTACAAATGGTGAATATACTTATACAGCTAGTTGGAATGTAGATTTAGATAAAATTACAGGTCCAACAACTGCAACTTTAAATATTGATTATTCAAAGTTATATTTTGGTACTTATCCACAAACAAAGCTAGATGAAACTATTGATGCAACAAAAATTTCAGAATTAAATGAACTAGCAGGCGATTTACCTACATCAGAGGATACAAAATTATGGACTGATTATAATTATATTATTCAGGGTAATGTTTCAAGCTATATGTATTATCAAGATATAGATTATGACAATGATGGTGATTATGATTATAGAGGAGTTTATTTTACAGAGTATAGACCAAGTTACTATTCATATACTTCATCAAAAACTTATTCAAATCAAAATGTTAATAGATATTCAACAAATACAATTTATTGGTTCAGTTTTGATCCGATTGAATGGGATATTTTAGAAGCATCAAATGGTAAAGCACTAATTATTGCAAATCTAATATTAGATTCACAAGAATATTATCCATCTAGTTCAGAAAGTTCATTTGAGCATAATGGTGGTACAGGTTATGCCAATAATTATGAATTATCAAATATAAGAAAATGGTTAAATGATAATTTCTATAATACAGCATTTAATGATTTACAAAAATCAATAATTGAAACAACAGAAGTAGATAATAGTGGATCTTCAGTAGGTAATAGTTCAAACAAATATGTATGTAATAATACAAATGATAAGATGTTCTTATTATCAATAAAAGAAGCAAAAACATATTATACAAGTGATAAAGCTAGACAATGTAAAGGAACTTACTATGCAAAGTGTCAAGGATTATATGTTGATAATGAAAATGGAAATAGTTTTTGGTGGTTGCGTTCGCCAGACAGCGGTATTTCTAGCCTCGCGCATTATGTCTATACCGATGGTGATGACTACAACCTCAACGCCGTCTACGTCACTAGCAACGGCATCCGTCCAGCTTGCTATATTAGTCTTTAAATAGTCTTTAGGGCTAATTAATGGTCTTGGCTTAATCAAAGAAGGCGAAGTCCTTCTAAGCTAAGATTTAAAAATTGCGAATAAATATGAATGAATTAAATATAATAAATAAAACAAAAAAGCTAAGTCACTCGACTTAGCTTTATTATTATACAAATGGCAGGGGCATCAGGATTCGAACCCGAACTAAAGGTTTTGGAGACCCGCGTGCTACCGTTGACACCATGCCCCTAATTAAAAAGGCTTATTGCTAAGCCATATTATGCACTTTGGGGCGCATGACAAGATTCGAACTTGCGAATGACGGAGCCACAATCCGCTGTGTTAGGCCTCTTCACCACATGCGCCATCTAATTTGGCGTGCGTTTATATTATACCTAAAAAAATTTATTTGTAAAGTGTAAGTGTTGAATTATTTAAAAAAAATGTTACAATTGATTTGATATTTATTTTTTATTCGAAAGGATTTAATGTAATGGGTAAAATAATATTAAAAGTTTTATACGCTGCCCTAGGAGTTATCTTAGCATTTTTAGTATATGTTGTATCATATAACTCAGGCGCTTCAACAAATTATTATAAGTTATTATCAGACGCAGCTGAGTCTGAAAACAAGGTAGATATTGTTAAATCATTCTCTGCATATGAGATTCCATTTGATGGAGAGCCAGTATACCAATCTGGTACTGAAAATAACAATGTCGTTGTTTACAATGGAATTAATCAGCTAAATCTTTCTTATTATCCAGAAAATAAGGAAACAACTTATGCTGAAATTCAATATATGTATTATTTCTTTATCTTTGATCCAGCATTTAATTATAGTACTATTAATGAAACTTCTAATTTATCTGGTATTAGATTCTATGGTAATAATGGCTATTATGATTTCCATTATGTTGTAGGAGAAAGTATTAATACAAGCTTAGAAGAATATGTATCTAAGCCTCAAACTGTAAATGAAGCAATTTTATATTCAGCTAGAGATATGGCAAATACTTATTCAGATTATGGCTTTATCTTTACTGCAGTATCTGAAGTATTTATTGATGCATTAAATAATACAGCAGTAACATCAGATGGTTCAACTGGATTAGGTGGAGTTACTGGATTTGATATTTTAGATAATCATGGTAATGTTGTAGATATTAATTCTAGTGATACTGAAACAGGCGCTACAGCGTCATTTGATTTTTCTCAGCAGTTCTATACTGATATGACTGATTTTAAGTATTATTCTAGAGTAAGTGTTAATGGTAAGGATGAAACTGTTGAAATCAATGGTGAAGAGGTTACATATAAGTATGATGACTGTGTTGATTTCTTAAATGATTTTTCTGATAATTTTGAAACAAATTATCCAACATATTTAACTGGATATTCAAAGTCTTTAGTTTATAATTCAAAGCTTACTTGGACTTCAGTTGGTATGACTGCATTATTTGTTGTAGTCCTTATTATAGTATATATATTAGTATTCTATTTTAAGAAGATTAAGGCATTTATCTTTAGTGATCATAGAAGACAGACTCAAAGAATTGTTCCTAACAAGCCTGCTAATAACAACACTAAGACTCAGTTCGATAAGGTTAATGAACAAAGAGCTAAGGATTTAGCAAAGCAGAGAGCTAAGGAAGCTGAAGAAAAGAAGGCAGCTAAGGAAGCTCGTGATGCAGAAATTAAAGCTCGTGGTAATGCAATTGTTGTAAACAATGAGGCTAATACAAGTGCTGAAGCAGTTGAGACTAAGGAAGAGATTCAGGACGCTGAATTTACTGAGGTAGAGGATACAAATTCTACAACTGTAGAGGATCAGTCTATTGATATTACAGCTAATACAATTCCCGCTGATGACAAGACTGATGAAGAATAATTTTTAATTTAAATAAAGATAAGCCACCAAATAAAATTGGTGGCTTTTTGTTGTTGACAAGGCGAAAAAGATTTGATAAAATATAATTGTAAGAAAGGAAAAAGGTGATTACTATGGTAAAAGAAATCAACGAAAAAGAATTTAATGAATTAAAGGGTACATATCTTGTAGACTTCAACGCAACTTGGTGTGGTCCATGCAAGATGCTTGCTCCAGTTTTAAATAAATTAAGTGATGAAATTAAGGATGTTCCATTCTATGGCTTAGATGTAGATGACGCAGAAGAGGCATGTATTAAGAATAATGTAACTAATATTCCTTGTGTTATCTTATTTAAGGATGGAGTAGAGGTAGCTAGAAAGGTTGGCTTCGGTCCTGAAGCTATGTATAGAGACTTCATTAATAACAACAAGTAAGAAAAAAGCCCACTACTGGGCTTTTATTTCTTCTATAAGGATGTCTAATCCATTTATGATATCCTCTTCCTTAATAGAGGTATATCCTAAAATTATGACTCCTGAATCATTATTATTAATATCGTAATTTTTAAGAGTGTCTGTTATCAGACCTCTTTTTTTAGCATTATTAATTATTTTAGATGTATCCTTATTAGTATTAATTAATATAGATAAATAATTTTTCTTTTCATCTACATCAATATTATTTTTCTTTAAATAATTAACAATAATTTCTCTTTTTCTTAAATATTCCTTTTTACGCCTATTTATATGAGAGGCATAATATCCCTCTCTAATAAAATCTCTTAAAGCTAATTGCTCAAGTGTTGGTACATTAGAAGAATACCCCTTATAGTGATGAAGATAAATATCTTTGACGCTGCGAGGTAATATAAAATAAGATATTCTAAGACCTGGATACAAAGTCATAGTAAAGGTAGAGAAGAAGATTACTCTTGCTGGAGATAGAGTGAAAAGGGATGTAGTTGGTGCCTCCTTTATTCTAAATTCAGCATCGAAATCATCCTCAATAATATAGCTATCTGTTCTTTCTGCAAAGCTTAATAATTCCTTTTTTCTTGGAATAGACATTTTTATGCCTGTAGGAAACTGATTGAATGGTGTTGTATATAATATTGTTTTATTATTAGGTACCATAGTCCCATTTTCATCTACATCAATATAATTTACCTTTAAGCTTAGGTTATAGGCTAGTGCCGCAAGCTTATGGTAGCCTGGGTTTTCTAGGGTGATATTATCGATATTTAATATTCTTAATACTGATCTAAGTGATTCAATACCAGAGCTTATAAATATTAAATCAGGAGAGGCATTAATTCCTCTATTTAATCTTAAATGATCACTTATAGCAGTTCTTAAGCCTAAATCACCATTGAAATCTGTTTTATTTAAAAATTCATTATCATTTAATAATGATCTCACTATTTTTCTATAATTTGTATTATTAAAGCTTTCTACATTTCTAGTAGTAAAATCGTATTTATATGTATCCTCACGCTTTGATGTAATAGGCTCAGCGATAGGCTTTATTTCAATAGATGATTGATCAGATACATAATAGCCTTTCTTTTCTACTGAATAGATATAGCCTTCATCTATTAATAAATCATAAGCATTAATTACAGTATTTAGGCTTACATTTAAATCAATAGATAAATCTCTTTTAGAGGGAAGCTTTGTTCCACTTTTTAATTCACCACTATTTATTAGCCTTGTAATTTCTTCATATAATTCAATATATTTAGCTTTATTTCCTTTTAGATTAATATCCATCTGGTATCATCTCCTTTATAAAATACTATAAAAATAATAGTATCAGTTATTAAAATTATAATTCAACATTTGTTATGTTGCAATAAATTTAAAAAGACACTTTTAATTTGTTGAAAATAGACATTAAAAATGTTAAAATCAAAGTAGATTTTTTTGAATTCAGAGGTACGTAAAATGGCAAATAAGACAGCAGCTACAATTAAGCTCATTCAGGTACTATCTTCAAGGGGAGAATTTGTATCTACAGCGGAGCTTGCGGACATGATTGGAACTAATCCAAGAAATGTTAAGGAATATATTAAGGAGATTGAGGTAGTAGGATATACAGTTGACTCTTTAGTTGGTGTATATGGCGGATACAGGATGAATAGAACATCTATTTTACCTGCAATCAATCTTAGTAAGGAAGAAAAGAGCTTACTTAGGGACTGTGCTTCATATTTAGCATCTGCCCCAGATTATGCAAATTCAGCTGATGTTGAGCTTTTAATTGGTAAGATTTTAGCTGCAGTTGATGAGGAAAAAACTATTCAGCCTTTAACAATGCTTGATAGATTCCCACTTGCAATGCCTAAGGAGGAGCTACAAAGAAGATATGCAACCTTAAGTGAGGCCATTGATTCTCAGTATAAGGTTGAGATTGAATATTTATCTGTATCAGGCTCTATTAAGAAGCATACAATTCATCCTTATAAGCTATTTGTTTATAATGGTAATTGGTTTGTAATAGCATATAATGAGACTGTTTCAGATGTTGGCTATTTTAAGCTAAATAGAATTGATAAGATGTTCATGACTAGAAATCATTTCTCAGTATTAAAAACATATATTGAGGAGGATTATTTAGATGGCTATGGTATGAAGAAGAACGGAGATTATTATCCAGTTAAGCTTGAATTAACTAATCTAAATACTGTAATGAAGGAAAGAACATATGGTAAGAATCAAAAGATAGAAGAAATTGATGAAAAGCATCTCATTTTCTCTGCAGAAATGCAGAATCAGGATATGATTTTATCCTTTGTATTATCACTTGGTACTAAATGCAAGGTACTAGAGCCGGATTGGCTAAAGGAGAGAGTTCAGGATGCACTTTTCAAGGGGTTAGAGATGTATGAATAAAAAGCAGTACATATTTTTTGATTTCAATGGTACGATCATTGATGATTTAAAGCTTTGTTTAGATTTATTAAATGAATTTTTAATTGTTCAAAATAAAAAGCCTATTACTGTTGAAAGATATAAAAATATTTTTGGATTTCCAATTAGAGATTATTATGCCGCAGCTGGAATAGATTTTAATATTGAATCTTATGAATCACTATCTCATAAATTCATTGTTAAATATCAGCCTGCTAGTATGGAATGTGGTTTATTTCCATGTGTTTACGACACATTAAAATATTTTAAGGATAATGGCTATAATTTAATTATTTTATCTGCATCACAAAAAGATAATTTAAAGGAGCAGTGCGACAATTATAAAATAAGCGATTATTTTGATGCGATTTTAGGTATTGATAATATCTATGCCGCATCTAAATCTGGAATTGGTATAAAATATATTAATGATCATAATCTAAATAAGGATGAATGTATATTTGTTGGAGATACTACTCATGATGCAGAAATTGCAGATGAAATGGGAATTGATGCAGTGCTAGTATCTTGTGGTCATCAATCTGTAGAGGTTTTATCTAAGACTGGTAAGCCTATTGTTGATGATATTTCTAAGCTAAGAGTTTTAATTTAAAGGAGCTTTAATATGAATGTATTAGTAATTAATGGACCAAATTTAAATTTATTAGGTAAGAGACCTAAGGAGCATTATGGTACAAAAACATTAGATGATATCAATGCTTTAATGAAGAATGCGGCAAAGGGCTCAGCTATTATTTTAGATTTTTATCAGTCTAATTATGAGGGCGATATTGTAACAAAAATCCAAGAGGCTGTTTTAGGAAAATATGATGCAATTATTATTAATCCAGCAGCTTATACTCATACATCTGTAGCGATTCATGATGCACTAGAAATGTTTAAGGGTGAAAAAATTGAGGTCCATTTATCTCATGTAGATGAGAGAGAAGACTTTAGAAAAGTTAATTTTGTAAGGTCAGTTTGTACTGCAACATTTGCTGGTAAATTAGAGGGCAGTTATGTCGATGCAGTTGAGTATTTAAAGGCCAAATTATAAAAATTTGAATTTCTAAACTAATTGTGTTATAATATTTCTTATATTATTTGATGGAGGTTTATTATGGTATCAAGTAATGATTTTAAGAATGGTATGACTATATCTTATGAAGGAAATATTTATAAGATTTTAGAGTTCATGCACGTTAAGCCAGGTAAGGGCCAAGCATTTGTTAGAACAAAGCTAAGAAATTTAAGAACTGGCGCTGTTACAGATATCACATTTAACAGTGCAGAGAAGGTTCAATTAGCTGAAATTATTAAAACTAAGGTTCAGTATTTATATGATACTGGTGATGCATTATGCTTCATGGATGTTGAAAACTATGAGCAGCATGAATTAACATACGCTTTAGTTGAAGAAGAAAGAAAATATTTAAGAGAAAATCAGATTGTTGATATTGAGAAATACGGTGATGAATTCATCGGTATTATTCTACCTGATAAGGTAACATTAACAATCGTTGATACAGAGCCAGCAGTCAAGGGTGATACCAAGTCTGGTGGTGCAATGAAGGATGCAACACTTGAAACCGGTCTAGTAGTTAAGGTTCCTTTATTCATTAATAATGGTGAAGAAATTATTGTTTCTACTGCAGATGGTAAGTATTCAAGTAGAGCTTAATAATTAGGAGTGTAGAAAGTTGGACATACAATCGGTTAGTATTATCCCTCTATCGGGAAGTGTAAATTTTAATGTAGGTATTTTTATTGCAATGCTGATACTTATAGTGTTATCAGGATTCTTTTCTATGAGTGAGACTGCGTTCTCATCAACATCAGATACTAAGCTTAGAATTCTTGTTGAGGAAAGAAAAGCTGGTGCTAAGAAGGCTTTACAGCTTGCATCAAAGTTTGATTGGACATTAATTGTTTTATTAATTGGTAATAATATTGTTAACATTTCATTATCAACTATCGCAGTTATATTCTTTACAGATTTAGCAATTGCAGAAGAATATATATCTTTAGTTTCAACTGCTGTAATTACCTTTGTGGTATTAATCTTTGGTGAAATCTTACCTAAGGTTATCGCAAAGCAGCATGCAGAGGGTGTTGCAACAAAGGTTGCTTGGATTGCTTATATCATTGGTATAATTTTGACGCCTTTAGTTTATTTCTTCTTAGGTATTCAAAAGGTATTTACTAGAAACCAAAATGAGGATAAGACACCAGATGAGGATGAGCTTGGTGTATTAATTACTCAGATGGAAGATAAGGGCGAAATTGAGCATGATGAAGCTACAACAATTAGAAATGTATTCGATTTAAATGATAGAAATGTTGAAGATATCATGATACCTAGAATTAAGATGGAGGCTATCGCATATAATGCAACCCTAGAAGAGGTTAAGGCATTTATGATTGATAACCCATTCTCAAGAATTCCAGTTTACAAGAACGATAAGGACCATATTGTTGGAGTATTATATGAACGTGATTTCTTCCCAGCACTTGTTAAGAATCCAAGATTAAGCTGGAGAAAGGTTATGAGACCTGTTAAGTTTGTCGCTGCGACAATGAAGGTTGATGCCTTAATTCAGGAGCTTCAGGCTTCAAAGACTCATATTGCCATTGTTTCAGGTGAATATGGTGATGTTTTAGGTCTTGTAACAATGGAGGACGCTTTAGAGGAAATCGTTGGTGAAATCTATGATGAGCATGATAATCCTGGTGATAATGATTTAGAATTCTCTGAACAGGAGGATGGATCATTTATTATCGATGGTGAATGGTTTGTTGAGGATGTCTTTGATAAGCTAGGTGTAGGTGATGTACCTGAAAATGTACCTTCAAAGGTATCTGGATGGTTATTTGCTAGATGTGAATCATTACCTAAGGTAGGCTTTTCGATGGATTATACAGCTATCTATACTAAGGAAAATGAAGAGGATGGCGAATATGTCGATTATGCTAAGACATTAACATTTGAGATATATGAGGTATCTGATAGAAGAATCACTCTTGCTAAGGTAGTAATTAGAGATGCTACACCTGAAGAGGTTGAAGCTAAAGTTGAAGCTGATGAAGAAGATTAATAAGAAGTCCGATTGGACTTCTTTTTTTCTATATGAGACAATTGTTATAACTTTCTTATTTTAGTTTTAAAATCAATATGCTATAATTTATTCATATTGGTGGAAAATATGAACGAGAAGAAAAAAATCAACTGGACCAGAGTGGTTTTAATTTTCTGGACAGTTTTAGGTGTGGTTGGAACAATAGTTACCCTACCATGGTATTTAATAACTAAAGATAAGGTTGTATATGGATTCTTTATGGTATTTTTAACACTTGCCTATGAATTCGTAATGAGAATAATTTTAGGTATTTTCCTTATTATGCCTACATATAATGTAGAAAGAAAATATTTTAAGGCAAATAAGCTTGAAATGAAGATATACAATGCTTTAAAAATGAAGAAGTGGGTTACACACGCTCCTACATTTAATCCAGATCAATATGATGCAACAAAGCTCACACTAGATGAAATTATTCAAAATACTGTTAGAAATGAAATATCTCATTCAGTCTATTTAGTGTTGACCTTTGTCCCTATTATTTGGAGTATTTGGATGGGCTATTTACCATTTAATATTACTCAGGCATTTATTGTAATTTGGACAGATATTTTACTTATTGCAATTCAAAGATTTAACCGTCAAAGATTGGTGAAATTAAATAGAAGAACTAAGAGAGCCTAGTGCTCTCTTTTATATTATCTAGATTTTATGTCGTATATGATATTATAAAAATAATTTATGAAAACAACTAAAAAATAAAATGCAAAGAAATGTAATGAGACTTTATTGAAAAAATAATGCATTTAAGGTAAAATTAATATACTATTAATACTGCGCTTTGCAAGTTCTTGAGGAGTTGGGAAAAATGATTTTTGATGATATGGATATTGGTACAGTTAAAACTAGAATAAAGGTAATCGGTGTCGGTGGTGCCGGTAAGAACGCAATCGACCATATGATTGAAAATGAGGTATTAGGTGTTGAATTCTATGCAGTTAATACAGATGCCCAGGATTTAAAAATTTGTAAGGTTGATCCTAAGAACAAGCTTTTAATTGGTAGAACTACAACTCATGGTATGGGTGCAGGCGCAAATCCCGAAATTGGTAGAATGGCAGCAGAGGAATCTGTTGATGATATACATGAAATGATTGGTGACGCTCAGATGGTATTCATCACTTGTGGTATGGGTGGTGGAACTGGTACAGGTGCCGCACCTATTATTGCAAGAGTTGCAAGAGAGCATGGCTGCTTAACAGTTGGCATTTGTACTAAGCCTTTCGCATTTGAAGGTCCAGTACGTATGGCTAACGCAGTTGCAGGTCTTGAAAACATTTCAAATTATGTTGATACATTAATCGTTGTCCCTAACCAGAGATTACTTCAGATGGTAGCTCCTGGTACAGGTATTCTAGATGCCTTTAGAGAAGCCGATAACGTTCTTCGAAAAGGTGTAAGCGGCGTTGCCGAGGTTATTCAGCTACCAAGCTTAATTAACATTGACTTCGCCGATGTAAAGACAGTTATGTCTAATAAGGGTACTGCCCTAATCGGTATCGGTGTTGCCAAGGGTCCTAACCGTGCAGTAGAGGCTGCTCGTAATGCTATTCATTCGCCATTACTTGAGGTTACAATTGATGGTGCAACAGATGCAATTGTTAATATCTCAGCTTCACAGTCCCTATCATTACAGGAGGTTGATGCTGCAATTGATGAAATCAGAAATACATCAAGTAATTCTGTAAATATCATCTTCGGTACAGCTATCAATACAGACCTTAAGGATGAATTAGTAGTAACAGTTATTGCAACTGGTTACGAGCTTAAGGCTAAGGAAAATGGATATAACGATATTAAGAAGGAAATCTTCAATCATATGTCTAACCAAAATATTACATATGATAAGCATACACAGGCTACAACAGAAGCTATTTTTGGTACACCTGATGGTTCACCAGCTCCAAGCTATGAGGAGGAAAGTGAAACAAGAATCGAAGAAATCTTTGAGGGTGTTGATCCTAAGCTTCAGAAGAAGGAAGCTAAGCTTGCTAAGAAGGCAGAGCGTCAGGCTGAAAGAGACAAGAGACGTGCTGCAAGAAAGGGTGAGCCTCTTCCAAAATCAAATGATTCTGATAGTGATGCTGGCCTTCCATCTTGGTTACATAAGTAAAAAAATAAGACTCAGTTCGATTGAACTGAGTCTTATTTTTTATGCCTTTAATAATAGTGTAAGCTTTTTTAATCTTAGTATATGAGCACGTTTTTCTCTTTTAATCTTTTTCTTTCTTTCTGTTTCAATGGTTCTAATTCTAGCATCCATTGCAGTGTTTATTAGCTTAATCTTAGAGAAGTGCTCACTGCGTTCCTTAATATAATTAGCCTTATCAAGAATCTTTTCCTGATATAATGCCTTATTTTTAATCTTAACCTCTTTATTAAGATTATTTCTTTCAGCACGCTTTCTACTAGAAATTTCGCCTATATATTCGTTTCTAGCATCGATATATCGCTTTAGCTCACTATCAAGTAAATTCTTGTCATCTGAAAGCTTTTTAATATAATTAATTCTAGCTTGATCTTCTTTATAATTAGTCATTTTGATATCATTGACATAATCATTATTAATATCCTTTTGATTAGAATCGATTGCATAATATTCGCTATAGAATGTTTCATCTATATCTCTTGCAATACGGCTAGCCTCAACAGATGTATCATTAATAAAATCATTGAAGTCTCTATCAATTTTATCATGACGTCTAATAATAGCACGCTTTTCAGATTCTAAAACCTTGATATATTCCTTTGATTCAGCATCATCCCTATCAATTATACTATTGATAGAAGAAATGTTATTCTTGGCCCTAGAATCAAGCTTTAAGCATTCCTTACTATATTCATTCTTTAAAATGCTATCAGCCTTATCAATAGCGATAGTAGAAGCTTTTCTAAATTCATTTACGAAGTGATAAAGCTTTGATATTGTGTCATTATCAAATTTTATTAATTCATTTCTACGATTTTGTAAAATTGCTTCATAATTTTGACAATTAGCATCATCCTCATCCTTGGAAATCATTTGAATAAGGAGACTATTAAAGTTTTCTAATAAATTATTTAGTGAACGCTTAAAATCATAATATGACTCGGAGCCATCACGCTGGAGGTCATTAATTTGATTTTCGCGTTTTTCATTATCTAGCTGAATTTGATTGATTTCATCATCAATACGTTCAAGCTTATTCTTTAAAGGAACTAGCTTTTTAAGAAGCTTTTCAAGATTGGCCTCCTCAGCCTTCTTTTCCTTAACAAGAGCTAAAATCTTTTGTTTAACATTTTTCTCATTGCTTAAGCCAAATGGATTCTTTAAATATCCAATCTGATTTCTAATTGCAAAGATTGATTGTCTCTTACCTTCAATCTCGTTATATACCTTAGATATTTCATCCATTTGTTTATTTTTTTCTTCCTGCTTTATTGAGATAGTTGAATTGAATTCAATCATTAATGAATCGTAATCAGATTTATATTTGAATTCCTTTTCAAATTTAATTCTATCCTCAACAATTTTATATCCTTTTTCGACAAATTCCTTAGCAAATTTTTCGTAATATTCTGCAAGATTTCCCATGAACTGCTTGAAGAAGGATCTAACAATTAATAAATGCTCAGGACGAAGCTTAATATTATCTAATACAGTATCAATAATTGCAGTACTTAAATGCTCAATCTCCTTAATAAGAAGAGTATAAGCAGTAATTAGATTTTCAAATGATTTTATTTCAATCTTAAATCTACTAAATAATACATCACTAATTAGATTTTCTGAATCATATTTATTATCTCTTTCAATTCTTATTATTGAATCTGTATGAGCCTGCTTGATAAGCTTAATTTCACTTTCAAGCCTTTCAATCTTAGCCTTAGATAATTCCTCACTAATCTTAAGCTCTGCATGTGTTATATCAGCAAGACGATTATTCTGGTTTTTAAGCTTAATATCTCCAGCACCTAATGTGTTTTTAGCATTGTTAACATTATGCTTATATTTTCTTTCATTATATTCCATTAATACCTTACATTTTTCAATGTCTAATAATGTATTAACTGTCAAATACTGAATTGTACGATCATGTCTATATTTCTCAAGCTCTTCAATTGTTGATTGGAATTTCTTATAAGAATCAAGCTCACATCTAATCTTTTTAACCTTGATTAAAAGCTTTTGAATTTCCTTTTGATGACCAGCATTAATCTTTTCATATTCAGCTTTAGATTCAAGCTCCTTAAGAGAGCTTTCAAGTCTAATTAGATTAGCGGCTGCGTTATAATCAATTTTATGAGTCTTTGTTTTAAATGAATAATCATTTTCATCCATATTGTTAAGCTCCTGGAAATATTTATTATCTCTTTGTTCCTTTTCGCTTACAATCTTTAAATCATATGATCTATTTAAATCTAATACTTTTTTGTTATGAGTATCATTTTCAGATTCAATACTAAATCTAAGCTTTAATACATTGATATCATTTCTAGATTTCTTTTTTTCGATATTAGAAAGCTTATAATACTTATTAGAAATTTTATTAATAAGCTTTTTTTGAAGCTTTCTATCAGTAGTAGAAGAAAGTACCTCACTAATTTCCTTTTCCTCATCCTTATGAAGCTTTAATAGCTTATATTGAAGATTCTTTGTTTCAACTGAAATATTGTTATTATATTCATTTCTTATTTCATCAATTTTTTCATCTAGAATTGTCATTTTAGATACGAATGTTCTAGATACTGACTGTGAATCATTAAGGAAGGCTTGACGATTTAAATCCTTTTCAAGCTTATTGATATTTTGATCCTTTAAATAATCAGTTTTTTCTTCAATTATTTTTCTATTATTATTTGTAACTAAGCTACGGATTCTATCATTTAATTCAACTGTTTCCTTAAAGCTTGATTCTCTTTGTTCAGCCTGCTTAGCTGAGAAGTCTGATGTATATTTAGCAAGTATATCAGATTCTGCAGATATGCTTTCCTCATATCTATTTATAATCGCAGAAGAATTAGCTTCAAATTCAGCCTTTTGAGCCTCATAATTTTCATTTTCTAGTGCTAAAGAATTTTGTAATTCAGTATTAAAATTCTTAACACTTTCATTATAGACATTACGGTAATGCTCACGCTGATAATCAAATCTTGAAATGGCATTTTTATGCTCTTCCTTAATTAGCTGACTAGATTGCTCATTACTTAGAGTAGACCATTCAATTTCCATTTCCTTGCTGATGGAATGGTTTTGATTATCAATCTTTGCAGCATTTATATCATCTCTAATTTTATTTATCTTGTCATTCATTTCCTCTTCATTTGTTTTCTTGATATTATAGAATGATTTATTTAAGGAAATAGAATCGGCACTATATTTTTTCATAACTGCATCAAAGTCATCTGAAGCCTTTAAAAGAAGGGCTTCACAATCGGCTGAAATTTTAGATGCCCGGTCTTTAAATAATTCAAAATGAGTTTTTAATAAATTAAAAATCGTCAAGTCAAAAGGAGCAGAATCTGGTAGTGATTCATATTCTTTTAAGAATTTAAGCATTTCGTTGTATAATTCTTCAATATTATCGTTAAATACCATATGATTCACTCCTTTCCCCATTACCATAATTATACAATTTTATGCAAGTATAGTCAAAGAAAAACCGCGTTCTTAAGTAATTTATTACTTAATTTAAGGGTCTATGTCTTTAATTTTAATCTCAAGTATGTTATCATTGAAAAGGTGATTTTAAATATGTATGGATATATTATCGGTAAAGTAACAAAGATTACTCCAAAAAACATAATAATTGAAAATAACGGAATAGGATATTTAGTCATCGTTCCTAATCCATATAGCTATAAGCTTAATGAGGAATTAAAGGTTTATCTTCATCAGTATGTAAGAGATGATGCCATTGAATTATATGGCTTTAAGGCAGAGGATGAAAAGGAATTATTCCTAAAGCTTATTTCAGTTTCTGGTATTGGACCTAAGAGTGCGTTATCAATTTTAGCATCAGGTACAGTGAAGGAAATAGTTAGCGCTATTGAATCAAGAAATGATGTTTATTTAAAGAAATTCCCTGGTATTGGTGCTAAGGCCAGCCAGCAGATTATTTTAGATTTAGCCGGTAAGATGTCTTTTGTAGTAGAGGCAGGTATTGCAACACCAGTTACATCATCTAAGCTTGATGATGTTGTTGATGCGTTAGTAGCACTTGGCTATACAAAGAAGGAAGCAACTAAGGTTGTTCAAAAGCTTGATCCTTCATTAGATGAGGGAGTACTTGTAAAGGAAGCTCTAAAAAAGCTTGTAAGGTAATTGTATGAGTGAAAAAGATGAAGAAAGATTAGTCGATCCTAATAAGGAATCTGGCGAAGAGGAAACTGAATTATCTTTAAGACCCCAAAAGCTTAAGGAGTATATTGGTCAGTCACAGGCTAAGGAGATGCTTGATGTTTATATTAAGGCGGCTTTAAAGCGTAATGAATCACTAGACCATGTTCTTTTATATGGACCTCCAGGACTTGGTAAGACAACACTTGCTCAAATTATCGCCAATGAGCTTGGTGTTAATATTAAGGTCATTTCTGGTCCATCAATCGAAAGAAGTGGTGATTTAGCATCAGTACTTTCTACCCTTGAGGCAGGAGATGTTTTATTTATTGATGAAATTCATAGGCTTCCACGCTATGTAGAAGAGGTTTTATATTCTGCAATGGAGGATTATGTATTAGATATAGTTGTTGGTAAGGATTCTCAAACAAGAACAATTAGAGTTGATTTACCCCCATTTACCTTAGTAGGTGCAACTACACGCTTTGGTGATTTATCAGCACCACTTAGAGATAGATTTGGTGTTGTTCTACGCTTAGAATATTATTCTGATGAGGAATTAAAACAAATTATCACTAGAACAGCTAAGGTTTATGAGGCTAAGATTGATGATAAAGCAGTATCAGAGCTTGGTATGAGAAGCCGTGGTACTCCACGTATTGCCAATCGTTTATTTAGAAGAGTTAGAGACTTCGCAGATGTTAGAAATGATGGTGTCATTTCAATTGACATTTGTAAAGAAGCCTTATCTAAGCTTGGTATTGATAATGATGGCTTAGATTATACAGATTATAGATATTTAAAATGCATTGTTGAAATGTTTAAGGGTGGTCCTGTAGGTGTTGAATCACTTGCTGCAAGCATCTCTGAAGAGGTTTCAACAATTGAGGATGTTTATGAGCCATACCTATTACAGGAAGGCTATATTAAGAGAAGTAACCGAGGAAGAATAGCTACAGAAAAGGCATATAAGAAGCTCGGTATTAATTATTACAAGGGTATATTTTCATGATAAAGACAGAGGATTATAATTACGATTTACCAGAAGAGCTTATTGCTCAGACTCCTCTTAAGAATAGAAGTGAGTCTCGTCTTTTGGTATTAGATAAAAATACGGGTAAATATGAGGATAGGATTTTTAAGAATATCTTAGATTATCTTACTCCAAATGATGTTTTAGTTTTAAATGACACAAAGGTTATTCCTGCAAGACTTTACGGAGTTAAGGAGGAAACTGGTGCCGCAATTGAATTATTACTTCTAAAGGATTTAGGAGAAAATAGATGGCAGACACTTGCAAGACCTCAAAGAAGAGTTAAGATTGGTTCAATCATTAGCTTTGGTGATGGTCTATTAAAAGCTAAATGTGTTAAGCTAATGGAACAGGGTATTTGTGAATTTGAGCTTATTTATGATGGGATTTTAGTTGAAATTCTAGATAAGCTTGGTGAAATGCCACTTCCACCTTATATCCATGAAAAGCTTTTAGATAAGGATAGATATCAAACAGTTTATGCTAAGCACCCAGGCTCAGCTGCAGCTCCAACTGCAGGATTACATTTTACACCTGAGCTATTAGAAGAAATTAAAAATAGAGGTATTCAGCTTGTTTATGTAACTCTTCATGTTGGTCTTGGTACATTTAGACCAGTAGATGAGGAGGATGCAGAAAAGCATGTAATGCATACTGAATATTTTGAGGTAAGCGAAGAAGCTGCAGAAGCTTTAAATAAGGCTAAGGCAGAAGGTAAGAGAATTATTTCTGTAGGTACTACATCTACAAGAACTCTTGAATCAGATTATAAGGATGGCGTTGGCTTTAGGGCGACATGTGAAAATACTAACATTTTCATTTATCCTGGATATAAGTTTAAGGCAATTGATGCATTAATTACTAATTTCCATTTACCTAAGTCAACATTAATTATGCTAGTATCAGCACTTGCAGGAAGAGAAAATATTCTAACTGCATATAAGCATGCCGTAGAGGAGAAATATAGATTCTTCTCATTTGGTGATGCAATGTTCATTCATTAAGGAGGAAAATTTATGAACGCTAAGGAATTATTAAATAATACAAACCCACAGGTTGAAATCGATGTTACTGATTTTGGTAAGATCACAGTAGAATTATTCCCTGAGGTTGCACCTATAACAGTAAAGAATTTCTTATCTTTAGTAGATGATAAGTTCTATGATGGAATTATTTTCCATAGAGTTATTAAGGGCTTTATGATTCAGGGTGGTGACCCTAAGGGCATCGGTATCGGTGGTTCTAAGAATAAGATTAAGGGTGAATTTGCTTCAAACGGAGTAAAGAATGAATTATTACATACTGCAGGTGTTATTTCTATGGCACGTGCAATGGACCCAAATTCAGCTTCAAGCCAGTTCTTTATTATGCATAAGGATGCACCACATCTAGATGGTAATTATGCAGCCTTCGGTGTAGTTGTTAAGGGCTTTGAGGTTGTTGATAAGATTGCAAATGAAAGAGTAGATTATAACGATAAGCCACTTGGCAAGGTAGTTATGGAATCTGTTAGGAGAGTGCGTTAATGAAACCACCTGTTTGGTACGAATTAATTCATACGTGTAAGCAGACAGGAGCCAGATATGGTATTCTTCATACTCCTCATGGCGATTTTGAAACACCTATCTTTATGCCAGTTGGAACTAAGGCTAATGTAAAAACTTTAATTCCAAGTGAGGTTAAAGAGGTTTCAGATGGATTAATTCTTGGTAATACTTATCATTTATGGCTTCAGCCAGGTGATGAGCTAATTAAGGATTTTGGTGGTATCAGAGGATTTATGAAGTGGGATGGAGCTTTACTTACTGATAGTGGAGGCTTCCAGGTATTCTCTTTATCTAAGATTAGAAAAATCACAGAAGAGGGAGTAGAATTCCGTCATCACAAGTCTGGTGAAAAGCTGTTCTTATCACCTGAAAAGTCAATAGCTATTCAGAATAATTTAGGTGCTGATATCATCATGTCGTTTGATGAATGTCCACCATTTGATTCTGATGAAAAATACATGAAGAATTCTGTCGATAGAACAATTAGATGGGCAGAGCGTGGTAAGCTTGCTCACAAGAATCCTGATACACAGGCCCTATTTGGTATTGTCCAGGGTGGTGGAAATAAGGAAATTAGAAAATACTGTCTAGAAAAGCTAATGGAAATTGATTTCCCTGGTTATTCAATTGGTGGTTTATCAGTTGGTGAATCAAAGAAGGACATGTATGAAATGCTTGAATATCTATCTACAATTATGCCTAAGGACAAGCCTAGATATTTAATGGGTGTAGGCTCTCCTGATGATTTAATTGTTGGTTCTATGAATGGAATTGATATGTTCGACTGTGTATTGCCTTCAAGAAACGCAAGACACGGTACAGCATTTACATCATATGGTAAGGTTCAGGTTAAAAACCAGAAGTTTGTCAATATGCATGAGCCACTTGATCCTAAATGTAATTGTGCAGTATGTAAAAATTATAGTGCTGCCTATTTAAATCATTTAGTTAAGAGTGAGGAAATTCTTGGAATGAGATTAATTACATATCATAATTTATATTTCTTAAAGAATCTAATGCATGATATTAGAGAGGCAATTAAGGAAGATAGATTATTAGATTTCAAGAATGAGTTTTTTCAAAATTTCGGATATACGAAATAAAAAAGAATAAAATTTTCTTTTAAAGTCTATTATGATGTGCTAAAATGGGAGTGCGTTTACGCATTTGGGTGGTGCTTGATAATGAGTATTGAAGAAATGTTAAAATTCTTAGGTGTAAGAACTCAAAGCCTAGAGTCTATTGATTTATGCTATCAAATGGACCAGGAAGCATTTAATATGATGGGTGATGTTACAGCTAATGAAAAGGAAGTATATGAAGCAGTATACAAGACTCTATTAGATGAGCTTGGTTATAGACAAATTGACTCTGATTTAAAGAGAAAGTTTGCAGTAGATATTGAAAACTATACATCTGATGAGCCTGATAAGGAATATAGAGATTTATATTTCACTGGCTTAGAAAGAGTATTATTAAGACATGGTCACCATGAGCTTGTAGGCTTTCAGCGAATTGCAGGAAGTGACCATGATGGTATTGCAAAAGATGCATACCTATATGAATTAAATGGCGATTATGCCAAGGCAATGCAGTATTATAATATGATTGGTGAATCAGATAGATACGATCAGTGCCTATTTAAATCTGCTAAGTAAGATTGACCAGTAATAACTGGTCTTTTTTTTTACAAATAAAAATGTTAAAATAATTTACAAAGAAAATGTCACAAATGTGTGATTTAGTTTGTTATATAGATGTGGGAGGAAACATATGGGCGCCATATATTCCGATGAATATTTTAATGAACGATATAATCTCTTTAGCAAAGAGCTTTATTCAGTAGCCTATGGCTATACGTTAAATAAGGCTGACGCAGAGGATATAGTTCAGGATGTATTCATGAAATATTTAAAATTACATAAAGAGTTTCCGACACTTGATGATGAGAAATATTATTTAATCAGGATGACTATCAATGTAGCTCTTAATTTTATTAAGAGAAATAAAAAGGTAGTATACAATGATGAGGTCGTATCCTATACTCCGGACCAGCTATCCGAAAAGAATAGGGTTTTACTTCACATGGTTAATGATCTTCCGGATAAATATAGGGACATTATCATGTTATCATTTTATAAAAGCTACTCTGATGACTTCATTGCATCGGTACTTAAAATTAGCAAGGCTCTAGTCAGAAAAAGAAGAGAGCGTGCACTAGAAATTTTAAGAAAGGAGTACAAACATGAGTGACATTAATGACGATTTAAGAGATTTATTTAAAAATATAGAAGAGAATCGACCAGAGCCAGAAATGCCTACCTCACAGGAAATTTATGATAAGTACGCAAGTACTTTTCTTCATACTCCAGTAAGAAGTAAGCTAAAAATTATGTTCGCTGCCGCACCACTTGCGCTTGCAGGTGCTGCTTTAGTCGCAACAGTTATTGTTATTTCAAATAGTAGTACTCCAAAAGAGGGTGCAAATTATGCAGCTTCACCAAGCTCAAATGATTCTACATCTGAAGTAGGAGATGGTTCTGCAGCAACAGAACAAAGTGGTACAGCAGCAGAAACAAGTGGGGCTTTTTTACCTAGTGCAGCAGTTCAATCTAGTGGTGCAGCAACCACTCAGTCTTCATCTTCAGTTACAGTAGAAAATGAAACTAGAAACGAATATATTGAGGTATATTCACAGGTACTAGATACGCTTTCTGGTACTGAAAATGGCTTAGCTGCCTATAATGTTGCAACAAGCAATTATGAAAAGGTTAGCGATTATTCAAAGCTTGGTGTAGTTAGATCTTATGTTAGCTTAGCTAAGTCTTTATATGAAAATGATACATTTCCAATAACTGATTCTATTATAGAATTTGAATGTGATTATAAGGATAATAATATTACATATCAAGAAAATTTAATGTATTTAAGAACATTATCTGAGACTAATTATTTTGAATTA
>JAILEP010000134.1 GCA_024697825.1 Acholeplasmatales bacterium
TGAGAGAAATAGAAAAGGCAATTTGTATTGTTAGAGATTTGGGTGGTTCAGGTACTATTCCTGAGATTACAGCTAAATATGAGGCTGCTTATCCAGATGAATTTCAAGATAAGAATACTGATTTAGATAAGGAAAAATATGTAAGGGGTATTATCGCCCTACATTGTATTGGCTTTGATGAATATCAGCAGAATAGACATAATACTGCTTATTTCACTTATAATAGTGATACTCAGATTGTAAGCATTAATGCGGCAATGATTAATGCTGATTGTTAATATTATATATAATAGGATGGCTTCGGCTATCCTTTTTATTTTTGTCAAATTTTCTATATTATATCTAATATATATAATATAAGGATTTTCTCAAAAAAATCGTCCTTGACTTTGGAGTTTTTTGGGTCTATTATTTGTTTACGAAAGGGGTTGGAAACATGGCAACTGTAATTATTGTTGAGTCACCAAGTAAATCAAAAACTATTGGTACTTACCTTGGAAGAGGATATACAGTTCTATCTTCAAAGGGACACATTTGCGATCTTGCGATGAGTGGTAAGGGTGGACTTGGTATTGATATTGAGCATGGATTCATCCCTACATATAAGATCAATCCTGATAAAACTGAATTAGTAGAATACCTTAAGAAGCAGTGCGCTGGTAAAAAGGTTTTACTTGCAACCGACCCCGACCGTGAGGGTGAGGCTATTGCTTATCATTTAGCTAAGGTTTTAGACCTAGATTTTAATGAGGACAATAGAATTGAATTCCATGAGGTTACTAAGGATGCAGTTAGAGAGGCTATTTTAGAGCCTCATAAGATTGATTTAAAGATGGTCGATTCTCAGGAAACAAGAAGAATGATTGATAGAATTTTAGGTTTTGAGCTATCAACACTTCTTCAAAGAAAGATTAAATCCAAATCAGCTGGTCGAGTTCAGTCTGTTGCGTTAATGCTTGTTGTTAATCTTGAAAAGGAAATTTTAGCATTCGTTCCAGAAAATTATTTTGAAATTGAGGCTGAATATAAGGGCCATAAGATTAAATTAAATACATTAGATGGTAATAAGATTGATTCTAAAAATAGAATTAAGGATAGAAGTATTCTAGAGGAATTAATGAAGGAGCTTGAAAAGTTTAAGGTTTCAGATATTGAAACTAAGAATGTTTCTAAAGCTTCATATCCTACATTTACAACATCTACTATGCAGCAGGATGCAAATATTAAGCTAGGATTTGCACCTACACGTACAATGCAAACTGCTCAAAGCCTTTATGAAGGTAAGAATATCGGTACTGAAACAGTCGGTTTAATTACTTATATGCGTACTGATTCAACAAGACTTGCTGAATCATTTGTAAATGAGGCTAAGGAATATATTGAGGAGACATATGGCTCTAAGTATGTTGGTAAGGTTAAGATTAGAGCTCAAAAGGCAGCTCAGGATGCTCATGAAGGTATTAGACCTACATCTATATCTAGAACTCCTGAATTAGTTAAGCCTTATTTAACTAGTGATGAATATAAGCTTTATAAGCTAATTTATAATAGAACAATTGCATCATTAATGGCTAATGCCACATATAAATCTACTAAGATCATCTTAGAAAATTATAGAACAACTTGGTCAATGAGTGGTTCTGTAATGACATTTGATGGTTACCAAAAGATTTATAAGAACGAAGAGGAGGAAGAGGAGAATTTACTTCCTGATTTACCTCTTGGTGAATATATTGATGCTGATAAGATTGAAATATTAGATAAGCAAACTGAGCCTAAGAAGAGATATACAGAGGCTGCATTAATCAAGGAGATGGAGGATTTAGGTATCGGACGTCCATCTACATATGCTCAAACTCTATTTACTCTTAAGGAAAGAAAATATGTCTCAATTGAAAAGAAGCAGGTAGTTCCTAGCGAGCAGGGTATTTTAACTGTTGAAAAGCTTGCTGATTTCTTCAGTGATATTATTAATGTTAAATATACAGCTGATATGGAGCTTGACCTAGATAAGATTGCAAATGGTGAAAAGGATAAGCTTGATGAGCTTGAGCAGTTCTATAGCTCATTCCAGCCACTTGTTGATTATGCTAAGGGTAATATGGAATCTAAATACCCTATTATGACTGATGAAATATGTCCAGTATGTGGCCATAATTTAGTAATCAGAAAAGGTAGGTTTGGAGAATTCGTAAGCTGCTCTAATTATCCAGCTTGTAAATATATCAAGAAGGAAGAGCATGATGAGGATGATACTGGTATTTTATGTCCAGTATGTGGTAAGAAGAATATTGTAAGAAGAGTTGCTAAGAGCGGTAAGAATAAGGGTAATGTATTCTACGCTTGTGGTAATTATCCTAGATGCAAGACTACATTTAGTGATTTACCTACAAATGAGGTATGTCCAAATTGTGGTTCAATTATGCTAAAGGATAAGGATGGCAATTTATATTGCTCTAATAGATGTAGTGAGCCAAAGGAAGAATTAATTCCATGTCCAGTATGTGGCAAGGGTCATATGGTAGAGCGTATTGCCAAGAGTGGTAAGAATAAGGGCAATAAATTCTATGGTTGCTCTAATTTCCCTAAGTGTAAGGCAGTATTTAGTGGTAAGCCAACTGGAAATATCTGTCCAGATTGTAATTCACCAATGATTTTAGATAATGATGGTAAAGAGGTATGTAGTAAGAACTGTCATGGTGAGGCTAAGCCAGTACAGGAGGTTGCAGTTGCAAATGAGCCTGTCAAGAAGGAAGTCATCACTGACAATATTACATGTCCTAAGTGTAAGAAGGGTATTTTAGTTCAAAGGGTTGCAACTCGTGGAGCTAATGCCGGTAACATTTTCTATGGATGTAATAGATATCCTAGATGTAAAAATGTAGTTTCAAAAGAAGAATATGAAGAGTTGAAGGGTAAGGCTTAATGCCTTCCCTTTTATTCTTAATTTTGGTTTGTTATTGCGCGATTGTTATGATATAATGTATGAGGTAAATTGTTAGTAAATTTGGGTAAGGAGTTGATTATCTTGGGTTTCTTTGATTTATTTAAGAGAAAAGATAAAAAGAAAAAAGAAAAATACAAGATGGGTCTTCATAAGACAAGAGAAGGCGCATTATCCACATTAAAGGAAATTCTTGAAAAAAGTGAAAATATAGATGATGACTTATTTGATAAGCTAGAGGAAATCTTTATTATGGCTGATATCGGTGTTGATACAGTATTAGATTTCATTGATGGCTTAAAGGATGAGGTTAAGAATAAAAATCTTAAGAAGCCAATTGAGCTTCAAGAGATGATTATGGACCGTATGTTTGAAATTTATCTAAATGGTGAGGTTGTTAATGCCAACCTAAAGCTAAATAAGAATGGTCTATCAGTTATTTTATTCGTAGGTGTTAATGGTGTTGGTAAAACTACATCAATTGCTAAGATTGCTAACCAGTATAAGAAGGAAGGCAAGAAGGTTTTACTTGCAGCGGGAGATACATTCCGTGCCGGTGCAGTTGCTCAGCTTGATGTTTGGGCTAAGCGTGTTGGTGTAGATATCGTAACTAAGCCAGATGGTACTGATCCATCTGCAGTTATGTATGATGCTATTACAAAAGCTAAGAAGGAAAATTATGATATTTTATTATGTGATACAGCAGGTCGTCTTCAAAATAAGGTTAACCTAATGAATGAGCTAGCTAAGATGAAGAGAGTCCTTCAAAAGGAAATGCCTGATGCACCACATGAGACATTACTTGTAATCGATGCTACAACAGGACAAAATGGTATGAGTCAGGCTAAGGCTTTTAAGGAAGCAACTGATGTAACAGGTGTTATTCTTACTAAGCTTGATGGTACATCTAAGGGCGGTATTGTACTTGCAATCCGTCATGAGATGGGAATCCCTATTAAGTACATTGGTCTTGGTGAGGGTGTCGATGATTTAGAGGTATTCGATATCGAGCAGTATCTATACGGATTATTCGCAGACTTCTTCGAGGAAGAAAACTAATATGGAGAAGGACAGAGAATTAATTATTGCCCTTTATGATTTATATAGCGGCCTTTTAACTGAAAAGCAAAGAGGCTATTTTGAAGATTATTATTTCATGGATTTATCATTATCTGAAATTGCAGAGAACTATGGTATTTCAAGAAATGGAGTATATGATCAGATTAAAAGAACAGTTGCTGAATTAAATAAGATTGAAGAGGCAGTAGGTTTAAATAAGAAAATTAATGAAATTGCAGATAGTGACCTTGATTCTAGCATCAAGGATAAGATTATCAGCATTTTAAAGGAGTAGTATTATGGCATTTGATAGCTTAAGCTCACGCTTACAGATGGGACTTAGACGTCTTACTGGTAAGGGAAAACTTAATGAAAATGATATTGAGGAAATGCTTAGAGAGGTAAGACTTTCCTTACTTGAGGCCGATGTTAACTATAAGGTTGTTAAGAAATTCTTAGCTAATATTAAGGAACAGGCCTTAGGCGAAAAGATCATGAAGGGCTTAAATCCAGGACAGCAGGTAGTTAAGATTGTCCGTGAGGAATTAAAGAAGACTCTTGGTGATGAAGCAGTTGAATTAAATATCAAAGAGCATGGTACAACAGTTGTTATGGCTGTTGGTTTACAGGGTGCAGGTAAAACTACTGCAGTAGGTAAGATGGCTTTATTCTATAGAAAGAAGCTAAAGAAGAAGCCTTTATTAATTGCAGCCGATATTTACCGTCCAGCCGCTGTTGATCAGCTAGTTACACTTGGTAAGTCAATTAATGTACCTGTATTTGAAATGGGCACTAAGGTTTCAGCTGAAAAGATTGTAACTGAAGGCTTAAAGTACGCAAAGGAAAATGGCTGTGATTTAGTATTTATCGATACAGCCGGTCGTTTACAGGTTGATGAAGCCTTAATGAAGGAATTACAAAATGTTAAGGAAATCGCCAACCCAGATGAAATATTATTAACAGTCGATGCCATGGCTGGTCAGGATGCAGTAAATGTAGCCTTATCATTCCATGCACAGCTTGCAATTACTGGTATCATCTTAACAAAGCTTGATGGTGATACACGTGGTGGTGCTGCCTTATCTATTAAGGAAATGACTGGTATTCCTATTAAGATTATGTCTACAGGTGAAAAGCTTGATGCAATGGAAATTTTCTATCCTGATAGACTTGCTGACCGTATCTTAGGTATGGGTGATGTATTATCACTTATCGATACAGTTACTGAAAATGTAGATGAAGAGGAAATGAAGTCTATGGCTGAGAAGATGATGTCTTCAAGCTATAACTATAATGACCTATTAAAGCAGTTTAAGATGATTAAGAGAATGGGCTCATTATCAAAGATTTTTGGCTTCCTACCTGGTATGGGTCAGTATAAAGAGGCTTTAAATAATGTTGATGATAAGGCATTAGATAAGATTGAGGCTATTATCTATTCAATGACTGAAGAAGAAAGAAAGCATCCTGAATTAATTGATAAGGATTTTAAGAGACGTGATCGTATCTCTAAGGGTTCTGGTCGTTCTATCCAGGAGGTTAATAGATTAAGAAGCATGCTTGAGCAAACTAAGAAGGCCATGAAGCAGATGAAGAACATGGACGAGGGTGATGCTAAGCGTATGCAGCAGCAAATGAAAACTGGAAATTATTCTGGCTTTGCACAGCCTAAGGCTAAAAAGGGTAAGGGCAAAGGTAAGGGTAGCTTCAGATATTAAAAATAATAAAATCCAGGCAACTGGATTTTTTATGCAAAAGGAGGAACTATATGAAGCTTGTTACAAGTGTATATACAATGGACGAAATTGAATATTTAAAGGACTCAATAGATTATGCACTGGTTGCTGTTCCTCATATGGCAGTAAATTATAAGGATATTGATATTGATAAGGCTATAGCTTTATTAAAATCCCTTAATAAAGGCATTATTCTAAATATTAATAGAATTATGCATCCATCTGATTTATCATCAGTTGAAGCTATAATGACTAAATATAAGGATTTAGATTTAATGTTTTATGTATCTGATTTAGGTGCAGTTGCTATTGCAAGAAAATTAGGAATTGTAAATAAGGTTATTTATAATCCTGAGACAATGATTACTAATTATTTAGATTTAAATGAATATTATTCACTTGGTGTTAATGCTTGTGGCTTATCATCTGAAATTACATTAAAGGATGTTAAGCTTATGAATGAAAAGGATAATGCTAAGATTTTTTACCAGGTATTTGGTAGAAGATTAATGTTCTATTCTAGAAGACATTTAGTATCATTATATGAAACAAAGAATGAGGATAAGTATCCAAGAGGAGACTTATATTTAAGAGAGGCTACTAGAAAGGATTTCCTTCCTATTATTGAAAATGATGAATGTACTACAATTTATAGATCATATTCAATTAGCCTATTAGATAAGCTTGATGAGCTTTCATTTATTGAATATGCTTATTTAGAATCCCTATATCAGGATATGGATAAGTTTAAAAAGGTAAATGAGTGCTTTTATAATGTAATTGTTAAGAATGAATCAAAGGAAGAGGCAATTAAGGTATTTAATTCTTTAGAGATTGAAACTGAGGAAGGCTTCTTTAATAAGGATTCAGTATATCAGAAGGAGGAGTTAAAAAATGTCTAAGTTTGAATTACTAGCTCCTGCCGGAGATTTAGAAAAGCTAAAGGTTGCAATCCTTTATGGCGCAAATGCTGTATTTATTGGTGGTCAAAGATTTTCACTTAGATCTAGAGCATCTAATTTTACAGTTGATGATATTAAGGAGGCATGTGATTTTGCCCACGCTCATGGTGCTAAAATCCATGTTACATGTAATATCGTAATGCATAATTTAGATACAGATGGTGTCATCGATTATCTTAAGCAATTAGAAGCGGCTGGTGTTGATTGTATTATTGCATCAAGCTTATATATTCTTAAGATGGTTAAGAAGCATACAAAGATGGAGGCCCATGTTTCAACACAGGCTTCAACTGCAAATCCTGCAGCTGTTAATTTATATGAGGAATTAGGTATGGATAGAGCAGTACTTGCTCGTGAGCTTAATTTAAAGGAAATTAGAGCTGTTAAGGAAAATACTAATATTGATATTGAAGCATTTATCCATGGTGGTATGTGTGTTTCCTATTCAGGTAGATGTATGCTATCAAATAATATGACCAATAGAGATGCTAATAGAGGTGGATGTGCTCATTCATGTCGTTGGTGCTATGATTTAGTTAAGGATGGTAAGAAATATAATCCTGATGGTGATTATTTTGCAATGTCTAGTAAGGATTTATGTGCTATTAAGGCTTTACCTGAAATGATGGATATTGGTGTTAATTCATTTAAGATTGAGGGTAGAATGAAATCTATCAATTATATCGCAACTGTCGTTAATGCCTATAGACATTTAATTGATGAATATGAAGCTACTGGTAAGGTAGAGGATATTAATATCTATTTAAACCAGATTAGAAAGGGTGAAAATAGACTTACATCTACAGGCTTCCTATATGGAGACCCTACTATAAATGAGCAGCTTTATGATTTAAATTTAACTGTTCCTACTAAGGAATTTATTGGAATTGTTAAGGGCTATGATGAAGAGAATAAAATGCTACTTGTTGAGCAGAGAAATTATTTTGAGCCTAATAGTGTAATTGAGGTATTCACTCCAGAAAAGACCTTCAATATTAAAATTGGTGAGGTTTATGATATGGATGGAAATTCTCTTGATGCTGCAAGACATCCACTTCAGATGGTTAAATTTAAGTGTGATATCCCATTAAAGCCTTATGATTTATTAAGACTTGGTGATTAATTATGTATCTCGATTTTTTAGATAGAGAGGTAATAATTGATATTGCCTATAAGCCTAGCTATCGCTCTGTTACAATTCAGGTAAAGGGTCCAAACCATTTAAGAATTAAAACCTATAAAATGCTAGGTGATAAGGAAATCTATGATATGCTTTCTAAGCATAAAAGGTTTTTATTAAATCATATGGTTAGGCCTAAGGTAGAAATAGATGAGGAAGCTATTCATTATTTAGGTGAAAAATATAAATTAGTAATTATCCAATCTGATTTTGATAATGTGCTAGTAGATGATTTTAAGAATGAATTTAAGGTCTATACTAGAGTTAATAATCCTGAATTTATTAAAGGAATCATTCATGATTTTTATAATACAACCCTAAGAGATATTGTTTATAAATATGAGGATCAAATAAAGAAGGATATGAAGATATCGTTTGATATCAAATATGATTATAAGGAAGTAACTACCTATTTTGGAGAATGCTTTTCCAAAAGAAGATATATAATCCTTAATACAATGCTTGCTAAATATGAATTGAGGCTAATATTAAGTGTAATTTATCACGAATATGCACATTTTTATTATCCTAATCATCAAACAGGCTTTTATAAGCTCCTTGAAAGTGTGTTCCCAGGCTATAAGGAAACACAAAAGGAATTGAGGAGAATCAAATATCGTGAAATATATTAACTTGATTTTTGGAATTGTTTTGATATAATATAATAGTGTTCTATGGAGGAATTGTAAAATGACAAATAACAAGCCAATTGAAATGACCGCTGCACGTAAGCAGGAACTTGAAAAGGAACTAGAGTGGAGAAAGGGCGAAGAAGCCGACAGAATTAGAAAGGCAATCGATGAAGCACGTTCTCAGGGAGACTTAAGTGAAAATGCTGATTATTCATCTGCACGTGAGGCTCAGAGAGATAACGAAGCTAGAATTGCTGAATTAGAAGCAACATTAAAGCATGTTGTAATCATCCAGGCTACTCATATTAAGGTACAGTATGTAGCTTCAGGAGAAGTTTGTGAATTCTTTATTTCAGGTAGTGAATCAAATCCATTCGAAGGTAAGATTTCATCTGAATCTCCATTAGCAAAGGCTATTTTTGGACATGCTGCTGGTGAAATTGTTTATATGACAACTGAAACTGGTAAGGATGTTGAAATCAAGATTCTTGAAAACAACTAATTGGTAGTGCATTTATAATACAAATTTGAAGTACTGGTACAACTGTATCAGTACTTTTTGTTTTTTTACCTATAAAAAATCAAACAATTATTATATAATAATATTTAGTGTGGTGCAGTAGTATGGAAAAACAAAGTAAGAAGGATATAATCCTAGAAATAATTAGATTTTTAATTGTAGGTGGTATTGCAACTGTATGTGATTATGCAGTATTTTACCTATTCAATTTAGTATTATTAAAGAATTTTGATAAGAATCTTAATTTAGTTATTGCAACAGCCCTAGGCTTTTTAACAGGCTTGATTGTAAACTGGTTTTTACAGAAGTTTGTTTATAGATATATTACAGATAATGAGACAAAGAGTAAGAAGGTCTTTGTTAAATTTGTAATTGTATCCCTTATTGGACTTGGCTTAACTGAACTAGGTATTAATCTTGCAAGTCCATTATATGGTAAATATACTTGGGAAATAATTGTTAAATTTGATCCCGTTAAGCTTTTCTTTAAGTGCTTAATGACAGGAATTGTCCTAGTATGGAATTATATTGCAAGAAAGCTATTTGTATTTAAAACTAAAAAGGTAGTAATCGAGGATACTACTGAGGAGACTATAGAAGATGAACGAAAAGATTAAGCTTTACGAAAACTTTTGTAAACTTAATAAGTTAGATATCTCTAGTGAATCAGCTAAGGAATTTACTGAGCTTATCGATGAGCCTAATTATGATGCAGATATATTATCTGAGGAATATGTTGATTATGCAAAGGATTTAAGAACTAAAAAGGCAAGATTAAATAATTATACTAAGGCTTATAAGATTTCAAATAGAAATGTTATTGCCAAGGTCTTAATGTATGAATCTGCTAGAAACGATGCTAATAATACCGTTAATTTAAAATTAGTACCAAATTCTAAATATCCTGGTAAGGATACTATTTCATTCTTAGATTTCTTAAATGATGCAATTGATGACCAAAGAAAATATATAATTGATAAAGACCTTTATGATCCCCTTGAGGAAAGAGATGTCTTTACATTAGATTATGAATGTAAAAGATATTTATGGCTAATCAAAAAGCTTTATGTCAATTATGTAGAGCTATGGAAGCTAGATGAGGCAACAAGAATCGGTGAAGAGTTATTAAGCCTAAATCCTGGTGATAATTTAGATATATTAGATAGCCTACCTTACCTTTATATTGCGAATAAGCAATATAGTGAGGCAAGAATATTATTAAATCATAAAAAGCTAGATAAGGGCCAATTTTATTTGATTAAGGCCTTCTTAGATTTAGTAGAGAAAAAAGAAGAGGATTCCTTAAATTCCTTACTTGAGCTAAAGAAGCTAAATAGTCATATCATCAATATGATTGTCACATCATATAATCCTAAGAATTTATCTAATTTAGTTACTGAGCAAAATGATTATTCATATGCAGCTTATATTTATGTCAATTCTATTTTAATGGGTGAAAAAGAAATGGATTTGATTAAAAAGCTAATAATTGCTCATTATGAATTATTTGAATATTAATTTGAGTCTTCTGATGAAGACTCTTTCTTTTTGAATTAATATTATACAAATAATATAAAATTGTATAATAGCTAATTATTTTTATTTAAATAAACACTTATTTTAATTCATTTTAGTAATGGTAGCGATTTTTTAATCCTCTTTACTTGCTATAAACTTTTTTAATATGGTATAATATCCTAGGAATATGGGGTGAATAAAGAATGGGTGGAATAATTAAGAGAAGATTAATATTATTCGCATATATGTTTGTTCTATTATTTATAATGGAATGCGTTATTGACGCCATATTATACGGAAGATTATATGTATCTTATTGGCCTTTTGAAATTTCGGCAGTATTTTTATTTATAACTCCAATATTATTTGTAAGATATGAAAAATCTGCAGTAATCTATTCAAGTGTCTTATTTGGATTATTTGCATTACTAATGATTGCTAATCTTATTATGGATTATTCATCAGGAGATATTTTCTCATTAAAATATGTTGCGTTTACATCAACTGTTGTAAAGGTATTCAATTTTAATTTTATTAACTGGTGGTATTTCGTAATGCTTGCAGGCTTTATAGCAGCGTTTGTTTTATTTATGGTATTTGTATATAAGAAAATACCTTATGAGGCGCATACAGCTAAAAGATATCAATCAATTGGTATGATTTCAGCTTTACTTATTATCATTACATCATTTTGCGTTAGAGTTGGACAGTATAATGATATTAAGAGTGACAATGCAAATATTGCTAAATATGAGAATTATACTGGTGCAGAGATTGTTACATATACATCAGATATTTTAAAAAGAAGTGCTTTAAAGAAATATGGCTTATTAAATTATAGCTTTGGTGAGCTTAATTCATTCGTAGTTTCATATAAGGATGATGTAGATAAATATTTAGAAGCTGATAATTCATATGCAGCAAAGAATTTCTATACTGGAAAGCTTGCAGATATGAATATGAATGTTTTAGAAATCATGATTGAAACTGGTGTACCAGGTGCAATTTGTGAGGAGCTTACTCCTAATTTATATAATTTACAAAATTGTGGTATTAAATTCAACAATTGTTATAGCAAGAATAAAACAAATATTTCTGAATTTATTGGTATAAATGGTTCAACAGAAATGCCACTTTCAACTACAGGCTATAACAATTCATTTAGCTTAGCGAGAATTCTTAAGAATCAGGGCTATACTACATCATATTTCCATAATAATTATGGTGAATTCTATGGTAGAGATGCAGTAATTCCAACTATGGGATTTGAAAATGCTTATTTCTTTGATACAATGCCGTATTATCAAGAAGGCGATGTTTGGGGACAAAATGATTTATTTGATGGTAACTATCCGCTTGATTCTGATTATGCAGAGAAGAACCTTGAATTATTAGTTCCTGATAAGACAGAAAAGCCATTCTATACATTCTGGACAACATTATCATCACATGGCCCATTCAATGAGGGTGAATATAATATTCAGTATTATATTGATAATGGTTATTATGCAAAGATTATGGATGCAGAGGAAAGTGGTGCATGGGTTAATCCTATCCTTTCTTTAGATCCATTAACTACTGAGCATTATGAGGAAATTTTAGGCCAATATAGAAATTATGAGGCAGCAATGATGAATTTTGATATTGCCTTAGGTTCAATTCTTGAAAGACTTGAAGAAACTGGTCAGATTGATAATACCTTAATTGTCCTATATGGCGACCATGAAATTTATTATGAATCTCAGGGCTGTGCTCCATTAAAGAATTATTTATATGGTGTTAGTAGCTCAGTTGAAAATGTTAATCAGTATGAAACAATTATGATTATGTATAATCCAGTATTAAATGCTTTATATAGAGCTAGAAATTCTGGTAATAATGAATATAATTTATTTGTAAATCCATATGTAATTGTTCCAACTATATTAGATTTATTAGGTATTAAATACCAGAATAAATATTACGTAGGTGTATCTATTTTTAACGCTGATGATGATTTTGATAATATATTCTATTCTCATGAATTAAAAATTATCTTTAATGATAAGATGCTAATAATTGATTATTCAGCAGAAGATGATATTGAATATATTGATGAATCAATAGAAGAACCAGATGAATATAAGGCTGATTTCTTAAATTCAGCTCAGCATCTAGTTGAAAAGATTAAAATCTTTAACGAGATGTATGAAACTAATTTCTTCGGTTAAAAGGCAAAAGAAGGGGCTGTTAAGAAACTAAAAATCTTAACAGCTTCTTTTTTGTCTATTTACGCCAATAACAACTACGTTGTTAAGAAACTTTAATAAAAAAATAATAATAAAGCCACTTTTTAAAAGTAAAGACAGGCTTAACA